>NHDG01000096.1 GCA_002167285.1 Planctomycetia bacterium TMED53
ATTGTCTTCAAGGAGTGGTTTTATGAAACATATTGCCGATGAAAAATCTATCAAAGGTGGTCAGTACGATAAAGTACCGGAAAATTATAGCGGTACGGTCTATATTTGTCCTATGCATCCTGAGGTTAGAGATACTGAGAAGAGCGATTGTCCGATATGCGGCATGTTTCTCAAACCTGAAGACGAGGTTGCTGAATCCAACAGTAATGAGGGCAGTCATGCGCATTGTCATAAAGCGGATGCTAATAATAGTACTGAGTTAAAGTCTGTCGAAGGCAATAAGTACGACAAGATACCAGAAAATTATAACGGCACGATTTATATTTGTCCTATGCATCCAGAAGTAAGAGATGTTGAAAAAAGTGACTGCCCAATATGTGGCATGTTTCTTAAACCTGAAGACGAAGTTGCTAAAGATGATAGTCACGCTAGCTGTCATGGAAAGGATACTGATAGTAGCGGAGTAAAATCTGTTAAAGGCGGTAAATACGATAAAGTACCTGCTGATTACGATGGCACGGTATATACCTGTCCTATGCATCCTGAAGTGAGAGACGTTAGAAATAGCGGTTGTCCGATATGTGGTATGGCGCTTGAGCCCGAAACGCTTACTATCGGTGAAGAGGACACCTCAGAGCTTGACGACATGACTCGTCGTTTTTGGATATGTACCGTGTTGACTGTACCGCTTTTAATATATGTGATGAGCGGTATGTTTGGAGTTGACTTTAGTCAGTATGGTATACCTTCACAGGTTTTACAATGGGCTGAGTTAGTGCTCGCGACCCCTGTAGTGCTTTGGGGCGCCGCCCCGTTTTTCGTCCGTGGCTGGCAGTCTATAAAAAGCCGCAATCTAAATATGTTTACCTTGATTGCGATAGGCGTAGGCGCTGCTTATATTTTTAGTATTGTCGCGACCTTTTTTCCCGATATTTTCCCAGACAGTTTCAGAGATGCCTCTGGTCAAGTCGGAGTCTACTATGAAGCGGCAGCGGTCATTGTGACCTTGGTGCTACTGGGTCAAGTATTAGAGCTCAAAGCTAGAAGTCAAACTTCAGGTGCGATTAGAGCTTTGCTTGAGCTCGCACCACCAACCGCAAGACGTGTCGATGAAAACGGTGAAGAAGTCGAAGTCTCGCTTGATGAGGTCGTCACTGGCGATAAGCTACGGGTTAAACCAGGTGAGAAACTACCCGTAGATGGTACAGTGATCGATGGTAATAGTAATGTTGATGAATCAATGGTGACGGGTGAGCCAATCCCTGTATCAAAAGTAGCAGGAGATACAGTGACTGGTGGTACGGTAAATGGCACCGGAACGCTATTAGTCGAAGCGGTCAATGTTGGAGCAGATTCAGTATTATCTAAAATTGTACAAATGGTTGCTGAAGCCCAGCGTAGCCGCGCGCCTATCCAGCGCTTGGTAGATCAAGTGGCGGGTTGGTTCGTACCTATTGTTATTGTCACCTCTATCATAACCTTTATTGTCTGGGCGATATTCGGCCCTGAGCCCGCTATGACCTATGCTTTGGTTAACGCGATTGCGGTACTGATTATTGCTTGTCCTTGTGCCCTTGGTCTAGCGACGCCGATGTCCATTATGGTTGGTACCGGCAAAGGCGCGCAAAACGGCGTCCTCATCAAAAATGCTGAAGCGTTAGAGAGTATGGAAAAAGTCGATACCATTGTCGTCGACAAGACCGGAACACTGACCGCTGGTAAGCCCGAGCTTACCGCAATTGATGCGCAGGTAGGTCAAGATGAAGACGAGTTCCTCGCATTGGTAGCCTCAGTAGAAAGCGCTAGCGAGCATCCTTTAGCAGAAGCTATCGTTAGAGCAGCTCAAGAAAGATCACTCATTATTCCTAAAGCTACTGACTTTAATTCGACTACTGGCGAAGGCGTACAAGCCGTGGTCGATGGTAAGAAAGTCGCTATTGGTAACTCTAAGCTTATGGAAAGCCTAAATAGTTTTGATAATGAGCTGTCCACTAAAGCTGATGTCCGTAGAAAAGACGGTGAAACGGTAATGTTTGTGGCTATAGACGGTAAAGCTGCTGGTATTATTTCAGTTGCTGACCCTATTAAACCAAGCACTAAAGAGGCTATTTCACTGCTTCATGACGCAGGTTTAAAAGTTGTGATGCTAACCGGTGACAACGAAAAAACCGCGCAGGCAGTCGCCAATAAACTAGGTATTGATGAAGTTCATGCGGATGTCTCACCAGAGGATAAAAACCGTATCGTCAAAGAAATGCAAGACAGCGGTAAATTGGTCGCTATGGCGGGTGATGGTATCAACGACGCACCAGCGCTAGCGCAAGCTAATGTTGGTATCGCTATGGGAACCGGTACCGATGTGGCGATGGAGAGTGCGGGCATTACCCTGCTAAAAGGTGATTTAATGGGCATTGCCAAAGCTTATAAGCTTAGCCGCGCCACCATGCGCAATATCAGACAGAATCTGTTTTTTGCCTTTATCTACAATGCACTTGGTGTTCCTATTGCCGCAGGTGTGCTCTATCCCATATTTGGGCTTCTGCTCAGTCCGATGATAGCAGCGGCAGCGATGAGCTTGTCGTCATTCTCGGTGATTGCTAACGCGCTGCGATTGCGCCGTTTGAAACTATAATTCTGGTACGGTAAAAAGTGTTCTAAAGCACACTGACACATACTGGTCTAAACAAGATCACAAAATATAAGGATACCGTTATGGGCAGCTTTTCTATTACACATTGGCTGATTTTATTGGTCGTAGTGGTGGTCGTATTTGGTACTGCCAAGCTTAAAAATGCAGGTAAAGATTTAGGCGGTGCGGTGAAGGGTTTTAAAGAAGCGGTCAAAGATGAAGAACCTGAGAATGCTCGCAAAAATCATGTGCTTAGCCATGAAAATAGTACGCCAGCTGCAAGTAATGATTTAAATACTAACAGCTTAAGTACTAATAACCTAGATACTAATAGCCTAAATACTAGGGGCAGCACTCAGGCTGATGATTTAGAAGTTAGGCCTGTTATCGCTGATGATAACAACAAAGTGTAGAGCTTGAGGTATTTCGCTAACCGTATTTAATAATCTACTAACTAATATATTTGCCCATTATGTTTGATATTGGATTTTCCGAATTACTGTTATTTGGAGTCATCGCTTTAATTGTCTTGGGCCCAGAAAAACTACCACAAGCTGCACGTACCGCTGGGCAATGGTATGCCAAATTGCGTCGCACGATTTCAACCTTACAGTCTGATATAGAGTCTGAGCTTGATTTGGCTGAGACACGAAAACAGATGCAAGATGAGCTGGCAAAGATTCGTCAGACTGAGACAGACATGCGGCGTGAGTTAGCCGAGATGCGCGGTAGTATGGATAAGTTTGAAAACTCGCAAAACCAAAGCTTAGATACTTCCTATCAGTCAAACACTCCTCAGCAGCAAAATCATCAGCCAGATACTTCCTCTTCTTCAGCTATAGAGAAGGGGGATAAATGAGCTTATTTAAGCACCAAAAAAGTCGCCAAAGAAAGTTAGCAAATACAGATGCTAAGGCGTCAGATGCTACCCATAATGTTGAGACTGATAATGTGCTGAATGTGCTTAGCGACATGCCTATTACTGAGCATTTGATTGAATTACGCAAGCATCTCATCAAAATATGCGTAGCCGTTTTGATCGTCTTCTTAGCATTGGTAGGGTTTTCGCGTGAGCTCTACAATCTTTTATCAGACCCTCTGGTTGCGCAGCTGCCTGCGAATTCGACTATGATTGCTACTGATATTACCTCGAACTTTATGGCACCTATTCGCTTGACGATTTTCGTTGCTGCCTTTGTAGTGATGCCGTATATTCTGTATCAAATTTGGTCATTTATAGCGCCTGGATTATATAAAAAAGAGAAAAAAATCACTATTCCAGTGCTGATATCTTCGATATTCCTATTTTATTCTGGTGTCGCTTTTGCCTACTTTGTGGTACTCAAAGGCGTATTGAAGTTCTTTATTTTATTCGCTCCGCAAAACGTTATACCTATGACCGATATCGACAGTTATTTAAGCTTTGCGCTAAAGTTATTTATGGTATTTGGACTCACTTTTGAGATTCCAGTGGTTACTTTATTATTGATAATGGTCGGTATCATATCCACTCAGAGTCTAGAGAGTAAGCGCCGATATATCATCGTCGGTTGTTTTGCTGTGTCAGCGGTAGTCACACCGCCCGATGGGGTGTCAATGCTATTGCTCGCGATTCCAATGTGGCTACTGTTCGAGTTAGGTTTGTTTTTAGCGAAAGTACTCATTAAAGAAGAGCGTAAAACCGTATAACCTTGCAAAGTAGCTAATTTATAAACTAGATATATTGCAAATTAAGTATCTTGCAAAATGACTATTTCGTAAAGTAACTATAAAAATAACCTTATCTTAAATATTTAAGACACTTTTTTTATTTTGGCTGTCCCCTAAACCCTATCAGTACATTCAACTTAGTAATGAGATTTAAATGGAATCCCTAATTAATAATAAAAACAAAACGAATGATAATCTGGCAAATCAGCTTAATCAAGAGTGCTATTGCCGTACTTTAGATCGTAAAGCGCTTAATAACAGCCTGCAAGATCAATTAGTAAACACAAGAGATAATCCACTAGGAGCCAATGAGCTTAATAAGCTGTTTTCAGCGACACCGGTGTTCGTCCCTAAGACAGAGATAGAAGCAATGGTGCGAATCATCGCAGCTATTGAGTCGACTGCTAGACTACCGTCATATCAACAGCAAGTACTGTCGTGGGCACCCAATATCGCGGCTTTCGATCCGGGGCCAATAGGGGCCTTTATGGGTTATGACTTTCACTTAGGGAGCGATGACCCCAAGCTTATTGAGATCAATACCAATGCTGGAGGCGCATTTTTAAACGTAGCACTTGCCCGCGCACAAAAACACTGCTGTCGCCCCTCAGAGCAAAGTGTTGCTACT
The DNA here is from genome assembly GCA_002167285.1 of Planctomycetia bacterium TMED53. Lineage (GTDB taxonomy): Bacteria > Planctomycetota > UBA8108 > UBA1146 > UBA1146 > UBA12191. The sequence continues at coordinate 4,968 of NHDG01000096.1, forward strand.
ACTAAAATGCTTGATGGGTTTGAAGAAGCGGTCGCTAATATGTTCATACAAGAATGGCAGCGACAATCGGCAACTAGCATGCCCAATCGCATTGCTATTGTGGATAATGAGCCCAAAAGCCAGTTCATGTATTTGGAGTTTCAGCTGGCCTGCCAACTACTTCAAGCTAAAGGCATTGATACCGTTATACTCGATCCGTCTGAGCTTAACTATGCTGATGGTGTACTGACAGCTCATAGCAAGCCCATTGATATGATCTATAATCGGTTAGTCGATTTCGCCTTTGAAAACCCCAACCACGCCGTGCTTAAAAGTGCCTATTTAGAGGGTGCGGTAGTAGTAACNCCNAATCCNCATGNCCATGCTATATTCNCTAATAAGCNCAACCTGACTTTACTATCCGATACGCAAACTTTGCAGTCGTGGGGACTAGGTGATGATGATGCAGAATATCTAAAAAAGTCAGTACCAACTACCAGAATGGTTACAAAAGAGGATGCAGCAGAATTATGGCGTACTCGGAGACAATTGTTTTTTAAGCCAGTAGCTGGTTATGGTAGTAAGGGCGTTTACCGTGGCAGCAAGATTACCCGCCGCGTATTCGAGACTATTTTAGATGAAAGCTATATTGCGCAGACCTTTATCCCTGCTACAGAGCGATCAATAAAGATTGATGATGTGGTGACGACTAGAAAGGTAGATATACGTCTTTATACCTATGCAGGACAGCTGCTACTAACTGCTGGGCGTATCTATCAAGGCCAAGCGACTAACTTTCGCACACCAGGGGGTGGCTTTGCGCCTGTTTTTCAAGTCTGAACATAGCATGAACATGTAGCTTTGGCTTCTTAAGTAACGTTTACTAGTTTAATTATTCTGCATACCAACTTATCAATAAAACATCATGCTGAATTGGAAAGATGATGATCCAAACCGTTATCCACTACTTCCTGCATTTTGGCATGCCGTTGATTATTGCCTATACTTTTTTTCGTGATGATTACAAACGAGTATATTTGATTCTTTTAGCAACCATGCTGGTAGATTTAGATCACTTGCTAGCAACACCTGTTTTCTTACCTGATCGCTGTAGTATTAATTTTCATCCATTACATACTTACTATGCAATGGCAGTTTATGCGGCTATGCTATTTCTACCAAAGCCCTATAGAATAATTGGTCTAGGATTGTTACTACATATGCTGACTGATTCAAATGACTGCGTAATGACCTATCTGAATAGACTCTAGTGCTTATGCGTAGTCGTTAGCTATAGTGAAAAAATTATACAGGATTAGTTAAAATAAATAGGGTAATCTTCCTTTAATGTCGTTCCTTCCTCAAAAAGGATAAAAAGTGATTCTGGCAATTATAATGGCAGCGATTCTAATCGCTGTCTGCACAGCAATACATTATGGCGTATTAAAATTCTCGTCACAGTTTGTGACGCCGTCGCGCCATCCGGGACACTGCCTTGGGGTCGCAGTTGCCTCAATCGTGCTGGCTCATATCCTTGAGGCACTGCTTTATGCGACTGGCTTTTGGGTTGCTGTGCATAACTTTCAGGTTGGTGACCTCGTCTCGTCCTCATCCAACGGCAGTGCCTCCCTTACCTTTATGGACTACTTTTACTTCTCGCTAGTTAACTTCACAACGCTTGGGCGAGGTGACCTCATGCCTAACGGACATCTTCGATTTATGACCGCGATGGCGGCCTTCCATGGTTTCCTACTGATTACAATGTCCGGAACCTTTGTGCTGCAGATCATGAATGGTAAAAAACCCCTTGCAAATTAGCTAAAGACTATTTAGCTAAAGACTATCTCGACTATGTGTAGCATAGGGCTGCATAAACCTATGTCAGGATACTAACGTTATTCTGGCATAAGAAAAATAGCTCAAGTTGTTATAAGGAATAAAGCTATGAATCCAAACAATAATAACTACCATCAGGACATTCATCAGTCTGATACTTCTAATAAAACATTAAATACTAATGACAACTGGATTGAGAAAATATGGGCGTGGGCAGATGAGTTTGAGCTCAAGCATTCTGAAATTCCTCGTAATAAAGAATCACTGTTAGCCCTAAAAAAGCTAGAGATCTTAGAGCCTGAACATGATGAGCAACACTCAAAAGACGTCTATAGAATAGCCTATCTACCCGATGAGCTTACCAACCTTACAAATCTAGTAGATATAACTATCAGTGGCATATGTTCAAGTCATTTACTGCCCAATATCGGTAAGCTCACTAATCTAACCAAACTGTCTATTAGTCACTCTAAACTTGTCGCATTACCTGAGAGCATCGGGCAACTGAGTTATCTTACTGAACTCTTTATTGATCAAAGTGAACTCGAAGCGCTACCTGATAGTATTGGACAACTTCATAACCTTACTAAGATGTTCATTGGTCGCTGTCAGATTCAATGTTTACCTGACAGCATTGGACAGCTTACTAAGCTTACGGTACTTGATATAGTTCACTGTGAGATTGAAGAACTGCCTGACAGCATAGGGCAGCTTATTAACCTCGCTAAGCTTTTTATTAGTTATTGCCCGCTCAAGCACTTGCCTGACAGCATAGGGCAACTCAAAAATTTAAATGACCTTGATCTTATTAACTGTGATCTCAAAGACCTACCTAGTAGTATTGGACAGCTTACCAACCTCAACAAGCTTTATATTAATCGTTGTCGTATTAAAGAGTTGCCCGCCAGCGTTGGACAACTGAGCAGTCTTACAGAGCTTTTTATTACTCATTGTGAGCTTGAAGAGCTACCTGATAGCATAGGCCAGCTTTTGAGCTTAACTCACCTTGACCTGCTTCACCTTGAACTAACGGAGCTACCCGATAGCTTTGGACACCTCATTAACCTTGCTGAGCTTAATATTATCAACTGTAAACTTAAAGTATTGCCTGATAGCATCGGACAGCTCGTTAACTTAACTAAGCTCAATTTTAATCACTCTAAGCTTGAAGTCCTACCTGATAGCATAGGGCAGCTTATTAGCTTAACTGAGCTTTTTATTAGTCATGGCAAGTTTGACAAGCTACCTGATAGCGTAGGTCAACTTACTAATCTAGAGAAGCTTTATATTAACCATTGTAGCCTCAAAGAGCTGCCTGAAATCATAGGGCAACTTAAGAGTCTGACTGAGTTTTTTATCAGTTATT
>NHDG01000097.1 GCA_002167285.1 Planctomycetia bacterium TMED53
TCTGAGATGAGTATCGCGCGTCCAGTCGCCGGATTGCGTAGTGGGCCGCTGTTGAAGGCCGTTGCAGACTGCGCGGTGAGGTCGAGGTTCTGCCGCGTGCTGCGCGGCGGCGTTGCAACGGGCGTCTCGGCCGGTGTCTCGGCCGGTTCCGGCGGTCCGAGTCCCTCGCCGCTGGCGAGCGAGAGCGGTGACAGGGCGGCATCCGCTTCGTCTGGTTCAGGTTCGGCACCGTCGTCGGTCCCAGTCTGACCCCCCGGTACCTCGGGCGGATCGTTGCCCCCCGGCGACGGCGGTGGCGGACCCATCAGGGTAGGAAGGTCGGGCGCAGAGACGCCACTGCCGCCCGCGCGGGAGAACTTGAGCGAGCCATCCTTGAACGGGAAGACGTGCTGGTAGAAGGTGCAGTCAGCTGAGGTCATAATGCCGTACTCCGGGCACCACAGGTGGTAGCCCGGCTGGTTGCGCGCCTTGCCGAGGTTGACCCCGGACACGTTGCGGGCCGTGAGCTTGGTGCGACGCCACGCAACTGGGACGCGCGCAAGCACCTTGCACCCGAACGTGCTGTCGCCGAACTCGCGGAAGTCGGCGCGCTTGCCAGTGCGCAGCTCACCGGGCGTCTTGCCGTCGCGGTCACGGCACCAGCGCAGCAGCCGCGCGGCTTCGATCGCGGTGAACTCGAACAAATCCTGCGGCATGCCGGTGCGCACCATGAGCTTACGCATCTCGTTCGGAACCAGGCGGAAGGGAGTCTCAGCGCCAGCGTTGGTGGTGGGCCGGTACTCGATGGACGTCTTCGGAAGGCGCTTGTGCTTGGATGCGACAGCGCGCATGTCGCGCGACACGAGGACTGGCTCGTTGTCGGAGTAGAGCGTGCCGCCCTGGTGGTACGCGTCGGGCGCATCGCGCAGCATCTCGAGGTAGTAGCGGTCAACCAGCTGCGGGAAGTCGGACTTCTTCTTGGCAAAGAGCAGATCAATGTCTCCCGAGTACGCATCGAAGAAGTCCAGCATGTAGCGGTTGCCAAGCAGGGATTTGCATTGGGCGTCCCAACCGTCGATCTGCGTCAGCTCTCCAAAGCGGGTGGCCCGCGGCGTAGTCGCCTCCGGGGCAGGCACGCTGGGCGCGTTGGCCAGCATGCGGGCATCGGTCGCAGTGTTGTTGTAGGTAGCGCGACCGAGCACTTGCGGGACGTTGTCCATGAACTTGCACATGTCTCGGGCGCGCTCTGGCGCCGGGTCGTTGAGCTGCTGTAGGGCGAGCTCGAACTTGACCTGGTCGTTCCCGGACAGCGGCTTGGTGTCGACGTGGGTCGCACCGCGCGGGCGCGAGATGACGCCCGTCGACAGCGCGCGGAGCTTGGCTACGTCGTCTGCGTAGTTGCTGGCGGGCTCGATGCAGAGGGTGTAGTCGGGTAGCAAGGGCAGCGAGGAGCCGTCTTTGAAGGTCAGGTGCGGGTTGTCGACGTCGATGGTCAGCTTGACGCCGTACGTCTGCGCGGCGTGCCACACGTTGAAGATGTTATCGGTGAGGTCTGGCACCCACAGGCAGTTGTGCAGGCACATCTCGGTCACTTGGCCGTCGTCGCCGATGATGTTGATGTTGCACATGCCCAGGCCCTTGGAGACCGCGAAGGCATTTTCGCCAACGATGGCACCATCCACCTTGCACACCGTGTGGTTCGTGTCCAGGAAGGAGAAGAGCGACTTATCCTTGATGAAGTGGAACTTGTGGTTGACACCACCCTGGGAGTCGATGTACAGGTACGTGCGCTTGCTGCTGGTCACGTTTGCCTGCATCACCACCGCGGGTTTNTCACTCGAGTCCGGCTTAAGGATTGCCACCTTCGGGCCCTTGCCCTTGAAGGCCGCCGGGTTGTTGGCGTACGTGCCGGAGGTCTTGATGATGTTGGCGCGCGCGTCGATGCGGGCGCGCTGCGAGTCGGACATCGAGTCCCATCCCTTGGGCTTCTTGCCCTGGGATCGGAGCAACGCGAAGCACTCGTCCGCTGCGCCTCCGTGCTTGACGCCGCAGCTTGGGCACTTGCCGTCGGACGAGTCGTCGTTGCCGCCCTGAAGCCGTCGGATCGTTGCCATGGCATCGGGGTCGCTCGCCACCGCCTTGAGCAGCTGGGGCGAGTACTGGCCGCCGAGGGAGTCCTTGCTCTCCTCCTTGGCGGATCGGCTGCGGATGATGCCGATCAGGATGCGCTGGACCTTCGTGAGGTTCTTCTTCTCATCGGAGGTCAGCCTGCTGATAGCGTGCCGCACGTCGGCCTTGTACTCGGCGTCGATCTTCTTGATCATGTCCGTAAGGAAGGCGGCGTGCATGGCGTCCGGGATCTCCCGATGGGAGCCCTTGAGGTCAAGCCTGCTCATGTGCATCTGGTTGATGATATGCATGAACTCCTGCTGCTGCAGGTTGGCCGTGAGACGAGTGGTGACGAGCTCGAGGTAGGCGTCGCTGGCCGCGCTCAGGTTGTCGTCGGGGTCGCCTTCCATGAAGGCTGACTTGATGTAGTCCAGGGCGTCCATGCCCTTGTTCTTGTACTGGGTGGAGATGTGGGACACCAGGTCGTCATTGTCGATCAACCGGATGATCTCTGCGAAGAGCGCCTTGTCGGCTATGGTCTTGGCGGCTGCCTCCAACGCTTGGTTGTCGAGCAGCTTCTCCACGTNGGTGTTGGAGTGCCTCATGGCCGCGCTGAGGAGCTGGCCGTTCACAAAGCCCATCATCTCCTGCTTGGACTCGTGCTTGTACAGCTTGCGAGAAGAGGATTCTGACATTGTCGCCGTAGACGTCTGGATGGTCTGGACGATCGTGTGATCGTAGTCGTGTTGTGCGCGATGTGAGGCTAGCTGGGGTCGATCTCCGCGCTCTGGAGGCGCGGATGCACCGCCACCACTGATGAGTGGCTTTGGTTTTGCAACCGGACACTCGGTCTGGCACTAGACGAGCGCGCTCGAAATCACAAGCTCGCGATCGGCGTGTTGTACGCGCATTGTGCGCATACAAAGAAAGTCCTGGTGCCACCAAGTTTCCCCTTGGTGGCACCCCCCTTTTAGGGCCCGGGCTTGGCCCCCCTGGCCAACCCGGGACCCTCGCGTGCGCGCAGCGCCCTCGGGCGCGTCACCCCCCGGTGCCTCGCGTAGAGGCAGTCCTGGGAGCCTTGATGGCCCACGATCTAGGCGGTGGGCAGGTTCATGAGCACCTTGCGAAACTTTTCGAAGAGGCGGTACCCGAGGGGCTTGGTGAAGATGTCAGAGATGTTGTCGAGCGTGGCCACCCANTTGACGTTGACGATGCCGCGCTCCACGAGCTCACGGATCTTGAGCTGGCGCCGCTCAAAGGGGCGCACGCGTGAGTTGGAGATGAAGTCGTGCGAGCCGTCGACCGCGGCCTTATTGTCCACGCCGAGGTCGATGGGAGTGACGTCGCGGCCGGTGACCTGCTCAGTCAGGCCAGCCAGGAAGACGGCCTCCAGGGAGGCTAGCGAGGCCGCGGTGAGCTCCGATTGGTAGGTCGACATGGCGATCGTGTCCTGCTTCTTGGACAGGTACGAGACCGCGCACTGGGCCGCGAAGAACACGTAACCCGAGGTCGAGCAGCGGACCTGCCAGTCCGAGTCACTGAGGCCCTCGAGCTTGAAGTCGCCCTTGCGAGAGTAGTAGAGGCCGAGCTCACGCGTGTGGTAGAGGTACTGCACGACGCGCTTCGCCGCGGTGAGAAGGGCCACGGTAGGCTTGTTCATCGCACGCGACAGCATGCCGACGGCGTACGACGCGTCCGGGCGGACGGTGATGGTCGCGTACAGGAGGGCGCCCACGACCTTGCGGAACTCGGTAAGCACCACCGGGTCGACGTCGGACGCTAGCTGCTCGAGCGCCTTCTCCACGAGCTCCGGAAGGTCTTGGTCCGCAGGCGTGCGGACCTTGGCACCGATCTCGTCCGGCGAGAGGTACAGCTTGGCCATCTTCTCGATGTAGACCGTCAGGGACATGATGATGTATGATGGGTCCTCCTTGATCTCGATGCCGCAGATGTCGACGAGCGGCTCTTGCGGCGTGAACTCGAACTGCNCCTTGATCTTGGTGTACAGGTCACGCATCTCCTGCTCGTCCGAGTACAGGGTGACCAGGTCATCGACGTAGGCGCCGACGATAAGCATGCCCTTGTCGCACAGGCGCACGAAGACGCACGGTTCGCAGTAAGCCTGAGAAAATCCCATGTCGAGGAGCGTCTTGCGGAGCAGCTTGTACCAGTTGCGTCCGGAGTTGCGTCCGCCGTACAGGGACTTCTTGACGAGCCACACCAGGCGGCGGCCATACTCGTCGTACTGGCGCGCGGACTTGGGTGGCCACATGTGGTACCACTCCTCCTCCGGCAGATCGGCGTTGATGTAGGCCATGGAGAAGTCGCCGCCAATGATCTTCAGACCGAGCGACGCGGCGAGCGCGATGAGGAAGCGCAGCGACACGTGCATAATGGTCGGCGAGTGCGAGCGTTGGTAGTGGATGCCTTGCAGCATCTGATCGCCGCGAGAGACCACGCGCGACTTCTTCTTGCCGGAGCGCTTCACGACGCGTGGAGTCAGGCAGTTGATGATCGTCTTGGCCTGCTTCGGAGTAAGGCTGTCCAGCAGCACTTCTTCGGCACACTTGTGCTTATTGAGCAGACCGTCGATCTCCAAGCCATCGGGCAACGTCCACATGTCGCGGATCTCGGGATCTTTCACGTCCTCGAGGTCGAACCACGGTGGCGGGATGAACGCAGGGTCGGTCTGGTCGACCTTGGTCTTCATAAGCTTGACCACGTCTGAGATGAGTATCGCGCGTCCAGTCGCCGGATTGCGTAGTGGGCCGCTGTTGAAGGCCGTTGCAGACTGCGCGGTGAGGTCGAGGTTCTGCCGCGTGCTGCGCGGCGGCGTNGCAACGGGCGTCTCGGCCGGTTCCGGCGGTCCGAGTCCCTCGCCGCTGGCGANCGAGAGCGGTGACAGGGCGGCATCCGCTTCNTCTGGTTCAGGTTCGGCACCGTCGTCGGTCCCAGTCTGACCGCCCGGTACCTCGCCCCCCGGTACCTCGGGCGGATCGTTGCCCCCCGGNGACGGCGGTGGCGGACCCATCAGGGTAGGAAGGTCGGGCGCAGAGANGCCACTGCCGCCCGCGCGGGAGAACTTGAGCGAGCCATCCTTGAACGGGAAGACGTGCTGGTAGAAGGTGCAGTCAGCNGAGGTCATAATGCCGTACTCCGGGCACCACAGGTGGTAGCCCGGCTGGTTGCGCGCCTTGCCGAGGTTGACCCCGGACACGTTGCGGGCCGTGAGCTTGGTGCGACGCCACGCAACTGGGACGCGCGCAAGCACCTTGCACCCGAACGTGCTGTCGCCGAACTCGCGGAAGTCGGCGCGCTTGCCAGTGCGCAGCTCACCGGGCGTCTTGCCGTCGCGGTCACGNCACCAGCGCAGCAGCCGCGCGGCTTCGATCGCGGTGAACTCGAACAAATCCTGCGGCATGCCGGTGCGCACCATGAGCTTACGCATCTCGTTCGGAACCAGGCGGAAGGGAGTCTCAGCGCCAGCGTTGGTGGTGGGCCGGTACTCGATGGACGTCTTCGGAAGGCGCTTGTGCTTGGATGCGACAGCGCGCATGTCGCGCGACACGAGGACTGGCTCGTTGTCGGAGTAGAGCGTGCCGCCCTGGTGGTACGCGTCGGGCGCATCGCGCAGCATCTCGAGGTAGTAGCGGTCAACCAGCTGCGGGAAGTCGGACTTCTTCTTGGCAAAGAGCAGATCAATGTCTCCCGAGTACGCATCGAAGAAGTCCAGCATGTAGCGGTTGCCAAGCAGGGATTTGCATTGGGCGTCCCAACCGTCGATCTGCGTCAGCTCTCCAAAGCGGGTGGCCCGCGGCGTAGTCGCCTCCGGGGCAGGCACGCTGGGCGCGTTGGCCAGCATGCGGGCATCGGTCGCAGTGTTGTTGTAGGTAGCGCGACCGAGCACTTGCGGGACGTTGTCCATGAACTTGCACATGTCTCGGGCGCGCTCTGGCGCCGGGTCGTTGAGCTGCTGTAGGGCGAGCTCGAACTTGACCTGGTCGTTCCCGGACAGCGGCTTGGTGTCGACGTGGGTCGCACCGCGCGGGCGCGAGATGACGCCCGTCGACAGCGCGCGGAGCTTGGCCACGTCGTCTGCGTAGTTGCTGGCGGGCTCGATGCAGAGGGTGTAGTCGGGTAGCAAGGGCAGCGAGGAGCCGTCTTTGAAGGTCAGGTGCGGGTTGTCGACGTCGATGGTCAGCTTGACGCCGTACGTCTGCGCGGCGTGCCACACGTTGAAGATGTTATCGGTGAGGTCTGGCACCCACAGGCAGTTGTGCAGGCACATCTCGGTCACTTGGCCGTCGTCGCCGATGATGTTGATGTTGCACATGCCCAGGCCCTTGGAGACCGCGAAGGCATTTTCGCCAACGATGGCACCATCCACCTTGCACACCGTGTGGTTCGTGTCCAGGAAGGAGAAGAGCGACTTATCCTTGATGAAGTGGAACTTGTGGTTGACACCACCCTGGGAGTCGATGTACAGGTACGTGCGCTTGCTGCTGGTCACGTTTGCCTGCATCACCACCGCGGGTTTGTCACTCGAGTCCGGCTTAAGGATTGCCACCTTCGGGCCCTTGCCCTTGAAGGCCGCCGGGTTGTTGGCGTACGTGCCGGAGGTCTTGATGATGTTGGCGCGCGCGTCGATGCGGGCGCGCTGCGAGTCGGACATCGAGTCCCATCCCTTGGGCTTCTTGCCCTGGGAGCGGAGCAACGCGAAGCACTCCTCCGCTGCGCCGCCGTGCTTGACGCCGCAGCTTGGGCACTTGCCGTCGGGCGGGTCGTCGTTGCCGCCCTGAAGCCGTCGGATCGTTGCCATGGCATCGGGGTCGCTCGCCACCGCCTTGAGCAGCTGGGGCGAGTACTGGCCGCCGAGGGAGTCCTTGCTCTCCTCCTTGGCGGATCGGCTGCGGATGATGCCGATCAGGATGCGCTGGACCTTCGTGAGGTTCTTCTTCTCATCGGAGGTCAGCCTGCTGATAGCGTGCCGCACGTCGGCCTTGTACTCGGCGTCGATCTTCTTGATCATGTCCGTAAGGAAGGCGGCGTGCATGGCGTCCGGGATCTCCCGATGGGAGCCCTTGAGGTCAAGCCTGTTCATGTGCATCTGGTTGATGATATGCATGAACTCCTGCTGCTGCAGGTTGGCCGTGAGACGAGTGGTGACGAGCTCGAGGTAGGCGTCGCTGGCCGCGCTCAGGTTGTCGTCGGGGTCGCCTTCCATGAAGGCTGACTTGATGTAGTCCAGGGCGTCCATGCCCTTGTTCTTGTACTGGGTGGAGATGTGGGACACCAGGTCGTCATTGTCGATCAACCGGATGATCTCTGCGAAGAGCGCCTTGTCGGCTATGGTCTTGGCGGCTGCCTCCAACGCTTGGTTGTCGAGCAGCTTCTCCACGTCGGTGTTGGAGTGCCTCATGGCCGCGCTGAGGAGCTGGCCGTTCACAAAGCCCATCATCTCCTGCTTGGACTCGTGCTTGTACAGCTTGCGAGAAGAGGATTCTGACATTGTCGCCGTAGACGTCTGGATGGTCTGGACGATCGTGTGATCGTAGTCGTGTTGTGCGCGATGTGAGGCTAGCTGGGGTCGATCTCCGCGCTCTGGAGGCGCGGATGCACCGCTACCACTGATGAGTGGCTTTGGTTTTGCAACCGGACACTCGGTCTGGCACTAGACGAGCGCGCTCGAAAAAACAAGCTCGCGATCGGCGTGTTGTACGCGCACTGTGCGCATACAAAGAAAGTCCTGGTGCCACCAAGTTTCCCCTTGGTGGCACCCCCCTTTTAGGGCCCGGGCTTGGCCCCCCTGGCCAACCCGGGACCCTCGCGTGCGCGCAGCGCCCTCGGGCGCGTCACCCCCCGGTGCCTCGCGTAGAGGCAGTCCTGGGAGCCTTGATGGCCCACGATCTAGGCGGTGGGCAGGTTCATGAGCACCTTGCGAAACTTTTCGAAGAGGCGGTACCCGAGGGGCTTGGTGAAGATGTCAGAGATGTTGTCGAGCGTGGCCACCCACTTGACGTTGACGATGCCGCGCTCCACGAGCTCACGGATCTTGAGCTGGCGCCGCTCAAAGGGGCGCACGCGTGAGTTGGAGATGAAGTCGTGCGAGCCGTCGACCGCGGCCTTATTGTCCACGCCGAGGTCGATGGGAGTGACGTCGCGGCCGGTGACCTGCTCAGTCAGGCCAGCCAGGAAGACGGCCTCCAGGGAGGCTAGCGAGGCCGCGGTGAGCTCCGATTGGTAGGTCGACATGGCGATCGTGTCCTGCTTCTTGGACAGGTACGAGACCGCGCACTGGGCCGCGAAGAACACGTAACCCGAGGTCGAGCAGCGGACCTGCCAGTCCGAGTCACTGAGGCCCTCGAGCTTGAAGTCGCCCTTGCGAGAGTAGTAGAGGCCGAGCTCACGCGTGTGGTAGAGGTACTGCACGACGCGCTTCGCCGCGGTGAGAAGGGCCACGGTAGGCTTGTTCATCGCACGCGACAGCATGCCGACGGCGTACGACGCGTCCGGGCGGACGGTGATGGTCGCGTACAGGAGGGCGCCCACGACCTTGCGGAACTCGGTAAGCACCACCGGGTCGACGTCGGACGCTAGCTGCTCGAGCGCCTTCTCCACGAGCTCCGGAAGGTCTTGGTCCGCAGGCGTGCGGACCTTGGCACCGATCTCGTCCGGCGAGAGGTACAGCTTGGCCATCTTCTCGATGTAGACCGTCAGGGACATGATGATGTATGATGGGTCCTCCTTGATCTCGATGCCGCAGATGTCGACGAGCGGCTCTTGCGGCGTGAACTCGAACTGCTCCTTGATCTTGGTGTACAGGTCACGCATCTCCTGCTCGTCCGAGTACAGGGTGACCAGGTCATCGACGTAGGCGCCGACGATAAGCATGCCCTTGTCGGACAGGCGCACGAAGACGCAAGGTTCGCAGTAAGCCTGAGAAAATCCCATGTCGAGGAGCGTCTTGCGGAGCAGCTTGTACCAGTTGCGTCC
>NHDG01000098.1 GCA_002167285.1 Planctomycetia bacterium TMED53
ACACAGCTTTAATGAGTATTTAACACCGAGCGAGAAAGAGAGACTTTATTTCAACAAAAACCTCTTAAGTACTGTCTAAAAATATTTGACCACTACATAGGAACCCTTACCATAAGTAAGGCAGTGGATAAAAAACATGCAAAGCTTTTGAGTGATGTTCGGCTGATTAGTGGAATTTTTGGGTTTTATGATAAAGAGACTAAGGTTTATACAGATGATATCACTTGCATAACTCATCTCAATGGAACAACTAAAGAGCTGACTCTGCCCCCTGAGAAGGTTTTGATGCTGATGAGCTATTACATAAATGGCCAACGTGTATTGACCATGATGCCCTGGTGATGGGTTTAGGTTAAAGTGCAGTTGCACAGGATCATGGATAGTCTTTTACATATCAGCATAAAACTTCTGGATAAAGTCACGAGTCTTGCTCATGAGTCGCTCGTGAAGGGGTTTGCGCTCAAATAGCTTAACTTTATAGTTAGGTAGCGCTTTCACTTCGTTACGGTCAGGTAGCCGCTTGCTAGTCTTATACTTTCTGAGGATCTCTTGCATGACATCGGCTTTCAGATTGTTATCTTTACATAGCTCTTGGTACGCAGCCTCCTTCTCTACGTCCCAAAAGTGTGCAAAAGCCTCCTCTACTGTCTGACCATCTGGCATTTTAGGCATCTGCTCCTTGATGAACTTTTGGATAAGCTCTTGCTTGTCGCGGAAGGTCGGCTCATTCATGATTAAATCGTTCACCTGGGCTTGGTACTGGGCTGCCTTCTCTTCGTTGCCATCGTCTTGCTGCTTATTGGCTTGCTTGAGTAGCTCTAGTATGTAGCCGACATTGATACGATCGCTATGTAGCATTTCAATCTGAAAGTTGATGTCATCGAGTATTGAGGTTTTATCCTGGCTATTCTTGTTCTGGGTGCGAATGTTGCGGTATAGGTCTATATATTTACTGGCAAAATTGGCGAAGTCTTCTTTATTCAGATCTGTATCAGCCTGGTCGTAGTCTACGAAGGTACCTAACTGCTCGTTATAGCGCATCACTTCACGAAAGGCTTTGATAAATGCTAACTGCTCATCTTCAGTCTCTAGTGTATCAACGGCCTTATAATCAGCGCAGATGTCTAAGAGATTCTTGGCAGCTTGATCGTAGTGCTTTCGTAGCTCATGCATTTCAGGAATGACGGCGATATCTTTCGCTTGCTTGTTGGCAAATAGGGCCAAGGCATCATCGGTGTTCTGTTTTAGGTTACGAAAGCAGACGATATTACCGAAGGGTTTTTTGTCGTTATAAATACGATTGGTGCGTGAGAAGGCTTGTACTAATCCGTGATACTTTAGGTTTTTATCCACGTATAGCGTATTTAAGGTTTTAGCGTCGAATCCTGTTAAAAACATATTCACAACGATCAGAACATCAATCTTGCGCTGTTTTACTTTGGTGGCGATATCACGATAGTAAGGGTAGTAGTTCTTGCCTGAATCAAAGTTTGTAGCGAATGTATGATTGTATTGGCCAATGTAGCGATCTAACTTGTCGCGGCTGCTCTCATCGATTTGGGCAGGGGTTTCAAAGCTCGACTCTTCAATTAAACCATTTTCTTCGAAACTGGCATCGGTCGCTTCGTTGGCCGCATAAGAAAATATCGTGGCAATGGTAAGTGGCTTGAATGTAGGGTCGTCGGCTTGCTTTTGCGCTTGAATACGCTCAAAAGCGTCGTAGTACTGCGTGAGCATATCAACGGAGCTAACGCAAAATATGGCGTTAAACTCGCGGCGTTTGGTCTTGGTGTCATGCTTTTCGATGATATAGCGAGCGATATCATCAATGCGTTTAGGGTCGTTATAGACCTCTTGAGTGTCAATGGCGGTGACTTTTTCATCGGCAGCACTGTCGTTTTTGGTGAATTTACCCACATAGTCAATCTGAAAGGGCAGCACGTTTCTGTCACGAATGGCATCCACGATGGTGTAGCGGTGCAAGCAGTCATCAAATAGGTAGGCGGTAGTGAGCTTAAGCCCAGCTTTGTTGTGAGCGTTGTCAATCAATATGGGTGTGCCAGTAAAACCGAACATCTGCGATTGTTGAAAAAAGCGTTTGATGTTTCGGTGCGTTTCACCAAATTGGCTGCGGTGACATTCATCAAAGATAAAGACGACTTTTTTGTCTTGTAAGTAGCGGATTTTTTCTTGATGGCGCTCTGATTTGATAGCGCGGTTGAGCTTTTGAATGGTGGTGACGATCAGCTTGTCGTGGGTCTCGCCGAGCTGCTTGACTAAGTTTTTGGTGTTGGTGGTACTGTCTACGCTGCCGTCTTTAAAGGCGTTGAACTCATTGGCGGTTTGGGTGTCCAAATCATTTCTATCGACGACAAAAACCACTTTTTCAACATCAGGTAGCCCCATGATGATTTGACTGGCTTTAAATGAGGTCAGCGTTTTGCCTGATCCTGTGGTGTGCCAAATATAGCCGTTTTTGTCTGAGGCGGTGGCGCGCTCAATTAAGCGCTTGGTGGCATGGACTTGATAGGGTCTGAGCACCATCATGGTCTTGGAGGACTCATAAAGCACGACAAACTGAGCGATCATCTCGGTTAAATGCGCGGGGGTTAAAAACACCTCAGCAAAATCAACGATTTCATTGATTGGCTTGTTGTCGCTGTCCGCCCAGGGAAAAGTAAAATTAAAGTGCTGTGTGCCTTTGGCATAGTAGCGAGTGTTTGCGCCGTTACTGATGACAAATAGCTGAATGAACTCAAATAAGCCATGTCCTGCCTTGTAAGCGGCTTTTGAGTAACGCATGGTCTGATGGAATGCCTCGGCAATCTCGATGCCGCCACGGCGCTTGAGCTCGATTTGTACTAGAGGTAAGCCGTTAACTAAGATAGTGACATCAAAGCGGCTGGTGCGTCCATTTTGGCTGCTGTGGTCAATCATAATCTGATTGCTCAGCTGCCAGATGTTGTCCTTGGCGTCTGGCCAAAAAAACTGAATATGGCGTGAGCTGCCATCATCGAACTTGATGTTGAACTTATCGCGCAGTTTTTTGGCACGCTCAAAGGCGCTGCCACTGCCAAGATGACTGATAACCTGTTTCCACTCATCATCAGACAACGGCTTATCAAGCTGATTGGCGCGGACGATTTGCGTCTTTAAGTTGGCAAGGAGTGCCGCCTCGGTGGTGATGATAACGCGATCATAGCCTAGGCGCTCCATTTGCGTCATTAGGCTGTCTTCGAGTTGGTACTCACTTTGCTCAGTCATTAGGTATCCTATACAAACATCTGCTGTAATAAGCCTCTCTTCCACGTTTTGGCGTGGTCGATTTGCTCGGTGACGTTATCAATTTTTTGGTCGATACTGTTTAAGAAGTTGGCTATTTTGGTTTGTTCTGCTAAACAAGGATATAGAATAGGCATATCAAAAAAATCTTGATTCTTGATGTTCATTCGATCATGCCTCGCCCCTGAATTAGACACACTTTTGACATAATCGTGCCAAATACTACTTTCAAAGAAGTATTCTAAGTAATTTATATCACCTTTATTGGTAGTAAAGACGGTGTATAGAGGTGACATGACACCTAAGCACTGTTTATTACGCTTGATTGGTCCTACAGGCGCTTGAGATGAAATTCTTGGGTTATATACAAAGTCACCTATCTCAACCACATAGTAACCCTTCAAGTTTGAAGTGGTTACTATATCCCTTTCAAAATAGTCACTTTGTTTAATAACTCCCTGAGTAGCAGAGTTTGTTAGAACTTCAGAGATACTTTCGTCTTTATTTTTTGCTAAGCTCTTCGAGGAAATTTCACCTAGCGTTATATCATCCCAATCCTCAAAATCACTACCATCGTCGGCTTTAAAGCGCAGTTTTTGGCTAAAAATCTGTTGCATCATGCCTTTTTTATAATCGGTAAGTAGCTCATGCTTTTGGGTCAGCTCATCGATTTTGGTATCGACAGTTGATAAGAATGTATAGTAGATCTTTTATAAAAGTGGTACAGTAGTTTTAAAACAAGCGAAAAGTAAAAAGATTATGACTTATTCAGCAGACTTCCGTGCTCAAGTGATTAAAAGTGTTAAACAACAAGATATGAGTATCAGACAAGCTTGTGCATTTTATGACATTAGTAAGGCCACGCTACAGAATTGGCTCAAAGATCCTAGTATTAAACTCACTCGCAATAAACCACCCAGTAAAATACCTAACGAAGCTTTATTAAAAGATGTTGAACAGCATCCAGACGATTACATGTACGAGAGAGCACAGCGTTTTGGCTGTAGTAAGTCGGGCATCGAGGCCGCTTTAAAACGTCTTGGTATCAGTCAAAAAAAAGACCTTAGAGCATCCAAAAGCTTGCCCATTAAACAGAGCTAAATATCTAAGTAAACTGGGCGACTACATCGCTCAAGGCTATGCAATTGTATACATGGATGAGAGTGGCTTCGAGGCTGAGACCATCCGCTCTCATGGCTATGCACCTATTGGTACCCCTTGCATCGATAGCTATAACTGGCAAGGTAAAAAACGCACCAATGTTATTGGTGCCTTATATGAAAAAGCGTTATTTGCACTTGATTACTTCGAAAAGAATATCAATGGCGACATATTCTACAACTGGTGCAAAAACACGCTAATACCAAGTCTTAAAATAAAATGCGTAATCGTCATGGATAACGCCAGCTTTCATAAACGCGTTCAGAGATTACTCAACAGGCATGGTCATCGCTTGTTATTTCTACCGCCTTACAGCCCTGATTTAAACCCTATTGAAAAAAAATGGGCACAGGCTAAGTTTCTACGACAAGGGTGGATGGAGAATAATTTACCTAAGCTGTTTCATGATATGGGTTGTACTAATTTTATTCTGGATTGACTATAGCGANTTTGGTTTGTTCTTTTAATGTTGGATAGTTAAAAGGAAATGACAACACATCTTTTTTAGTGATATTTGGGTCTTTTCGACTACTGGCTGCAAAAGTTTTCCATTCTTTTACATTATGATTTAGATAACTTAGAAGGAAAAACGAGCTGATATTTTCGTTAGGATATATTGCTGATAGCGCTTGGTTACAAGCAGCCTCATTTAACAAAAGCCCAGTTCGTCCAATTTGATTAAAACCTCCATACATAGCTACAAATACAGTGTCTTTAGGAAGCATTTTTACGGAAGTGCTTTCCAAAGCAATCTTGGAAATCTGTTCTTCCGTATGTGTAATGACAGCATTATTTAAGTCTGTCGTTTTGACCCAAGGAATATTTGCATTTTTGAAAAACTCCTTATTACTTCTTAAAGGTGTAGCACCTGAAGTAACCTCAAAAACCTCACCTATTTTTGAGGTTAACCAACTTCCCTCAAACTCTTTAAACCGCAATTTTGGTGTTGCCATATCATCGTATCCTTATCTTTGCTCTACAGCGCCGCTTTAAAAGGCGAATCAATACCCAGCTCTTTACAAAAGCCGTTGATGGTGGCGTCTGTTGCTTGGCTCTTTTTTTCTAAATCTTGCAGCGCCTTGGCAACGGTTACTAGATCCACTTCAGGCTCAGCCTCAAACGTGTCCACGTAGCGCGGAATGTTGAGATTATAGTCGTTATCGCTAATATCCTTTAAAGAGGCGACATGGGCGAATTTATCGACATTTTCAAGCGCTTGATAGGTTTTGATGATGGTGTCGATATGCTCGGGCAGCAGCATATTTTGATTTTTTTGCTTATCAAAACACTCACTGGCATCAATAAAGAAGACATCTTGATCGTGTTTGCGGTTCTTTTTAAAGACTAAAACAGAGGTCGGGATGCTGGTGCCATAGAAAATATTGGCAGGGAGTCCAATCACTGCGTCTAAGGCGTTAAGGTTTTTGATGATGTATTCACGAATATCGCCCTCACTTGAACCGCGAAACAGGACGCCATGCGGCAATACCACTGCCATTGTGCCGTCATCGTCTAAGTGATGTAGCATATGCTGGACAAAGGCCATGTCGGCTTTGGTCTTGGGTGCAAGTTTGCCATAGTCTGAAAAACGCTCATCTTGAAGCAACAAGGGATCAGCTGACCACTTCGCAGAGAAAGGCGGATTGGCCACAATGGCATCAAAGCGCATACCGATGTGCTGCGGACGCTTGAGCGTGTCTTCTTGCTTGATATCAAACTTGGTAAAGTTCACGTCATGCAAAATCATGTTCATGCGTGCTAGGTTATAGGTGGTGCGGTTCATCTCTTGACCGTAGATTCTATCTACGTCATTCGCCTCACGCTTGACGCGCAGCAGCAAAGAACCCGAGCCACACGTTGGGTCATAGACTGAGCTTATGGTTTCTTTGTCACTGGTAACGATTTTGGCAAGTAACGTGGATACCATCTGCGGCGTGTAAAACTCTCCCGCTTTTTTGCCTGCGCCACTGGCAAACTCACCGATCAGATACTCATAAGCATCACCTAGCACATCGCTTTCGGTGTTACTAAGATCAAAATCAATGGCATCTAGGTGGCTTAGCACTTTGACGATCAGCTCATTGCGGTCATCAGGGCTGTTGCCAAGCTTGGTTGAGGTAAGATCTATGTCTTCAAATAGGTTGGCAAAATCTTCTTCTGAGTCTGTGCCTAATGTGCCCTGCTCGATGGCTTTTAACGTGTCAGCTAAATCATCGAGGATAAACGCCTGGTCTTGTTTGCCGCGTTTGGCCAGTTGGTGAAACAACTGATTGGGCGATAGCGCGTAGCCGATCTCATCAATAGCATTTTCTTTGACTTCATTGATATATTCAAGATGATCAGGATTACCGATATCAAAACTTGCAAAATTATCAAAGCCCTCGCCTTCTTCAGCCAAGATATTATTGGCAAAACGGATGAACTTATCCGATAAGTATTTATAAAAAATAAATCCTAGTATGTAGTCCCGAAACTCATCTGCACCCATCTTACCGCGTAGGTCGTTGGCAATATTCCAAAGCTGCTTTTTTAGTTGTTGAAGCTGTTGTGATTGACTCATGATTATCCTAAATTAACATCGTTAGGTGTATAGGTGTATAGGTGTATAGGTGTATAGGTGTATAGGTGTATAGGTGTATATACACCTTATAATAAATTATTATAAATCAACAATATAGGTCTGTTATCAACGCTCATTCAACCGTGATTCAATCATCTCAGTGAGCAGTTTAGTGACGGTTGTGCGATTATCGAGCACGTATTGTTTGAGCTCAAAATAGGTATCTTCATCAAGATTGAAGTTGACTCGTGTGGTCTTTTTGGACTTATCAGTGACGTCAGACAACTCAAGAGCGTCTTTTTTATCTTTACTTGGGCGGCCAGCTTTCATAACTCTACTTCCTTATCAAAAAACGTTTTAACCTCGTTAACCAGTTGCGTGATCTCAGTCACGGCATTGCTCTTAGCAGATTCTGTCTCAAATACCGTTTTGCCAACTGAGGCGCTATTTGGATAGCTGACGCGCTGCACAATTCTGGCATCAAGAACGGGCAGATTATAATCTTGTAGCACTGCGGCGACTTCTTTACCGATGTTGGTATTTTGGATAGCGCGAGAGACCACAAAGGCGGCTTTGAGCTTACCATCGGTCATCTCGATGCGCTGCTGCACCAAATCAACCAAATCATTGGTCGCCCACACATCATAGGGGCTTGGCTGTACGGGTATCAACACAAAGTCAGCGGCTTTGATTGCAGATAGTGCCAGATTGGTCGCTTGCGGTGAGCCATCAATTACGATGAACTCTTTATCAGAAACATTTTTTAAATCCTTATCAAGCGTTGGTCTATCAAGGCCGATAACAGGAACAGGATTGTCTTCATCAACGGCTCTCCAATCGCGAGCACTGCCTTGCTGATCACTATCAACGAGTAGCACACTATGACCCTGAAGTTGTAGCCCACGTGCTAAATGCGTGGCTATCGTGGTCTTGCCGCTGCCGCCTTTTTGGTTCAGTACTGCGATTACTTTCATGGTAAAGGCCTTATGATGATTATATATTCATACACTCAAATGAGTAAGTACTCATATAAGTATATTATCGCAAAGGGCTAGTAAGCACAACTGAAAGTATTGAGCTTATTAGTATTGGATAGGTCTTACTATTAAACCGATATGACACGTAGTAAAATGCACTGCTTAATAGCGCTATGCGTGTTTAGCGAATAATTTGTATGCTAATAGCACTATATTTGAAATAGGAGAGGGTAATGGTTAAGTGTCATTTATCAACGATAATGGGTGAAAAGCGCCTTAAAATTGCAGATGTTGCAAGAGAAACTTCTATCAACAGAGGCACAATCACGCGTATGTATCATGAAGAAGCCACTCGAGTAGATTTAGAAGTGATTGAAAAGCTATGCCGCTATTTTAAAATTGAGGTAGGCGATCTATATGAACTTACTGACGATTCAGACATCTAATCTCTAAACACATAAAATAACCTACAGTAGGTTATTTTATCTTGCAATGAGTCAAAATGCGTGTATAATTTTACCTGTAGCAGAACATTTAGTTAATTAAGAAATCTAATTAATCTACAGGAGGTTATTATGTATACGTCAGCGCAGCAACCAACAACGTCATCTTGGTTTGATCACAAAGTGAAGGTTTTAACCAAGCAACTGATTCAAAACTTACAAATACAGCAAGGCTCACAGCTGGCCAAAATATTGGACGTGAATCCGATTTTCTATAATGATGAGGCGCTTCATGTATGGGTACAGCGCCAGATAGATGAGGGGTTAATCGTTGATGATGAGGCGATTGGTGTGCTTGAGGCGGCGTTTATTGATTTAATGAATGCTAAAGAAGCTGTATAAATACTTGATTAAAAGAACGAGCAAAGTTTAGCTGATCAAACTAGTAGCTAAACTTTACTCATGTTTTCACACATTATTTTAAAACTTGAAATAAATGAAAAGGCTTTGTGCTTTCAGCAAGTTGAAATAGCAATGGAGTTATATCAGCTTTTCTAAGATTAATTTTTTTAGCAATATCGTCTAGGCTAATTCCTTCTGAAGTTAACTCACTAGTTATTGTATTGAGTACTTGGGAAGTCTCTCTATCCATTGGATAAGGCTCTGACTTACGATAATTATATTTTGCTATTTCTGGGCAGAGCACTCTTGTATAAACCCACTCACTTATGAACCCTAGCTTATGCATTCTATATGCCAGTGCTACTAAAGATACGCCGAACACTTTTTTCAGCTCAATAAGATTGTTGATGGTAGGATTTACATGTCTATATTCCATTAATGCAACTTCGGGCATCAAGAACGCAGATGCAAACTCATCTGCACATCTTTCGACTACTTTTGAATCCAAGTCTTCATCAAGTGATTTACTAAAACTTTCAGACATTTTCATACTGTATATATCTCTAACTAAATGACCTAGTTCGTGACATGCATCAAAACGACTTCTCTCCATAGTTTTTTGGTTATTAAGAAAGATAAAAGGTGTGTCATCATACCAAACGCTAAAAGCATCAATATATTCCGATTTTACAAAAATAGAAAAAATACGTATACCTTTTGACTCTAATAGAGCAATTAAGTTCCCAATAGGTTTATCACCCAGGCCCCAGTCGTAACGGAGCGAATTAGCCGCTTCTTCAGGAGATAGATGAGATAAATCAGGAAGTTCTGATTGAACAAGTTCAAACTCCTCTTCAAACCAATCATTAAGCATAAAGCCAGTAATGCCATAAGTTAAAGCTTCGGCTTTGACTTTCTTAGTCATTCTAGAACGAGATCTAAAACTAACACTATGTTCATCAATGATTGGTAAGTCACTACCTTTAAAAAAATCGATAGGGAAGCTTAGCACCCTTGAAATATCAACTAAATTAGGCTCAGTATTTCCTTTTAGATAATTTGTTAATGTTCTAGGAGTAATATTTAGCTTTTCTGCTAATTCAGCTTTGCTCACAGCTCGCCTATCGATTGCAAACTGTAATCGATTTGGATTAAACATATATTAGCCTTGAATTGATTAAGCTTTTTTCTTACGCTTGACAGGAACTACTCCTACCTCAACTTTTTCTTTCATACGCGGTGTTGTAGGAATGTTGAACTTAACATCAGGGATTTTGATCCGCGTACCCCAGTCATTGATCTTACCTTTTGCAAATGATTTTGGCTGCGAAAGCTCTAATCTCATTAACTCACCAAATCGGTAATGAAGTAAAGTCCAAATGGTCGTTCCTTTATCAGAGTTTAATAGCGGATAAATATCATCTTTAAGGGTATTTCCCTTAATTGATCTATTGCTTACGTTTCCATCTCGTAAACCTACATACTTGTTACCTGCAAAAACACGAATTGCATGCTCCTTACACGGCGATATTACGTATGCAACCCCACCTTTACCATCAACTTTAGTCCAACCAAGAGCACATAGTTTTTCTCTAAGAAAACCTGTAATGTGAAATTGCCACATTGCTAACGGAGCATTAGCTGGAAAAGAGCTTCCAACATGTTGAGTTTTTTCATTAGCGGCCAGAATCACCTCGTAAACTAGTTGAGTTGTAAGACTGGGGTGAATGGCAGCAAGAGCGCTAACGACCTCAGAATTTTCATCAATAAATTTGTCTGAAATAGCATCAAACGATGGTTGTAAAGAGAACATGGCATTTCCGATATATTATCATCAATTTGATGTATAATAATCGGAAATGCCATGTAAGTAAATAGCTAAGCGTCAATAAGATAAATAGAGCGAATTAAGTTCAGTTGCGTTGAGTATTTAGCATAGTTATTCTTATAGCCATAAGGATGGCACCCTAGTGAGGACTTGAATCTTAGGGTGTAGGCTAGTGATAACAATAGCCTACATTATTTATAGCAGGTCAGTGTACATGGCAGTAAAACGCCCCGACTATATCGAAGGTTGATTTACTTGAGTCAGGCATCGCTGCCTGACAGGGTTAAAAGATCATAATAACGTTTTTCAAACTCACTCTTCTTAGGTGATGTGGTTAATAATGGGGTTTTGATCCTACATACCTGAAAAATTTCAATAGTAGCACTAAAACACAAACTCCTATTCAATCCCCTTAACGTCTTCTTAACAGGCTACTTGCTATCGTAAGGAATCATATTCCTTACGATCCTGTTGAGAATCCCGTTTATGTTACCCTCTCAAGCACTTAGCACTATTAGTAATCAAGCTAATACGAAAAAAAGCTTTGCAAGCAAAATTTTTGATCGCAAGATTAATCTTAGCTTTCTGATTATCATTGTCGTGCTTTATTTAATAGCTACTGCCAATATTGGCTTTTTTACGCAAGTGTTAAGTGTTTATCCACTTAGCACAAACATTGGCTTTATAGTGTCTCTCTCAGGCTTATTATTTAGCTTGATGTGGCTAATCGTTCAGTTGCTATGCTATCGACCCATTGCCAAACCAGTGCTGATTGCTTTAGTGCTGATAGCAGCTGTGTGCGGGTATTTTACCGATGCTTACGGCACCATATTTGATACTAATATGCTAATTAATAGCTTACAGACTGATCAAGCAGAAGCGATGGAACTGATGTCGCTAAGCTTTTTTATTCGGCTGCTAATATTAGGTGTTGTACCTGCTGTTATTATTAGCAAATTAAAAATAAAACCTACTTCCTTACGACGCTCGATACTACAAAAGACAGCTACTTTGATAGCGGCTATTGCCTTAGTAGGCGTTTGCTTATTGCCCTTTGGTGATCAATACGCCACCTTTTTTCGTCAGCATAAAATGGTGCGTAGTTATACCAATCCTATTACTCCTATTTATTCAGTCATCAAACTCGGTACTGATTATATTGATGAGCTACGCCGTCCTGATACGATGATACTGCACGCAACTGATGCCAAACGTAACGCTGCTAATGGTAGTACAGCAAAACCAAAACTCATGGTATTTGTCGTTGGTGAAACAGTGCGCGCTGACCATATTAGCTTAAATGGTTATAAGCGCGATACGATGCCACTACTTGCCAAGCAATCTAATATTTATAGCTTCAAAAATGCCACCTCTTGCGGTACTTCTACAGCTTACTCAGTGCCTTGTATGTTCAGTTATGCTAATCGTTCAGACTATAATCCGGATGAAGCAGACTATAATGAAAACGTGCTAGATACGCTCAATAAACAAGGCGTAAACGTTATTTGGCGCGATAATAATTCAAGCTCTAAAGGCGTGGCGGATCGAGTGACTTTTGAAGACTACAAAACGAGCGATATCAATCCAAATTGCGATGATGAATGTCGCGATATCGGTATGCTTGATGGTTTTGATAAGCTTGTAAAAACAGGCGCTTCTGCTAAAGATACACTGATTTTATTACATCAAATGGGCAATCATGGTCCCGCTTACTACAAGCGTTATCCTAAGGCTTTTGAAGAATATAAACCCGTCTGTATGACCAATGAGCTATCCAAGTGCGATGACCAATCAGTTATTAACGGCTATGACAATGCGATTCGTTATACCGATTACTTCTTGAATAACGTGATTGATACGCTAAAAACTTACGAGCCCGATTATGATGTGGTAATGGTATATATTAGCGATCATGGTGAGAGTTTAGGTGAGAATAATATCTACTTGCACGGCCTGCCTTACTCTATAGCACCCGCTGCGCAAAAGCAGGTGCCTGTCATTATTTGGTCGCCTACTAATAATAGTATTGATAAAAACAGCCTTATGCTTGATAAGCCAGTATCACACGATTTTATTACCCCAACTTTACTTAAATTTTTCGGTATTACCACCGACGAGATGCTATCAAAACCTACTTTTTTCCAGTATACCCATTAAATTATTTTTTATCCGCCTCACGCTTTTTATAGAGTAGTAGCCATTATGTATAAAATACTTATTATTGAAGACAATCCCGATATCGTCGCCAACATTTACGCTTTTTTTGAGACTAAAGGCTTTGAGTTAGACAATGCTCATAATGGCATTAGTGGCTTAACGCTAGCTTCAAATAATCGTTATGACGTTATCTTACTAGATGTGATGTTGCCTGGCATGGATGGCACCAAATTGTGCAAGGCGCTTCGAGAGGAATTGCATAATAAAACACCTGTGCTCATGCTGACGGCACGTGATACGATTCTGGATAAAGTCACAGGTTTTGATAGTGGCGCTGATGATTATTTGGTCAAGCCTTTTTCGCTCGTCGAATTAGAATCCCGTATTAAAGCTTTGATTCGTCGGCATCAAGACGATCATTTTCAACATAATATTACCGTTGGCAAACTGTCTTTAAATACCGATGAGCACACGGTTACTCGTGAGGGTAAATCACTCAAGCTCACGCCAACAGGGTTTAAAATACTGAATACCCTGATGAGCGCCGCACCTCGAGTCGTCAATAAGAATGAGCTTGAGGAAAAATTATGGGGTGAAGATATACCTCACAGCGATGCTTTACGTACGCATATGCATAGTGTGCGCGCTCAAGTTGATAAACCGTTTATTGAGCCGATGATCATGACCATAGCGGGCGTTGGCTATCAGATTATCAACCCTGATAAAGTCTAAAATTTCACAATACGATTTACAGATTAGAGTCTATTATAAGCAGTCATATCTATATTTTTTCTTACGCTATCTATTGCCTTACACTAAATAAGCGTCTGCCATGTTCACTATAGACTCAATCGCCAATAAGTTTCGAATCTCCTATTTTGTATTCGCTTTATTGCTTTGCACGGCTTTCGTCAGCATTTTTATGTATGCTGAGATGCGAATTGAACAGGACTTAGTGAAAGGGCGACTTTTACAGCAGCTACAAATCAGTCAAGAAAAATATGGTGAACAGGCTGTTTATACAGCAAATCCGGGTATTAAAATTTATCGTTATGATAGTGCGCCTGAGAATTTAAAAACAATAGCCAACGGAACCGTTCAAGAAATGCGAGTAACCGTAAATAATAAAGCGGGTAAAACTGAAACTAATCTGCATTTTTTTGCTTATCCACAAAATGAGCAAAACTATATTTTGACCTACTTAGAAGGGTCTGAAATGGCGATGGAGAATTATCCTGTTTTAGCAATCTTTGAGAATCTAGAAGATATATTTGCTGATGCACTAAAAATTGCGGTCCTTTTGAGCTTACTAATCGCTGCGCTATTCTCTTATTTATCCTCTAAGCAAATCATCAAGCCTTTATTAGATCTAAAAAAAGCGGTAGAGACCGATAATCAAAATTTAACCGAATTAACCCACCTACCCTCAGAAGTTGGGGTGTTAGCACAAGCGATTGATGAGAAAAATAATAACCTTGAGCAGTATCTAAAGCGTGAGCAATTATTCACAGGCGATGTCAGCCATGAATTGCGTACCCCTTTAACCATAATAATGGGCGCATCCGAGGTATTAGCCTCCCAATTAGCGCACGACAGCTATTTAAGCGAATTTACTAACCGTATCAACACGACTGCAAAGGAGACCACTGAGATTATCAGCGCCTTATTACTACTCTCTCGTGCCCCTGAAAAACTGGATGCCCCGCAAACCTCTATTAATAGTATTGCTATAAATGAGGCGCAGCGCTTAAACTATCTACTCAAATATAAGTCAGTCACTTGTACAATAATCGCTGAACAAGTGTATTTTACAAACGTGCGTCCTGAACTGCTAAAAATGGCGCTAGGTAACCTCATTAAAAATGCCTTTCAATACACAGATGATGGCGAAGTCATCATAACTATCGATAGTGACAAAATAGTCGTTACTGATACGGGTCTTGGTATTCCTGAGAGTATGATGCCGCTGCTGTATGAGCGCTTTGAGCGTTTAGAGCATAGCAATACGGATGGCAAAACGGATGACAATTCGAGCACAGATAAGGCATTTAGTAATAAGGTTGAAGGGTCGGGCTTAGGACTTAGTATCGTGCAGCGTATTATGACGCATATGGATTGGGAATTAACCCATCAAGCCAATAAAACTGGGGGCAGCAGCTTTAGTATTTATTATCGTTAAGGCTATCGAACGATAAGCCCAATTATATAGCTTTAGTCAAAGCAGTAGCCGACACCTCAATAGCACAGGTGTTAGTTACTGCTTTTTGGTTTGTCCAGTATTTAGGTATTAAGCTTAGTAAAGACGCTATATCAAAAGTCTAAAACCCGCAATTGCCCTACTTAAGCAACGGTATAAATTTAATTTCAGGGTTTTATCTTAACGCTTTCTTAACGATACCAATCTTATAATGATACCTAAGTGCTAACCAGTGCCCTCCTACACTGGGATCATTACAACAAGAATTATATCGGTGATTGCACTTTTTATTTTATTCCCAAAGCTTGCCATACCCTCTAACTTTAATGACTATTAAGCAATCAACATGAGTACTCGCAAACCTACTATTCTCGATAATGAAGCCGCAGATTTTGATTATAAACTTAAAGAAACAACTGGCTCTCTACTGGTAGCTGATAGCTTTGCGAGTGAAGTTAAAGGTAAAAAGGGGCTGTCTCGTATTTTAAAAGCGACGGGCTACTCGATAGATGGTTTTAAAGCGGCTTATAAATATGAAGCGGCCTTTAGGCAAGTTATTTGGCTTAACTTTTTACTACTTATCGTTTTAATATTTATGCCTTTTGCTATCTATATAAAAATGCTGCTGTTAATAGTTTCGTTTCTATCGCTTATCGTCGAGCTATTCAATACAGGTATCGAAGCCTGCGTTGACCATACTTCTACAGAACAACATCCGCTCGCTAAAATAGCTAAAGATGTCGGTTCTGCTGCCCAGTTTTTGGCGTTATTGCTATTGTTTGTTTTATGGCTGATGGCATTATTTAACGTCTTATAGCGAATAGCACTTGAGGTTTTGCAAATTAATATATTGAAAGGTATTTCAATGGCATTGGAAAATAACTCATCTGATTGGATGTGGCTTAAGCTGCTTTGCTTAACGATCATTACAGCGTTAATCTTTGAACATAGCCAGTTTGATATTCACATCAGCGAGCTTTTTTATACTAATGGGCAATGGCTTATACAAAAGGGCGCACAGCCTTATGCTTTCATCTTTTATGATGCTCCTAAAGCATTATTGATTTTGCTAGCCCTCTACTTAATCACTGTGTTAATTATTAAATACAGACAGCCTTCGAATAATGTTTCTATCATCAAGAATAGAAGTATCAATCAATTTATGGTTCCCTTTTCAGTACGTGAAATAAGCTACCTACTGATTATTCTTATCGTCGTACCTTCTACTGTTGCCCTATTAAAGAGTGTCACTCATGTCAGTTGCCCCAATCATTTAACGCTGTTTGGTGGGGACTTACCTTATCTGAATATTTGGCAAAACATAACCGCTAAAACCGATTCCAAATGCTTCCCAGCCGCCCATGCCAGTGCAGGGTTCTCTTTATATGGCCTGGCTTTTTTACCTAGTCTACACAAATATCGCTATAGGATATTTACAGTAGTGACTGTTTTAGGCTGGACGATGGGGCTGTATAAAATGAGTTTTGGCGATCACTTTTTTAGCCATACGCTGGTATCAATGCTGCTGTCACTGACAACAACTTGTACATTTGCCAGCTTCTTATTCAAAAAAGCAACCATTTATGAAGGCAGAAACATTGAGTCTAATACTTTGATAAGTTGATAACTACATTTATTATTAACACCTATAATCACACGTCATAATACTTAAGCTATGCATAAAATATTAGATGGTTCTATTTAGGGTATACCCTTATTTACTGACCAGTTTTATGAGGCCCCTATAATGCTGCCACCCCAAACAACCGACCAATCAATGATGTTGCGACCATAGCGAGCACACCCCATATCACAACTCTAGACGTAGCAGGAATAACAGGGGCACCGCCCAAGCGCGCTGATATTATGCCAAGTAGCGCTAAGCCTACTATCGTTAAAGTCGCGAGTGACCAAACCAGTGTTTGTGCTGGCAAAAGTAAAATACCAATAATCGGTAATATGGCGCCCGCAATGAATGACAATCCAGAAGCAACTGACGCATGAATCGGCTTAGCTTGACTCAGATCTGTCAAACCAATCTCATCTCGGGCATGCGCCTCTAGTGCATCATGCTCAGTCAAAGCTATGGCAACTTGATGCGCTAAGACATGATCCAGTCCACGTTTCTCATAAATTTTGGTGAGCTCAAATAGCTCGCGCTCAGCATTATGAGTCAGTTCATGCAACTCTTTATCCAGATCCGCTTTTTCGGTATCAGCTTGAGACGATACTGAAATATACTCACCAGCTGCCATCGATAGAGCACCTGCGGTTAACGCGGCCATCCCTGTCAATAGCAGTGTTTGACTATTTGCACTTGCTGCAGCGACACCGACTAATAGACTCGCGGTTGAAATCAGTCCATCATTGGCACCAAGTACTGCTGCCCTAAGCCAATGATTGCGATTGCTTAGATGAGCTTCGTCGTGAATAGAATGATGCATAGCATAGATACCCTCAAACGATTTAGACATAAATTAGAATATGTCAGTGTAGCCTATAATGACACACCAATTTCCACATAGTTACCTTGCTTGCTTTAAAGCGATTATTCGATAGGTTATTAGTAAAAAGACTATTGTTTGACTGCCGGCATAAAATAATAACAAAGGCAGCGCGCGACTGTC
Source organism: Planctomycetia bacterium TMED53 (assembly GCA_002167285.1). Lineage (GTDB taxonomy): Bacteria > Planctomycetota > UBA8108 > UBA1146 > UBA1146 > UBA12191. The sequence goes on from NHDG01000098.1 coordinate 17,635, forward strand.
TGAGCCCACCATAAACACATGAATACTGATGAACATATACGCCATAAAGGTCAAAAAGTGTAGCCAGCGCCATGCTGATTGACCAATATACTGCTTAATATAAAAACTAAACGCACAGATAAATAAGAACCAAAACCCCAACTGCCCCAAGGCCACGCCCACACGCTCAGTCTGAAAACCAAAAGGCATTAGCACCTGCCATAAGTTCAGATTTAAGAAATTATCTGCTAATAAGATACCAGCATGAAACGCGGCAAAGCCTACGGCAATCAGGCTTAGATACTGATGTAAGACAAATACCCGCGCTGCATTAAAGCGCTTGCCTAAACGAGTGCTTAACAACAAGCCAAAAATGACTGCCAACCAAAATAACGTATAAGCGATAACACCGCTTGCCCGTGATAAATACCAAAAGTGTTTATCTGTGCTGGTCAGTAGCTGAGATACCGTCTCTCCCCAAGTTAACGACGCATAACCACCAACTCCGATAGCAATGCTTAACGTTAAGCCAACCCATAGAGCCTGAGTGAGAACATTAGTATTGGAAGCAGTATGACTGCTGGTAGGATGGTCTGTATGCATGACTATGCTCCTATGAATGGCTTTACTTAATGTATTGATATCTAGCGCATGTCGCGTGATAAATTAACTAGCAAGCAGGTTTGGACGCATGGCAGAAGTCACCATCACTTTGTTATCCCTATCTATTAACAACGCCGCAATATGGTGTTTGTTGAGCCACGCCACGGCTGCTTTAACACCAAGAAGCACGCAGTATTTGGCGTATACCTCCGCCGTCATCGCATCTTTCGCCAGTACCGTTGCAGTTAGGACGTCACTTGTTACTGGACGCAAGTCATGCGGATGGATCAAATGATGTTGCCAGCGGCCGTCGTGCAACCAGCGACGATAATCTTGCCCAGATGTGGCGACAGCCCCAGAGCTGAGCTTGAGGATCGCCACATCTTCATCATTGTGAACGTGCTCACTATTGGCAAAATACGGCTTGGCAACAGCCACTCCCCAAGACACCGGTTTATCTGTTGGGTTTTTTGGAACACCAATCGCGATATCCCCACCCATATCGACTAAGCAGGGAATATGCCAGTCATGAACTCGGCTAATATTTTCCGCCAACTGCATGGCGCACCACCCTTTGACATATCCATTCAAATCCAGTGCCATGCCAGCTGGCAGATATACTTGATGTTGTCTGTCAGCTAACTGGCGAAGCTGAATACCTTCTATCTGCTGATTGGCATGGTTAGCACTTGTCGTGTCTTGCACGTTTGTAGGGGTGCTTACGCTAGTAACAGGTAATGATGGCACAGACATTTTGGGCAAGGTCTCAAATGAATGCTTATAGCCTGCGTCCCATAGAGGGTGCAATAACGTTGGTGTTACTAAGCCTTGAGTCTTTGAGACAAAGTGAATGGCACGCTGCAACACCTCAAATAATTCTGAACTCACCTCAGACCATTGGTCGCCACGGTTATTCAGTCTCATAAGCTCACTGCTGTCATCAAAACGACTGAAGATATGTTCCCAGTCAGCTAAGCGCTGCTGAATATCGTTTGTCAAAAAAGCGACTTGTTGGTCTATTCTCATTTGTGAAGGTTGCGCGCTCAGTCTTGTGGTATTTAAGCTAATTTGAATGTGACAACCCATGGCAAACAGTTTAATCGTTGCCAGTTGCGGTGTTGTTTGATTGGACATATTTGTGTGCATTCAAAGCCCTCCCTTGACTAAACATTCAAACTAAATAATCTGTGGTTTTTCTTATTTATTGAGAAGATCGCGTACGAGCGACAACCCTTATTACCTCAACAGGTGCGACTGCATTGACCTGTCGCAATTGATTGATATCAGCGATGGGCGTTGGCGTGACTGCCCTTTCATCAGACTCAGCAACAGCAGTGCTTATAATGGCAGTGCTCACAGGGGCAGTTTTTTGTTCTTGATTGAGTAGTACCAGCCATCCTGCCATAGTACCTGCAATCGAGACCATCATAATGCTGCTTTTAAGAGCGGCAAAAGGATCTGCTTTTTTAGCCGTTTTTTTGACGGCTGGTGTCGAATGTGATTTGGTATTAGTCATCGTATTCCTCCTCATCATGTTGCTGATAGCTCATGGCGATTAGGCGATCATTCTCTTTATAGTATTTTTTATCGTGTGCTTTGCGATGTTTATCCTCTTTACGTTTATCATCATCGTGGTGCTTATCTTCATAATCGTCATCGTCAAATCTCTCAGCACGATAGTCATTGGTCGCAACCGGATTCAGTACAGTGCCGACACTGGCATCAATATAAGTAGCGCCGCTGTCTAATAGCACCTCATAAGCGACGGTGCCGTTATAATTGACGAGCTCGGGTGAAGCCTGCAATACTGAATTGGGCGCGTCTTGCTGCGCAAGCGCAGTTGCTTGCGTGGCTGTGAGTGCCGCCAGAGGTGATGGATTGGCAAATGGGGATTGCGTGAGAGGGTTTGCCACGGCTTTAAAGGACGATAAATCAGAGGATATAGAGGTAATGTCAGTATTTTGACTCATGGCATTCGCAGCTGATAGTGCGTCATCAGCGCTGGGCGACTGGACAGATAAGGCGATAACGCCACCAAAAAACACTAATGAGGTTGCACCAACAGTCAATAATAAGGGTTTTAATAGAGGTAGGCTCATAAGATTGTACTCCGTCTATATTATTAGGGAATACAACTAGCATACGGGGTAAATATTAACTCAACCTTAAGCCCACGCCGATTAATTTTTATCGTTTTATCAGATGCTTGATATCGCTTTTTTATGTCTTATCGTGACGATAAAGCCAGTTTCTGGTTGAGAGCGGTTAGCAAATTCTAACGTCAGACCGTGCAGCTCTGCTATTCGATTGGCAATGGATAGCCCAAGACCGCTACCTAATTGGCTTTGACCTGCTGGGCGATAAAAGCGCTCGCTTAAGCGCGTCAGTTGTTCTGGCTCGACGCCACTGCCATTATCGACCACTCTAATAGCATTGGTGTCGAGCTGAAGTTCAATCAAAGCGCCCTCGGGACAATAGCGAATGGCATTGTCCAACAGGTTACGGATGAGCAGTTTGAATAAAATTGGATTGATAAGGATGGGTAGAATATCAGCAGGATTGTCACAGTTCACAGTGCGTTTTAATTGCATGTGCTTTTCACGAGCCAGCCGATTGACATCACTGAGTACAATATCCGTTAGCATCAACCAATCCGGACTTTCTAATTGCTCAGGAGGTAATTGTTGTTGCGGTTCTATTTTGGCTAAAATCAGCAGTTGATCGACCAAATGAGTGGCCCGCTCAATGCCATTGCTAATGTTTTGGGCATGATAGAACAGCTGATTATCGTCTTCTACGCCAGATAACTGCAATATCTGCTGCTGTAACAAATCAGCTTGTAGCTTTAACGCCGCAAGCGGGCTTCTAAGCTCATGTGAGGCATCGGCGGTAAAGCGCTGCTCACGTGCTAGGGTATCCGCGACTTTTACAAACAAGACATTTAAGGCGCTCACTAACGGTTGGATCTCTTTGGGCACGTCCGCTGTGATGGGGCTATCATCTTGCGGTTGACGCTGTTCAAGCGCACTACTAATCTGAGTTAACGGCATAAACCCCCGCCGGATCAGCCACACCACCAAACCCATAAATGCAAATAGCCCAATCAACATCGGCAGCACTTGCACGGACATGGCATCAGTAATCATCTCTCGGCGAGATTTGAGGTTCTGTCCGACGGCAATGACCCGACCTTCATAGTCATGATCATCATGGACGTAAAATAAACGCCAGCGCTTACTAAAAGGGTTGAGGCGCTGATAGGCAGAATCATGCTCTTCTAAAAACCCATGCTGGTCTGGCAAAAAAGCAAATGATTGACCATTTTCATCAGCCATTAATAGACGGCCTTTTTTATCCCAAATGGCAAAGCCCATATAGTCATCCTCAGCCTCACCAAGATCACCTGATAGCTGCTTACTTTTTAACGCATAGATTTTGGGCGTGTGCTTTTTGTTATCATCCCTTTGCCTATGATGGTCTTTATCGTCCTCTTCTTTGGGGGCGACCCCTATTAAATAACGGGCAACTTGAGTGATTTGGGTGTCATTCATCTCATTGATTTCGTGCCAAAGCTTCCACGCAATAAAGCTTGAGGTAAGCACCCACAGCAAAGGTAAACCAATCAGTAGCGATGTTAATAGCCGTTGCTGAATACTTTTCATAGGCTCACCAAGTAGCAGACAAAGTGGAGGCACCAAAAACAGACCGTTGAATGCCTAACGGTGGTTAATGGTGGTTATGGACTGGATTGAGATAGTAGCCAATACCGCGTTTGGTCAAGATAAAATCATTGCCCAGTTTTTTACGTAAATGATGAATGTGTACTTCAATGGCATTGCTTTCGATATCTTGTTGCCACCCATATAGCTTGTCTTCTAAGCTTGCGCGGCTGTGGATTTGCTTAGGGTGGGTCAGCATTTGCTCTAAGATTGCCACTTCTTTGATGGTTAATTCTACCATTTTGCCTTGATAAGAGACTTGCTGATTCTGAGGCTGATAGGCCACTTCGCCATAACGGACTTCAGGTTGACACCGACCTTGGCTGCGTCTCATCAATGCTTGTAGACGGGCAATCACCTCATCTAATGCAAATGGCTTCACCAAATAATCATCAGCGCCGGCATTGAGTCCTGCCACACGATTGGCAATCGCATCGCGAGCGGTGATAATCAATACTGGCGTATCTATGTGTTTTTCCCGCCAGTTTTTTAGGACGGTCATGCCATCACCTTTTGGCAAGGTCAAATCCAGCAGTACCGCATCAAACATGCCATCTTGCAGCGCCATCTCACCTTGCTTGGCATCACCAAACCAATCCACCATCATGCCATGACTTTTTAAGCCAAGGACAATTCCATCAGCGATGGTGCTGTCGTCTTCTATCAATAATATGCGTGCCATAAGTGCTCCATCGCTTGACTTATTTCATAGTAGTCGGCTTGTCTGTCACCGTTTTTTTGCCCGTTATCATTGATTTAATGAGGTTTTGGCGTTGCCAGTAACTCATGGCAATCGCTGCGATGATATGTAGAGGAACCAGTAGATATAAGCTGTTTGCTAATAACTCATGAATCTCTTCAAGCACTTCTTTATCACCAAACAGCCCTGCTTCCATCAGATAACCGGTTAGTCCTAACCCTATAGTCACAGCCCATAACGATAACATCATCAGTGCGGCCAAGGGGTTATGACCAAGATTCTGCTCATCAACGCGTCGAACGCTTAAATCTGATACATGCCGTTTGAGTCGTTTTGGTGTGGGGAAAAAGCCAGTAAAGCGTGCATAGCGCGTGCCAACCAGACCCCAAAGTAAACGTATGACCACCAGTCCCAAAACGGTATAGCCGACATACTCATGCCACTCACCACCATCTTCGGTAAAAAACAGATTAGCAATAATACCAGCTGCGACTGTCCAATGAGTCACTCTTACTAATAGGTCCCAAACTTTTACTTGCCTCGCTTTAGGCATGTTCGGTACATGTGCAGAAGAGTCGTCCCAATTAATGATGTCTTTTTGGCTCATGGTTGTCACTCCTTAATCATTTGTTTGTTTATTGACAACACCCGCTGCTAAACACTGAAAATCAGCAAGATATCGTAAGCAGACGAGATATCACATCATCTGCCTTATCGCTATTACAACAAACAAATCTTAAGGTGAGCTTAGGACGTTAAAACAGGTAAATCATTGTGCAGCGAACCGGTAGCCTACGTCGTGCCATATACACCACTTAAGAATTATTTAAGAATCAGGCTGTATTATTAGCCATACTTCTCAATAAATACCTACTTGTTAAATCAAGCTTTCTTAACGGCAATAAAATAATTTTTCGGGAGATTCTTATGGCTTTAAAGTCATGGCAAGTGATCGGTAGTGTCGTACTGATCACTTCAATCACTGTACTCATGCAAATTTCCTCTGAAACGTGGATCACATCAGCAACAGTCAGTTTGATAATGGGTGCTTCGGCTTTAGCGTGCATGGCAAGCTCATGCATACTCGCTAGCCGTTGGCACGGTATTGAAAGGCTCTTTGGCGGTCTGGACAGGGTTTATGAAGCGCATAAGTGGATTGCTATATGGGCACTTATTTTCGCTGTCTATCATTTTTTATTCAAAGCCAAGCTAGACTCTTGGGAGCTTGCACCAATTTTAGAATTATCCAAATATTGGACGCGGATGGTGCGTCAACTTAGCCTTGTCGCGCTAGGTCTGATTATACTACTGGCACTGAATCGGAAAATCCCCTATGGCAACTGGCGTTGGTTGCATAAGTTCTCAGGTCCACTTTTTTTAATCGTTATACTACATTGGCTGAGCTTTGAGTCTCCCATCACACTGACTAGCCCAGCAGGTATTTGGTTAGCACTACTTTGTTCTGTCGGCGTGATTGCAGCACTGTACAAAATGGTGTTTTACCCCTTCATTGCCAAAGCTGGAGAATATAAGTTAGTCGCTATCTCCCATGGCAAAGCGGCGGTACACTTGGAGTTTGAGCCAGTAGATAAAAGGTTTCCATTCAAAGCTGGGCAATTTGCCTTTATTTCTCTTAAAGAAGCAGGTTTACGCGAGCCGCATCCTTTTACCATAGCTAACGCACCTTCTGATAATGGACGCATCCATTTTGTGATTCGAGCATTGGGTGATTATACAAAAAAGCTAAATGAACAAGCCAAAGTGGGTATGTTGGCTGATATTTATGCGCCTCATGGTAATTTTAAACGTATATCAAATGCAGAGCGTGAAATCTGGATTGGTGCCGGAGTAGGAATCTCTCCCTTTATTTCTTGGCAAGAGGATAAAACTATCGGTCATTTTGAACGTGCCACTCTGATATATTGCTTCGATCCTGCGCGTGTTTTTCCAAGTGTTGAGCGTATGCAGGAGATGACAGAACAGTCTGGAGTAGATTTCGTAGCCAACCCAAGTGGCAGTAATGCCATGGCTGAAACCATTCGGCAAGTCGCCAGTGAAGTTAATCCAAAGCAGATTCAGATTAGTTTTTGCGGTCCAAAAGGGCTTTTAGGAAAAGTACAAGAGTTAATGAAAGAAAATGGTATTCCTGCCAAAAATATTCATTATGAGTTTTTTGATTTTCGCTAGAACACGTACAATTTGCCGTGCTTAACACAAACCCAATAAGACAAATGGCACGCTGGCTCAAGTCATAAAGTCATCGGTGCTAGTGCTAAGTAGGCGAACGACAATGGTATACAGATTAATTTAAGTCATCGAACGTTGATCAGGAGCCTGGTGGTTTAAAGGCCGTCTTATACTTAATGGTCTACAGTGACTTAACATGAAATGGATATACCGCCATTTCATGTTAAAAAGGACACTACTGTGTACACGGAGATACTATAAATAACTAGGAGTGATGATAACAATAGCGTACAACCGAATATTCAAGTCCTCACTAGGGTACCGAACCAGTAGAAGCATTTGACTGGTTCGCTAGGGTATACCCCAAGGAAACCAGTTATTTTACCCTTCAAACATATTAACAGACTACTCAAAATAGACTGTTAATATGGAACCATCTATAACAGACTTTAGAATTATAGGACTGGTTGCTGTGCTTTTTTCCTATCATTAGCCTATACCCAAAACATAAAACTTCTAAACGACAACCTATCTATCATTTGACTTTTATTTGATATTAAATGATAGTAATATCTTGCTATTATCAATGAACATCAATTATTAAGTCTAACTGATACAAAGAGGTATTATGACCGTTCGTATTTATGTGAGAGCCAGCACTAAGGATCAAGACGCTACTAGAGCATTAATAGATTTGGTTGCCTTCAGTAGCCGCTATGGTGATAGCTATGTTGATTACGTTGAGCACTTCAGTGGTACAAAGCTCGATAGACCAATCTTAGCTAAGTTGCTAAAGGACGCCGAGCAAGGCGATATTTTATTGGTTGAAAGCGTGGATAGATTAAGCAGACTATCTCAAGATGATTTTTCGATTCTAAAGCAGCGTATTAAAGATAAGGGCTTACGATTGGTGGTGGCTGATCTACCAACCACACATACGATGAGTGACGGTATGACAGGTGAGATCCTAAAAGTGATTAACGATATGCTGATCGATTTATTAGCGACCATGGCAAAGCTTGATAATGACAAGCGTAGAGAGCGCATTAAACAAGGATTGGCCAACAGTGGCTATAAACCCACTGGTAAGAAAGCCAATACCGCAAAACACAATCGTATTAAAGCATTGGCTAGTCAAAACAATATGACAAAAGAAGAGATCGCTAAGGCGGTTGGTGTTGGCGTAGCTACCGTTTATCGTGTCTTAAAGCAGGTCAATAGCTGAGGTATTTTAAATATCGACTCAACGTGACCTTTGGTCTTGATTTAAAGGCATCGCAACGTCATAAGAAAATCGTTTTAATGCAATAAGGCTTTATAATAATCATTATATTGCATTCATAATTGTTTTTGCGCAAAATGGCTTATCTATAATCGCTTGAGCCACTCATGATGAATACCCCTATCTCAGATCCTATTGGCGCAGCATGGCTTGTCCGTTATGCCAGCATAGAGCTGGTTTCGCCTTTATATGTCAGCAGTAGTATCGGTGGGCGCAGGCAAACCTATAAAGACGGTGACGTCATTCATAACGCTTATCAGGAAACCGCACGTCCACTGGACACTATCATTGCGCACTTACAGTTTCACATGCGTCATGAAGTACTGAATTTAGAGTTACTGGTTCGTCTATTTGAGCAGATAGGGGCAAATGACGTGCAAGCATGGGTAAACGCTGAGCCGACAGGCAGCTATGCCCGTAGAATGGCTTTCTTGTATGAGTGGCTCATGGATAAGCATTTAGAGGTACCGAGTAATATAGGCGGTAACTATGTGGATGCTTTGGTTACCAAGAAGTTGGTTACTTCAAGTCCTTCGCAGGTCATCAAGAACGCTCGCTGGCGTATCAATGACAATCTAGCAGGAACCCGTCATTTCTGTCCGATGCTGGTAAAAACAGAGGCCTTTACGCAAGCAGCTGCACTCGATATTGCCACAATGGTTGACAAACTTAACGATGAATTTGGGCAAGACTTACTGATGCGCGCCTCCGTATGGATGACCCTACGAGAGAGTAAAGCCAGCTTTACTATAGAAGGTGAGGGAAAAGAGTTAAAACGCATTGAACGTTTTGCCGATGTGATGGCACGGCGTACCGGCACCGGTGACATTCCGCTTGATCCTGAATCACTAGCAGAGTTGCAACAAGAGATACTCGGTAGCAAAACGGTTATCCAGCAGTATGGTGTCCGTCAATCACCAGTTTTTGTGTCGCATACTCAGGTCAATGGCTTTAAAGAAATTGTGCATTATATTGCTCCACCAGCTGATGACATTGCTGATAAGTTAGAAGGATTACAGGTATTTATGGAAAAGACTGAGGGACAATCAGCACTGATGCGTAGTGCGGTTGCCTCCTTTGCCTTTGTATATATTCATCCGCTGGCGGATGGCAATGGCCGTGTACATCGCTTTTTAATTAATGACGTCCTCAGGCGAGACCAGGTCATTCATGAGCCGATTATCCTACCTATATCACAAGCCATTGCCGAGCATCCCTCAGACCGGCATGCCTATGATAAGATTTTAGACCGTGTCTCTGTGCCGCTCATGAAGCAAATCCGTGATCATTACAGCTTTGATAAACAGGCAGTTACCTACCCTGATGGTATTCGCTCAAACTTAAATTTTGGAAATACTCACCTGATTCAACCTGCATGGCGCTTCATGGATCTAACGCCTCACGTTCAGTACTTATCAGGACTGATTGCTCATGTTATTGAAAAAGAGATGCATAACGAATCACAGTACCTAAGAAAGCATGACCATGCACGACTGGCGATAAAAGAGATTGTTGAGATGCCCAACAGCTATGCCGATAGAATCATTCGCAGCATGCTACAAAATAAGGGTGCTAAAAGTAATAAGCTACTGAAGGATTATCCGTTTTTGGCAAATGATGAGGTTTGGGACGATATTTTCTCTATCGTTGTAGAGACCTTTAAAGATGAAGCAGATGGTTTGAATAGTTAGACGAACCCTGCTATACGCAGGAAAGTCTGCCTTGATAATCAAGCTCAAGCTAGTCTCAATATTATCGTTCCAATGATGATTCGTTTGTAAAACGATTCGGCGAAAATACCGTAGCCTGAAAAGTAATCAATATTTTTCTTACTTAAACAGAATATATTAGAGGAACTTTGATAACAGACAATTTTTATTTGACAAGGTTATTACAGATCCTCAAAATAATTTTGAGTATTTGAGTATTTGAGTATTTGAGTATTTGAGTATTTATTTAGCTATACAGCTATCAGCTGACGCGAGCACTTAGCTGTAGCTTGTATTTCAGAATAACTACGCCCAGATTTCAGAAGGCTAGCGATAATCTTACGCTTCTCGGTATCTTTCCTACGTCCTGAATATTTACTTTCTACCTTAGTACGAGAAATACCTTACATCTGACGGTTACGTCGATCTTCATAGTCCTTTCTAGCAATAGCAGCGAGCATATCAAGCATCATCGAATTAATGGACTGTAATACGCTGCTCATAAATTCAGTGCTGCTCTCAGATTGAGGCGTCATATAGGAGGTCGGTAGCTCTTTTGATACTACCCCAGATTCTTTTCTAATAGCATTCTTTTGAGAGTATCCCAATCAGCTTGGTTTAAACGTGCTAAGCGGTCAATCTGCTCTACCAAAATTATATCGCCTTCATAGGCATCATCGATCACTTACATTAACTGTGGACGTATTAAAGTTGCGCCTGATTCGTTTTCGACATAGAAGGCGGCAATTTTGTGATCATGATCAGTAGCAAACTGTATAAGCTCGTTTTTGGTACGCTTGGCATCTTATTCTTTGGTAGACGCTCGTAGACACGCTCTGATAAACATAAACACGTACAATAGTCTGTTATAAGTAGTTCCATTACAGCAGTCTATTTTAAGTCGTCTATTAATCGGTTTTTGATGCCTTTTAGATGGTTCCCTTGGGGTATACCCTACGATAGCAGGAAAGCCATCGCGAATGACAAAACCTGTTTAGCTTTTAAACAAGACGGGTTTGTCGATAGTATGTAAGATAAGTTCGAAAAGTAACTGGAGTGTGAGGCTATTCATACTGGGTCTGAATTAAAGTTTTATTGTGATTAATTTCTGCTCAATGTTATTCATTTGTCGCCATGATGAGTGATGGCGGCTTGTGATTTAGTTAGGAAAAATAATCTTGAGTAATAAGATATGTAGTGGTCAAATATTTTTAGACAGTACTTAAGAGGTTTTTGTTGAAATAAAGTCTCTCTTTCTCGCTCGGTGTTAAATACTCATTAAAGCTGTGTGGTCTTACACTTTGATAATAGCCCCAAATATAATCATTTACTGCCTGCCGAGCCTCATCAATATTGTCATAGCCGTTTTTTGGCATCCACTCTGTCTTAAAGCTTCTAAAGAACCTCTCTGTAGGTGCATTGTCCCAACAGTTGCCTCGTCGGCTCATACTATGCGACATACCATTGCACTTGGCTACGCATTTAGCATACTCTTCACTGGTATAATGACTGCCTTGATCTGAATGAAACAGCACGCCTTTAGGCTCAAGTCTTATGTGATATGCCATTTTTAGTGCAGATGTGGTCAGCTGAGTATTCGGGCTATCTGACAAGGCAAAACCAACAATACGTCGAGCATATAAATCCATAACGATGGCTAAATAACACCATCCGCCTTTGATACGAATATAAGTAACATCACCTGTCCACACTTGGTTTGGTGCAGTGGGCGCAAACTGACGGTCTAGTATGTTTCCATAAACTTTATGGAATTTTTCACAACGCCTGTACTTATGTGATTTTATCTGTCGACTAATCAACCCCATTAGTGCCATCAGCTTACCTGCTCTGTAGCGTGTGAGTTTAATGTCATGTTGATGCGTGACGATAGCAGATACCGTCCTTGCACCAGCCGAGCCATTTGACTGCTCAAATACTTCTCTGATTAAGGCTTTGAGCCTTATAAGTTCAATGTCTATAGACCTAGATTTAGTACTGTTGTAATAGCTGCTTCTAACAACCCCAAACAGTTCACATAGCTTGTGTTTGCTAATATGCTTATGATGCTCTGCAAGCTTGGTTATTAGCGATAGACGCTGAGATTGTCTTGGGCTAGCAGAGCAGATGCCTTTTTTAATATATCTCGCTCCATCTTAAGCTGCTTGACCTGTTTTTCAAGCTCTTGTATACGCCGTAATTCAGGCGTTAGGGCTTTGCCTTCTGGTGGCATGACACCTTGCTGTTCTTTACGGTATTTATATACCCAATTCTCTAAGGTGGTTTTGCCGATACCTAATGAGTTGGCTACTTCTGGTATCTTCCTGCCTTGATCTTCAACCAGTTTAATGGCTTCTAGCTTAAATTCTTGGCTGTAGCGTCCGCGTTTGGTGGTCATATCTTCTCTCCAGTCTTGGTGATAGTATAACCTCTTATCTACTG
>NHDG01000099.1 GCA_002167285.1 Planctomycetia bacterium TMED53
GTATCTCTGGGTACAACACTGAGACAAGATTATACCGATTTTGCCCATCTCGTGCCAGCACCCGAAACACTCCGTTTCGCAGCTTGAGTTTGCCCGCTTCGCCATTCGAGGTATGTTGCACACCCCACAATCGCACCAGCTCGCCCACTGCAAATGTGACCTCCTTTTGGCTGAGATCACGCAGGTCCGCGTTTTTCCGCAGCACCTGCTCAGACTTCTCCTTGATCAGCCGTTCGGCCAATTCTTTATCTTTCACGATTTGCCTCACGTGCGGCTCCAACTTGCTCGCAGGTGACATCGCTCGCTCTGCAAGTGGCAGATCGATGGGCAGCAGCGGGTCTCGACCCCTCATCGCCATGAAAGGTGTGAGATTTGTGCCGGGAATCGGCGTCCGCCGCATTGCAAACTCAACATATTTGACATACTTCTGCCAGTTCCGAGCCAACGCTCCCGGTGACCGGACGAGAGCTCGGAGCGTCTCCACGATGTAGCGATTCGCTCGCTCAGTCTGGTTTGACTGAGGGTGATACGCGGGTGAAAACTGATGATCTACCTCGAGCGCTTCCATGAGCGCTCGCAGGTGCTTGTTCTTGAACTCGTTGCCGTTGTCGGTGAGTACCGCTCGGGGTGCTCCCTCCTCCAACAGCATCCGATTGACGAACGCCGTCATGATCGTCCCGGCGTCCTTTGCGTCCACCAGCTCGATCCACACAAAGTGTGTGAATGGATCGATGATGACCAGCAGGTACTTCTCGCTTGAGCCAGACTCCTGGTGCACAGGGCCCACCAGGTCCATGCAAATCTGACAATACGCGTGACTGTACCGCCGACCCTGCAGCAGACCCTGTCGTGATGGCCGACCGCCCTTGGCAAGCTGGCACACATCACACTTGCTGACGTACTCACGCACCTCTTCGTACATGGCAGGCCAGAAATATCGACTCGCCACCTCTCGAAAGGTAGTTTTCTCGCTTCTGTGCGCCCCATACACACTGGTGTGATAGTTGCGCAGTGTCTCTTGACGCTGCTCTGGCGGCAAGAACGGCCTCAGAGAGTCGGCGTGCTCGGTTTCGTTCTTCGTCACTCGGCACACGACGCCCTCGTACAGCTCGTACTGCACCATCTCCTGCTGGTAATCGCCCTCGCTAGCTCGCTCTTCCTCCGTTCGAGCGAGCTTCTGCGCTAACACACGCGTTGTCTCCCACGCCTGCTGCGCCTTCTGGATGTCCGACAGGCGGACGAGCGTCGGCCGCTGAGATTGGGGCACTCGGAGCAGCCTCTGACCATCATCCTCGTCGGCTTCGTCATCCGAGTCGTCCAGATCTCGAGCTATCGCCATTAGCGAGCGCAAACCTGAAGGTATGCATGCGCATTCGCCTCTGCACTGCACTCGCTTTGCCTCACTGAGTCCATCTCTCTCGTCTCGCCACAAATCGGCGTCAACCCGACTCGGCATCGTGTTGGCACCGGACTTAGGTGAGATTTCGGCGTCGGCGGCACCGCCACCATTTACCTGAATTTTGCTCTCCGACGCGGCACGCGTCGACGACGATGCCGATCGCGCAGCCGCTTGGTTTTGTGCGAGCCCATGCTCCCATGTGCGTTCCCTCGATTCTGATACCGCCAACCCTTCTGTCTTCTCTCGTTGACGATCGGTCTCCCTTTCTCGGTACGCCTTCACTTTGCCCGTCGGGACCACCGACGGAGCTCCCGGCGTGCCCGACGTCGTCGTCGGCTGCCGTGCGTGTGTGTTCTCGCCCGTGACCGCATGTGCTGGGGCTCGGAGCGAGGGACTGTTGGAACTGTTGGAACTGGACCCGCGGTACTGCTGGTTGTTGTTGGAGCTGTGGATCGACCGCGTCGGCGACACCAACCTCTTCTCGGAGGTTGAGGGCGCCCACGTGGCCTCGAAGTTCCGGTGATACCGACCGATACCGTACCTCGTTGCCGATACCGACTCTGTCGTACGCTGTTTGGTGGTGGTCGCCCTTGTGGTGGATTCTGGTGGACCATCTGGTGGATCGCTTTTATCGCTCAAATCGCCACCTTCCTCCCCCCCTGCTTTTGGGCGGGCACTCGTGGCCGTTGGCTGAATTGCAATCTCGTAATGCCCATAAAATTTCTCCCCGTTGTGCTGTGTCGCTTGCTCCACCAACAACATCTCGTACTCCGGATTGACGTTTTCTGGCGCTGCCTCTGGCGCCTCACTTGTCTTTTCTTGCGGATTTCGCGACATGCAGTCGCTGATTTCCATGTACTTTCCCTTTCTATACTCGATGAGGAACTTGTGTTCACTGAGCCTCAATACCCAGCGGCCGAGCCTGCCGCTCGGCTCCTTCATGTTCATCAAGTAGGTCAAGTTCCGATGATCGGTCTGCAGCACGACCACCTGTCCATCGATGAGGTGGTGGTGCGCTTCCAGTGTGGCCAGGACAGCGAGCAACTCCAGCTCCCTGGTGTCCCACTTCTGCTCATCCTTGGTTGTCTGCCGGGAGAAGTACGAGCAAACGTGCTCCTCTCTGCCTTCACGCTGATAAATGTAGCCACCGACGCCCTTTTTACTGCCGTCGGTGCAAACATAGATGGGCTTGCTGTAGTCGAGATGATGCAGCCCTTTCGAGTACACCACAAAGTACTTCAAGGTGTCCCAGCACAGGGAGTGGATCTCTCGCCACTCGCCTGCTTCCTTCGTCGTTAAGTCGTTCAGCGGGGCACACAGCCAGGCACATTTCGGTATGTGATTCCGGCAAAATTTAAAGAGGCCGACGCCGCTGCGGAGCCGCGTGACGTCGACTTTTCCGTCTTCGATGGGATAGGGCATGTCGAGCACTGCGCTTTTGTGACGCGGAGTGATCTTGATGCCTTCCTTGGTCGAAACGCGGCCGAGGTACTCCACCTCGTCTTGCACAAATTTCATCTTCGACGCTTTTATGGTGTGCCCTCGTGCCGCCAGCTTCGTGAAGACCTCACGAAGATCTGCCATGTGCTGCTCCTCTGTCTCGCTGGCCACAATCAGATCATCGACCATAACCACGCAGCATCTCCACAAAGAGTCACCCATCGAGTGATTCATCGCCCTTTGAAACTCAGCGGTTGCGTTCACGTACCCCATCACCAGCCGATTATATGCATATGTACCGAACGGGGTCACGAAGCTGAAATATTTCTTACAACGCTCTGACAGAGCACACTGATGGAACCCGTACTTCAGGTCGCACACTGAGCGCCATGGCTTCCCTGCCAACCATGACACACACAGCTCACATGATGGTGGCTCGAAGCGATCTGGCATGATGCACTTGTTCAGCTTACGAAAGTCCACGACGAGCCGAAACGCTGGCGGCGTCGTGTTGGGTTTCGGCACCAGCAACGCCGGTGCTGCCCATTCCGATGTCGTCGGCTGAATGAGTCCCTGCTCGCAGAATTCCTGACAGATCTTCTTGCCTTCGACCACCTTATGTGGTGCCCATCTGTAGGGTTGGTCTCGAATGGGTTTGAGGCCCGACAAATCGAGGTCCAACTCCACGCCTTTCACCGCTCTCATTTTCCCATCAAACAGCACCCAAAACTCGTACACGAGCTCCCGGAATCGGCGGACCAAATGCCGCTTGTCCTCGGGCAGCTCATCGAGTTTCATCTCCTTATACACCTTTTCGAGCTCGTCAGGGGTGCGAGGAGTCGCATAATGCTCGCCTTCTTCGAGATATTTCCCATACCACTCGGGCTTGGTCTTTTGGAGTTCGGCGTTGGCGTCGGCCGTCGCGTAATGCTGCCCACCGACGTCTCTCATCTGCCTGCCTCTCGGCGTGCCCCGTTTCCGCACGTTCTGGATGTACGTATCTCGATGTGGCGCCTTGTCCTCCCCAGACATCTCCCAGCGCTCCTTCCACCATTGCTCACATCGTAGTCTGTACTGCGTGTTGCGATTGTGCCACGACTTCTGTGACTCGTCGAGTTTGGGCGGCTCCGGAATGATGAGCCACGGCTTCTCTTCTACTTCTCGTGCCACTTGACTCCAGTCGGTGCTCCCAGGTCGCCATCCCAGTCGAGGGTGAAAGTCCCATCGACCATGGCGCCCGCGGTCGAGTGTGCACTCGAGCTGCGAATGTGCAGTGGCCTTGCAATCGACTGGCGCCTTGCGCCTCACCGCGTTTGGCGGCTCTTCGTCGTCTTTCTCGGTCGTGTTGCTGACGACGCTGGGGCTCACGACGTCGTCGTCGTGCAGCCGATCGGCGTCATCACTCATGCGGGCGAGCAACCTCAGACTCGAATCGAGCTCTCGCTCGAGAATGGTCTGCTGAATGGGTTGCAGCGCCGCAATGCAGAGCTGTTTAGCAAAAGCTGGCGGAATCATGTTGCCAACCATCTGCTTCTTGGCTTGCTCCCCGATGCCTTCCGGGAAGCACAGCTGCTTCGTGTTGGTGAACGATTGCAGTGCCGCTTTGTCTCGCCAATCGAGCAAGTGCTTGACACTAAAGTCGCCCAGCGACTTGGCTCCCGCGTACTGCGCACCACCAGTCACAATGTATGATGGCGCATGAGTCGACTTGTGGTCGCTCCACGCGTCTCTCTGCAGCAGCGGCTCATCAGGATGCCAACCTTTATGTGGCCCGAGCACTTGGTGTAGCGTCGGGCTCGTCTCCTCGTTCGTCGGCAGCTTCAGTTCGATGTTCGAGAGCAGCATGCGCTTCCGCGGTTGGCAGATGCTGCAGTGCTGCTGCATCTTCACCACTTTAGCGCATGGCGCAATTGCCCTCATCCGATGGTACAGCGGCGGTACATTTTCAATCGTCCATACCGCCGGTGATATTCTGTTCAGACAGCCGATCAGCCACCTGGTGTCGGCCTCGGCTTGGTCGAGATCACGATTGGTTCCATTTTGAGTTGAGGCTCTGTTGCATGGATTCGAGGCATGAACCCACAACTTATGCCAGTATCGCTCTGGCAGATGTTTCTCGATCAACTCGTAGACTTGCGTCCACGAGCCGATGGTGTGCTGCACGATAGGCACTTCGGGATGGCTCAATCGGTGAGCTTGACAACACCGCTCGTTTGAGTCAACGGCGAGCACACAGACCAAGATGAACTTGCCCATGCGCCTCACAGAGCCATGCCCAACACCACCAGCGCCGCAGTACAGGTCGACCCATGGTATCACATACGGGTCGTCGAACACCGCCGGTGATATCGATTCTACCTTGACGGTGCCACTCAGCACCTGTTTCAGGCTGGCATTCGTGACGCTATCACGTTCCACGGCCTTTTGCCCCGACTTCCTCTCGAACTTCGCCTCGAACTTCTTGGTGTCTTCTGTGGCCTTGAAACCCTTGAAATCAGTCGCCAACTCAGCGCTGATCGCAATCTCTTTCCCGTCGCTGTCTACCCCACGCTGCACCGTGCCGCCAGGCTTTGACCCCCTCCCTCTTTGGAATCGTGCCCCCGGCACGTGATCAGGAGTTCCATCTGCCGGCATGTCTGTGTCGCCTACAGTGTTGTCCCACTGTGCATCATTCATGATGCTCTCGATCTTATGCACGGCTGCGCTGTCCTTGGCATGGTGTACCATGGAGATGCGTGAGCGCCGACGCCACTCGGCGGCGTGCTCCTCTTTCGTGCAAAAGTCTTCATCTCGTGGCCTCAAGCTCGGTATGAGCCCCATCGGCTCACGCGTGTACTTGAAGGGTNCCCAAGGGGTNCTCATGGNGTGCACACTGGCACTAGCCTTTTGATCNAGCGCATTTCTGTGCTTCGCCTCTTCAGAATCTCCACGCGGTTTGAGCCACCGTTCGTAAATCGTTCGGAAGAAGCCTTTACCACCAGCGGCAACTTNGACATTATCTTNNGCGTCGTCGTCCGCTGATAGCTCTGCNGACCCGCGTTCCTTCTGCCTGTTGGGGGCAGCCAGCGCAGCACCATTCTCATCATGCTGTGCGCCCGCGGTTGACTCACACGGGGTATGTGATGTCGATCGAGCCGCTGGTTTGCNCGCTGCAGACGTCCCAGCGGCACCTNNGGCCCGNCAGNNTTTATCTTCAGAGTTGTGCANTTCATCACTCCGATNGGAGGTTGAGTGGCTGCATTTCTCTATCTTGTGGCACATGTGCATGCAGTGCAAGCAGCAGAGCTCTTGATCGCTCTCGCTCATGCGCTGCATCACTGAGTTTGCCTCTCGACAGTCTGCCTCCTCGGCGGTCGTNGTCGTCTTTTTGCCCGACACCGGCGTGTCCAGTCCCGACTTCTCGGCGTCGTGTTTGGCTCGGAGCTGACGCTCCATCTCTTCGTGTATGAGCTTGTTGACTTCTGCAGTTNGCTCTCCAGTTACCTGCTCGAATAGCTTTTTGTCACTCGCCATTTCACTCAGCTGGCGAGTTTGATGGTTGCGGATGAGATGCACCGCCGCCAGTGGTTCAGCTTCCAGAACCCCATTCAGAGCGGTGCTGGCATTCTTTACCGGCAAGTAAGAGAAGCCTTGCTCATCCGTCTCGAAGAGCGCCTCGCCCATCAACTCCAATCGCTTGTCATACGCGTTGGGGAACGGAGNGAAGCNCTGANTCTTCATGGGGCGACCGCGGTCCAGCAGCTGCAGCCGCAGCATCTGCTCCTGCCCGCCGTACCAGTGTGCCGCCACCGTTGCCACCAACACCGCCATTCGAACCAACGCCTTCGGCATCGGAATCCAATACTGCAGCATGCTGTCACTGTCCAATCGCTGCTGGTTGCGCTTGCTCGAGGACATGGGGTGCTTGGCCTTGTTCGACGCGTCGCCCTTCTTCTTGTGCTGCGCCACTTTTGAGTCCGCGTCGTGCTTGTCACCGACGCCGCCGACGCCGCTGCCATTGTCACCGACGCCACTGCCGCTGACCTTGCTCTCCGCGTCAGATTCACCGTTGCCGGTGAGCACTTCTTTGCGCTTCTCTTTGCGCTTCCATNCCTTGCNCAGCGCTGCGATGAGCATCGCCATTCTCTCTTTCTCGCTTGGTGTCTCCTCGCAGGTGGCGCTCTTCTCTTCGAGCTCACGGCGGGATTTGACCAAGTCAGCTTTTGAGAGCAGTTGATTCTTCAGCTCCGACCTCATCCGATCACGAGCCTTCAGCATCAGCATCGCCCTCGACGCCTGTTCGACTTCATCGACTCCATTCTGGTAGATGAGCCCATTCACCCAGTGCGCTGGCATCTTCGACTTTCGCTGGACCAATTGCCATTCGGAGTCGTTGCCATCCGCCGACGGCTCTTTCTTCTTCTCCGAGCTGGCCTTCCGATCCACCGTTCCCGAGCTCGACTTCTCCTCGGAGATTCCGCCCTCCTTGGCCTGGTCGAGCTGGTTCGAGAGCATGGCGATCGCCAGAGCATGCTCATACTCTGCCTGCTTCTTGGCTTTCTCATCCTTCCTGCTGAGCTTCGCCATTTTGCTCTCCGCGTCGGGCTTGCTGCCGACGCTGCCGACACCGTTGCTGCCGACTTTGAACAAATCCGCCCACGACGACCCCCCCTGCTTTTGGGATTGTGCCGCCGGCATGATTGCTTTGCTCTTCATCTTGAGCTCTTCCTTGAACTTTGCGCTGGCTTTGGTGCCTTCTTTCATCGCTTCGAGGGCACGCACAGCTTCGCCCGTGTCAGTGAGCTTGACGTCGTACGTGACTGTGGTCACGAACGGCTGCCCCGACGGCGGCTTCAGCACAAAGAGCTTGTTNCGCACTCCCGACTCCGAGAAGAGCATCAGGCACTCATACGCTCGCAGAGTGGGCCATCCCAACATCGCAAACGCGTTGCCAGTGCTGCCCTTTCGCAGCACATTCATCTTGAACTTGAACTTGACGCTCTCCAGCCAGAGGCGGATGAAGACGACGCCGATGATCAGAGTCCCGCCGCCTTTGCCCTCAACCCCGTTGCACTTGATCGGCTCCGGCAACTCACGGTACTTTGCGACCAGTGAGTAGAAGGTGCTGTCCTCCCTGGCCTTCTCGAGCTGCTCCTCGCAGATGGCTCCACTGAGGTTGCAGCAGGAGTCGATCGCAATGTGGCGCTGCTCGCCTCCCTGCGTGAACATCATCACGTATGGCTGCCTCTCGGCCAGCTGCTCCGACGACTTCTCAGTGTCCGTCGTGGCACGCACCGCTGCCGGCAGCTGCTGCGTGTTCTTCAGCTGGATCNTGTGGAAACTATTCAGCACNTCAGCCATCGTGCGCTTCGAGATGGGTATCTCAGGTGGGCATCCATCCTGGGCGAATCTCCACTCTGCTATCCATCGTGCTTTCTCTTCGGCCGCGAGCTGACGGCTTTTGCCGCCGAAACGCTGCACGGCATGCTTTGCTATCTCTTCGGCGTCACCCTCACGCCAACGCCGCACGCGGTGACAGCTGCATCCGCGTTTCGACTGTGGCGAGTTCTCCTTCTTGTCCTCTGTGTCTTCCNCGAGCATCGCCTCGAGGAGCTGGCGCTGCATCTTGTTCTGCTCTCGGACCGCGTTGACGACGCTCATGCNGCTACCGACCTTGAGTGTGAGCTTCAAAAGCCGGTCCTCCTCAGCCGACGACATCTTCGTCGTAATCACCTCCGACGTCATCGTTCCCGACGTCGCCTCGCCGTCAGCTTTGGTGGGTTCAATCGCGATGGTCTGGTTGCNGCAAAGNGCCTGTGGGCGCTGCACCCCCCGGGCGAGAATTTGTGGGGTCTCGATCTCAATCTCGGGACTCCCGGTGTCATTTTTCTTTGTTTTTATCTTGATGTTGGTGACGTTCTCAGTCTTGGTGTCGGCGATGAACGCCGGTCTTGCCGACGAGCGATCCCAACCAAACTTGGTCACCTTTCCGCCGCCCAAGCGTACTGGTTGGACCTTCTTGCGGATCGCCATCAGAACGTCGAGCGCCGACGCAGCGTTGCCGCCGAGATNGGCAGTCATCTTTGGTTGCCCGGACNGCCCCTTTTCGTNACTGTCCCACCTTTTCTCGTCCGACGCGGCGTCCGTTGAGCACGACGCCGATCGAACTCCCGTCTGATACTTGGAATATAATTCATCTCGCATGCGCTGGTGGCACATGTAGAATTTCNCTGGCACCATCCTTGGGGGCGACGGCGCCTTGTTGCCGCCACTGTTGACCGTCACCTCCGGCAGAATGGGCAGTTCCAGCCCATTTTCGGCCGTTTTGAGACGATCCGACGCGTTGTCAGCCGACGTCGTTGTCGATGGCGCATCCTGCTGCATCTCATCCAGCAGATCTTGCGGCAGGTGTTCCGCACCGAGCGGCTTCCACTTGGTCGAGATCTCGCCGAGCGCCTTTTTGGCGTTGCCGACACCGTCGTGCCCTTGCTGCCCGTCATCATCCTTCGTGATGGGCTTGCTCACGACACACTTCGTGCCGAGGAACGGCTTGCTGCAGCTTTTCGACATCTGCTGCTCGATCTGCGCATCGAGGTGNTGGGACCCCTGTTGGTTCTNGTCCTCCTCGAGATCNTCGACGCTGCCGATGCCGCACAGTCGCTCTTGCATGGCCAGCTCGTTCTGGTCGGCATCCAACGAACGCTGAGCCAGCTTGAACAGCTGCGCCGTGATCTTCTCCACCTCGCCCTCGTCTTCTTCCTCAGACTCCTCGTCGCTGCTGTCAGTCGACTTCTTCTCATCCTCGAGGGCGCTGACCAGCTTGAACAGCTGCGCATCGCTGAGCTTCTTGCCGAGCTTCTTGATGGCGGCGGCTTTCTCCTTCTTCTTGCCGCCGTCATCTTTGTTGACCAAGGTCACGGCAAGGTCCGTGAGCATCCTCTCCTTCTGCTGCAACGCCTCGGCCCTCTTGGTGAGCTGGTCCAGCTGCTCCTGCGCCTCCTTGGTGGTGCCCTTGTCCGCGGCAGTCGAGCGAGCCGCGGCATCAGCCTTGGGCTTGGGCTTGTGCTGGCCCACCTTCACGCCGTCCCGTGCCGTGTCGTGCTTGCGTTTGCAGCCGGCCCACGAGCACACATACCCGTTGTACGTCAACGCACACTGGTTGTCGTCACGAGGAGGCATCATGTCGCCCTCCTTCCAGAAAGGCGGCATGGCCCTGGCATTATCTTTGTCATGCCGCGGCTGCACCTTGCAGAGGACCTTGTAGTTGCGCTTGCGCTCCTCATCGTCCACCGCGGCCGAACGCACCGACGGCCTCGGTGCCCTCGGTTTCGGCTTCTTCTTCTTGGCGCCGTCGTCGGACTCAGAGTCCGTGCCCGCCGCGTCATCCGTCCTCAGGATCCGCTCGCAATGCGCCAGGTGCTTCGAGATGAAGTCCCATGTGAGGCTGTGCTCCTCCACCATCGCACTGTGCATGGTGCGCTCGAACTCTTGCCGCACGGGTCTCTTCAGCCGATTCTTGAAGGCACTGCACTGGTCCGACTCCTCCTTGTACGCTCCGTTCACGGGCTCTCCGAGCGACTTGCACACCGACACGTACGCGTCGATCAGCCTCTTGAAGTCATTGAGGTAATCGAGCACCTTGCCCTTCTGCTTGCACTGGTCGAGTTTCTTCTTCTCCTGCTCCTTGAGCTGGGGGCTGTCCTGCTCTTTGAGAAGGATTTTGATGAAGTGATCCACGAGCTCACTCTGACGCAGGTCTTTGAGCTTGTTATCCTCTCTCACCGTTCCGATGAAGGTTGTCACTCGCTTGTTGATCGCCTTCTGCTTCTTGGTGGCTTCCTGGAGNCCATAGAGGGACTTGCCCTTTTTCATCTCCTGCCAAGCTCTCACTTTGTGGAAGTACGCCACCGTGCCCGGCAAATCGTCCGGGTCCAACGGCATCATCCTTTCTCGGCGGCTGCTGTAGCCGTCATCGTCCGAGTCCTCGTCATGCCGACTCGTGCGACGCATCGACTGGCTCTGGCGCTTGTACAGCAGCTGCCTCTTCTCCTCGATCGTCTTCTGATCGATGTACTCATAGAACTGGCCGAAGAACGGCGTGTTGCAGCAGAACCAGTCCTCCATGTCCGAGACCACCTCCATGATCTCCTTCCAGTCTTCCACCGTGTCCATCACCTCCGCGTACGCCTCTTTGATGCAGTGGAGCTCGAGCTTCGCTGCGAGGGCGAGCTCAAAGGCCTTCACCACACAGGGCTCATCGACATACATCCCATTGTGCTCCGTGTACGCGTGCCTGGCCTTGGTATACTGCTCCCGCATGGCCTTCGCCGCCACCGCCGCATCGTCGGCATCGCCTTCGCACATCTGCAAAAACGGCAACTGCTTTGCCATGCCCAGCAGCTGGTTCTTCGGCTGCTTCTGGCAGAACTCCTTCATGA
This sequence comes from Planctomycetia bacterium TMED53, assembly GCA_002167285.1. Taxonomy (GTDB): domain Bacteria; phylum Planctomycetota; class UBA8108; order UBA1146; family UBA1146; genus UBA12191. The sequence continues at coordinate 11,257 of NHDG01000099.1, forward strand.
CCTGGTACAAGGTGCGGAGGTTCTGGCCGTGGATGGCGAGTGGGTNGTACTCATTCTCTTCATCGTCGACCTCCGTCGGGAGCATGATGGGCCGCTGGTCCTTCACGAGCACCTGCAGCTCCATGTTCTCTGTGATGCACTTCACCTTCTCTGCGAGTGCCATCTTTCTTGTTCTTGCNCGAGTGGTTCTGACCACTCCTCTCTTGCAAGCTCTGCACGCGTTCTCCGCGGCCTACTTTGTTGTCGTGCTTACGACTGCTCTCACGACACACTTCGTGCCGACGGTTATCCACACCGATCTGTAGCTCAGGAAGGGTTTGAACCTCTCTGGCTACCTCCAGCTCTGGCACTGCGACAGGCAGATGCACTGGCTCACTTCTCTACTTAGCGCTGTCTCGCAGCCTAACGCCACGTCCAGCAACTTGTCCCNAGAACATGCCCGAGTCTGGCGCATGTAGCAGTTTCAGGATCTGGACCATGTTGTCCTTGATTGATGTCATAGTGCTCTTGTAGCTGTCGCTGAGNCTGGGCGCTGAGCCGACTGTTACACACAGCCCCCAGGCAAGTACCTCGCGCGACACCACCACACAGCGCTGCTGGTGGTGGCGCACACGCGTGCTGCCTGTCGCTCTGGTGCCTGCGCACCCTCACACGGCGCTTCGCAGCGCCTCGCTTGGACAAGTCACTGCGCTACAGATCTCCCCATGCTTTGGTTGATGCTCGTCCTCGTGCTTCTGTCGTACACCGTTTTCGGCCNACGAGCCCGAGTGGCTCTCGCGTCACCATGGTGACCATCGCTGCATGACCTGCATGATCGCGACATGAGCGCGATCTCGCTTCCNTTGGTNTTGGTTCGCGAACGCGTTCGCCTCTGCTGCCGTCGGCCGCTTCTGGTCGGTGCCGACGACTTGTGCAAAATTGGCATCGTCGTTCGTGACCGTCGTGTTACGCATGTCCACGACAAGCCTGTCTTGGTTCAACTCCTTGATCAGCCGATGCATGAGCATCTCCTTCTCCTCGCTCACGCGGTAGCTCTCGCTCGAGCTCGCACTGCGCAACGACCTCGGCAGCGCTTGCCGGGCACGACCGTCGGTCTTTGCTCGGTTCTGCAGCCATCGGTTGATGTCGTCGACGTGTTCTGGCTTGGGCGAGCCACCTGTGAACACCTTCAGCACAGGTTTGACAATCTCCACATCTGCGATCGAGATGTGCGACTTCCGCGGGGCGCATTTGCTTTTCCAGTCGCTGCCGTCACCACGGGCCTTGCCGACCTTGGTGTTGCCTCTGTGATCAACCCATTCGGCCACGAGCCGGCGCTCTTGTATCGGCTTGTTTGGTTTGTATTTGCCCGGTGTGCGATCGATCCAGTAGTGGATTTCTGCGCTGCGCTTGTCAGTGGCGATCGACACCACCTCGCCTGTTCGCAAGAATGATGGTGGGTCGCCTCGCAGCACGAAGCACACGATCTCGTTCATTTTCACTTTGTCCCACAACTTGGACTGCTCCGACACGACTGGCTCACCGACGGTCCCGGCGGCTTCGTCGTCGTCGTCGTCGTCGTTTGCGTCGCTTGCGCCTTTGTCCACGCGGTTGCTCTGGTCGCGAGGATTGAAGGGCGCTGAGGTTGTTGGCGTGGGCTCATCGCCTCGCCATCTGGCGATGAACGAGACGTCAACATTCGTCCGCTGTATCTCTGGGTACAACACTGAGACAAGATTATACCGATTTTGCCCATCTCGTGCCAGCACCCGAAACACTCCGTTTCGCAGCTTGAGTTTGCCCGCTTCGCCATTCGAGGTATGTTGCACACCCCACAATCGCACCAGCTCGCCCACTGCAAATGTGACCTCCTTTTGGCTGAGATCACGCAGGTCCGCGTTTTTCCGCAGCACCTGCTCAGACTTCTCCTTGATCAGCCGTTCGGCCAATTCTTTATCTTTCACGATTTGCCTCACGTGCGGCTCCAACTTGCTCGCAGGTGACATCGCTCGCTCTGCAAGTGGCAGATCGATGGGCAGCAGCGGGTCTCGACCCCTCATCGCCATGAAAGGTGTGAGATTTGTGCCGGGAATCGGCGTCCGCCGCATTGCAAACTCAACATATTTGACATACTTTTGCCAGTTCCGAGCCAACGCTCCTGGTGACCGGACGAGAGCTCGGAGCGTCTCCACGATGTAGCGATTCGCTCGCTCAGTCTGGTTTGACTGAGGGTGATACGCGGGTGAAAACTGATGATCCACCTCGAGCGCTTCCATGAGCGCTCGCAGGTGCTTGTTCTTGAACTCGTTGCCGTTGTCGGTGAGTACCGCTCGGGGTGCTCCCTCCTCCAACAGCATCCGATTGACGAACGCCGTCATGATCGTCCCGGCGTCCTTTGCGTCCACCAGCTCGATCCACACAAAGTGTGTGAATGGATCGATGATGACCAGCAGGTACTTCTCGCTTGAGCCAGACTCCTGGTGCACAGGGCCCACCAGGTCCATGCAAATCTGACAATACGCGTGACTGTACCGCCGACCCTGCAGCAGACCCTGTCGTGATGGCCGACCGCCCTTGGCAAGCTGGCACACATCACACTTGCTGACGTACTCACGCACCTCTTCGTACATGGCAGGCCAGAAATATCGACTCGCCACCTCTCGAAAGGTAGTTTTCTCGCTTCTGTGCGCCCCATACACACTGGTGTGATAGTTGCGCAGTGTCTCTTGACGCTGCTCTGGCGGCAAGAACGGCCTCAGAGAGTCGGCGTGCTCGGTTTCGTTCTTCGTCACTCGGCACACGACGCCCTCGTACAGCTCGTACTGCACCATCTCCTGCTGGTAATCGCCCTCGCTAGCTCGCTCTTCCTCCGTTCGAGCGAGCTTCTGCGCTAACACACGCGTTGTCTCCCACGCCTGCTGCGCCTTCTGGATGTCCGACAGGCGGACGAGCGTCGGCCGCTGAGATTGGGGCACTCGGAGCAGCCTCTGACCATCATCCTCGTCGGCTTCGTCATCCGAGTCGTCCAGATCTCGAGCTATCGCCATTAGCGAGCGCAAACCTGAAGGTATGCATGCGCATTCGCCTCTGCACTGCACTCGCTTTGCCTCACTGAGTCCATCTCTCTCGTCTCGCCACAAATCGGCGTCAACCCGACTCGGCATCGTGTTGGCACCGGACTTAGGTGAGATTTCGGCGTCGGCGGCACCGCCACCATTTACCTGAATTTTGCTCTCCGACGCGGCACGCGTCGACGACGATGCCGATCGCGCAGCCGCTTGGTTTTGTGCGAGCCCATGCTCCCATGTGCGTTCCCTCGATTCTGATACCGCCAACCCTTCTGTCTTCTCTCGTTGACGATCGGTCTCCCTTTCTCGGTACGTCTTCACTTTGCCCGTCGGGACCACCGACGGAGCTCCCGGCGTGCCCGACGTCGTCGTCGGCTGCCGTGCGTGTGTGTTCTCGCCCGTGACCGCATGTGCTGGGGCTCGGAGCGAGGGACTGTTGGAACTGTTGGAACTGGACCCGCGGTACTGCTGGTTGTTGTTGGAGCTGTGGATCGACCGCGTCGGCGACACCAACCTCTTCTCGGAGGTTGAGGGCGCCCACGTGGCCTCGAAGTTCCGGTGATACCGACCGATACCGTACCTCGTTGCCGATACCGACTCTGTCGTACGCTGTTTGGTGGTGGTCGCCCTTGTGGTGGATTCTGGTGGACCATCTGGTGGATCGCTTTTCTCGCTCAAATCGCCACCTTCCTCCCCCCCTGCTTTTGGGCGGGCACTCGTGGCCGTTGGCTGAATTGCAATCTCGTAATGCCCATAAAATTTCTCCCCGTTGTGCTGTGTCGCTTGCTCCACCAACAACATCTCGTACTCCGGATTGACGTTCTCTGGCGCTGCCTCTGGCGCCTCACTTCTCTTTTCTTGCGGATTTCGCGACATGCAGTCGCTGATTTCCATGTACTTTCCCTTTCTATACTCGATGAGGAACTTGTGTTCACTGAGCCTCAATACCCAGCGGCCGAGCCTGCCGCTCGGCTCCTTCATGTTCATCAAGTAGGTCAAGTTCCGATGATCGGTCTGCAGCACGACCACCTGTCCATCGATGAGGTGGTGGTGCGCTTCCAGTGTGGCCAGGACAGCGAGCAACTCGAGTTCCCTGGTGTCCCACTTCTGCTCATCCTTGGTTGTCTGCCGGGAGAAGTACGAGCAAACGTGCTCCTCTCTGCCTTCCCGCTGATAAATGTAGCCACCGACGCCCTTTTTACTGCCGTCGGTGCAAACATAGATGGGCTTGCTGTAGTCGAGATGATGCAGCCCTTTCGAGTACACCACAAAGTACTTCAAGGTGTCCCAGCACAGGGAGTGGATCTCTCGCCACTCGCCTGCTTCCTTCGTCGTTAAGTCGTTCAGCGGGGCACACAGCCAGGCACATTTTGGTATGTGATTCCGGCAAAATTTAAAGAGGCCGACGCCGCTGCGGAGCCGCGTGACGTCGACTTTTCCGTCTTCGATGGGATAGGGCATGTCGAGCACTGCGCTTTTGTGACGCGGAGTGATCTTGATGCCTTCCTTGGTCGAAACGCGGCCGAGGTACTCCACCTCGTCTTGCACAAATTTCATCTTCGACGCTTTTATGGTGTGCCCTCGTGCCGCCAGCTTCGTGAAGACCTCACGAAGATCTGCCATGTGCTGCTCCTCTGTCTCGCTGGCCACAATCAGATCATCGACCATAACCACGCAGCATCTCCACAAAGAGTCACCCATCGAGTGATTCATCGCCCTTTGAAACTCAGCGGTTGCGTTCACGTACCCCATCACCAGCCGATTATATGCATATGTACCGAACGGGGTCACGAAGCTGAAATATTTCTTACAACGCTCTGACAGAGCACACTGATGGAACCCGTACTTCAGGTCGCACACTGAGCGCCATGGCTTCCCTGCCAACCATGACACACACAGCTCACATGATGGTGGCTCGAAGCGATCTGGCATGATGCACTTGTTCAGCTTACGAAAGTCCACGACGAGCCGAAACGCTGGCGGCGTCGTGTTGGGTTTCGGCACCAGCAACGCCGGTGCTGCCCATTCCGATGTCGTCGGCTGAATGAGTCCCTGCTCGCAGAATTCCTGACAGATCTTCTTGCCTTCGACCACCTTATGTGGTGCCCATCTGTAGGGTTGGTCTCGAATGGGTTTGAGGCCCGACAAATCGAGGTCCAACTCCACGCCTTTCACCGCTCTCATTTTCCCATCAAACAGCACCCAAAACTCGTACACGAGCTCCCGGAATCGGCGGACCAAATGCCGCTTGTCCTCGGGCAGCTCATCGAGTTTCATCTCCTTATACACCTTTTTGAGCTCGTCAGGGGTGCGAGGAGTCGCATAATGCTCGCCTTCTTCGAGATATTTCCCATACCACTCGGGCTTGGTCTTTTGGAGTTCGGCGTTGGCGTCGGCCGTCGCGTAATGCTGCCCACCGACGTCTCTCATCTGCCTGCCTCTCGGCGTGCCCCGTTTCCGCACGTTCTGGATGTACGTATCTCGATGTGGCGCCTTGTCCTCCCCAGACATCTCCCAGCGCTCCTTCCACCATTGCTCACATCGTAGTCTGTACTGCGTGTTGCGATTGTGCCACGACTTCTGTGACTCGTCGAGTTTGGGCGGCTCCGGAATGATGAGCCACGGCTTCTCTTCTACTTCTCGTGCCACTTGACTCCAGTCGGTGCTCCCAGGTCGCCATCCCAGTCGAGGGTGAAAGTCCCATCGACCATGGCGCCCGCGGTCGAGTGTGCACTCGAGCTGCGAATGTGCAGTGGCCTTGCAATCGACTGGCGCCTTGCGCCTCACCGCGTTTGGCGGCTCTTCGTCGTCTTTCTCGGTCGTGTTGCTGACGACGCTGGGGCTCACGACGTCGTCGTCGTGCAGCCGATCGGCGTCATCACTCATGCGGGCGAGCAACCTCAGACTCGAATCGAGCTCTCGCTCGAGAATGGTCTGCTGAATGGGTTGCAGCGCCGCAATGCAGAGCTGTTTAGCAAAAGCTGGCGGAATCATGTTGCCAACCATCTGCTTCTTGGCTTGCTCCCCGATGCCTTCCGGGAAGCACAGCTGCTTCGTGTTGGTGAACGATTGCAGTGCCGCTTTGTCTCGCCAATCGAGCAAGTGCTTGACACTAAAGTCGCCCAGCGACTTGGCTCCCGCGTACTGCGCACCACCAGTCACAATGTATGATGGCGCATGAGTCGACTTGTGGTCACTCCACGCGTCTCTCTGCAGCAGCGGCTCATCAGGATGCCAACCTTTATGTGGCCCGAGCACTTGGTGTAGCGTCGGGCTCGTCTCCTCGTTCGTCGGCAGCTTCAGTTCGATGTTCGAGAGCAGCATGCGCTTCCGCGGTTGGCAGATGCTGCAGTGCTGCTGCATCTTCACCACTTTAGCGCATGGCGCAATTGCCCTCATCCGATGGTACAGCGGCGGTACATTTTCAATCGTCCATACCGCCGGTGATATTCTGTTCAGACAGCCGATCAGCCACCTGGTGTCGGCCTCGGCTTGGTCGAGATCACGATTGGTTCCATTTTGAGTTGAGGCTCTGTTGCATGGATTCGAGGCATGAACCCACAGCTTATGCCAGTATCGCTCTGGCAGATGTTTCTCGATCAACTCGTAGACTTGCGTCCACGAGCCGATGGTGTGCTGCACGATAGGCACTTCGGGATGGCTCAATCGGTGAGCTTGACAACACCGCTCGTTTGAGTCAACGGCGAGCACACAGACCAAGATGAACTTGCCCATGCGCCTCACAGAGCCATGCCCAACACCACCAGCGCCGCAGTACAGGTCGACCCATGGTATCACATACGGGTCGTCGAACACCGCCGGTGATATCGATTCTACATTGACGGTGCCACTCAGCACCTGTTTCAGGCTGGCATTCGTGACGCTATCACGTTCCACGGCCTTTTGCCCCGACTTCCTCTCGAACTTCGCCTCGAACTTCTTGGTGTCTTCTGTGGCCTTGAAACCCTTGAAATCAGTCGCCAACTCAGCGCTGATCGCAATCTCTTTCCCGTCGCTGTCTAC
>NHDG01000100.1 GCA_002167285.1 Planctomycetia bacterium TMED53
GAAGGTTGTTGCGCTAGGCGAGCCTGTTGTGGCTGTGACGTCAAGCACGTGGCAGCGCACCAGCCGGCCACGGCCACACTCAACACCCCGTAATCGATGGAACCGCGTCGACGCAGTTTCCACCAGCCGGCGCGCTCACCAGATGGTGCCGGAACCCGAACACGAGTGAGAATCTCATCTGGACGCTTGGTCAGATAGTGTATGCCGTCATCGTTGAAGAGCTCTGCCAACGGCACGACTCGCTCCCCCTCGGTGGATTGCAGGGTGATCTCAGCTCCGAGAGCACACAGCATCGGCACCGAATCACCACTGGAAACCGCCCAGCAACGGGGACTGCTCGGAGCGACCCAGCACACTTCTCCCTCTGCCTTCATGCAGTAGGAGATGCTGCGACGCCACTCTTCATTCTGGTTGTAGTAAGTACAGCGGGTATCGAGGCACAGGTTGCCGCCGATGGTCCCAGTATTGCGCAACACCGGGCTCGAGATGCTAGCGATGGCTTTGACCAGTGCCGGGTACTTCTCCTGCATCATCTCATTGCGGGTGATGCTGTCGAGGGTCGTCGTTGCGCCGATGATCACGCCGCCATCGTCGTCAACGCAAATGCCGCTCATCTCGGGGATGGAACGCAGGGAAACGATGGTCTTCGCTCCCTGGTGGCGACGCTTCATGTTGGGCCACAGATCGGTGCCCCCGGCGACGACGCGGGTGTTGGCCGGATCTTCTGCAAGAATGCGTGCGGCCTCAGCAGCGGTTTCAGGAGCATGGAACTGGAATGCGGGAAGTCTCAGCATCACTCCCCTCCCTTCACGGCGTCCTTGCGTTCGGTCATGGTGCCGGTGCCATCGCGGACTCCAGCCTCCTCGATGTTGATCGCCTTGCCGTCACCGCCCTCTTCGGGGGTCGGCACACGCAGGGGTGTTCCAAAATCGACTTCAGGAAACTTCTTCGGACCGAAGCGTGCTTCCTTGCCCTTGTCACGCGCCTCGATCGCCTGGCGAATCATGTGCGGAGCAATCGGCACTTGATCGACCCGAACGCCGACCGCGTCGAAGATGGAGTTGGCCACCGCCGGCATCATCGGCAACAGCGGTCCCTGCCCCACTTCCTTGGCCCCGAAGGGTCCATTCGGATCGGGGTCTTCGATGATGTAGGAGGTCACTCCCGGCATGTCGGCAAAGGTCGGGCTCTTGTATTCGAGCATCGACGGGTGCTTGTGCACGAGAGCATTGGAGCGCTTCTTCGGCAAACGACGGTAGACCTGTTCTTCCATCATCGCCTCACCGAGGCCCATGTAGACACTGCCCTCGATCTGCCCCATCACCAAGGCCGGGTTGATGCACTGACCCACATCGTGCGCCATCCACACATGCTCGACGCGGTAGACTCCTGTCTCAGGATCCACACGGGTCTCGACGACGGCGGCACTGTAACTGTAGGCCGGCGAGGGACCGACACCGGCTCCGCGGTAGCGCCCCGGAGAGCGCGGCGGGATGTAACTACCGGTGGTTCCCAGGGTGCCGAAACGGGATTCCGCCTCGATCACCGCTTCCTGCCAGGTCATTCCAACTTCCGGATTCTCACCGTGGAAGACTCGGCCCTCTGCGAAGACCAATTCCTTGGCGGGAACGTCCAATTTTTTCGCAGCACCCTTGGCGACCAGATCACGGGCGCGCTCTGCGGCCTGTAACGCCGCATTGCCCGCCATCAAAGTGACTCGCGAGGAGTAGCTGCCGAGATCGACGGGGGTCAGATCCGTATCCGCGACACAGAGGCGGATATCTTTGAGATCGATGCCGAGGACCTCTGCGGTGATCGCTGCGACCACCGAATCGGACCCTTGGCCAATCTCGGTTTCCCCACAGAAGAGTGCGACACCCCCGGATCGATCCAGTTGCAGCTGCACCCCCGACTGGGGCATGTGATTCCAGTAGATGGGAAGGCCGGCGCCACTGAGGTAAGAACCGCAGGCGAGACCCAGTCCGTGTCCTTCCGGCAGGTTTCCGTGGCGCTCTTTCCAGCCACTGCCCTCGACCACCGCCTCGATGCATTTGCCGAGACCCATCGAACCAACCTTGAGCCAGTTCGAGGTCACACTGTCGGCAGGCACCAGCTGCTGCATGCGCATCTCCGCCGGATCGAGTCCCAGGCTGTGGGCGATCTTGTCGAGGTGCACTTCAAAGGCGAAGCGCGGCTGCGGAGTACCGTGTCCACGCTTGGGACCACAAGGAGCCTTGTTAGTGAAGGCACGGATACTGTCGAAGCGATACTTGGGAAGGTTGTAGGTCACCGTCTGCAGAGCACCAGTGTAGTAAGTGCTCGCCACCCCGTAGCTACCGTAAGCCCCTCCGTCGAGGGCGGTCTGCAGATGCTGGGAGGTCAAGGTGCCGTCCTTCTTGACCCCGGTGCGGATCTTCATGAGCACCGGGTGACGTCCGCGGTGGCAATAGAAGACCTCTTCACGGGAGAGACTGATCTTGACTGGGCGTCCCAGTTTCAGCGCCATCTTGGCGGCGCAGACCTCGTGATTGAAGGGGTCACTCTTGCCGCCGAAACCACCGCCATTGGGACAGGCGATGACGCGAATCCGCGAAGCGGGCAACTCGAGGACCTTGGTCAGTGAGCGATGCAGGTAGTGCGGGGTCTGCGTGGAAGAGTAGACGGTCACCCGATCCACCTCTTCGGTGAGAGCCACAGTCGCGTGCTGCTCCATCGGCAGGTGAGTATTGCCCTCGAAGTACATGACGTCCTCGAAGATCTCATCCGCTTCCTCAAAGCCGGCGTCGGTATCGCCGAACTGCATCGACAACTTTTTGTGCAGGTTGCCTTCATCCCCATAGTCGTGAATCCGCGGTTCCGGAGTGGCGACCGCTTCCTCGACCGTGGCGATGGTCTCAAGAGATTCGTACTCAACCTTGACGGCGAGGGAGGCTTCGTAGGCCTGCTCTTCAGTGAGAGCGGCAACCGCTACCACCGGGTCCCCGACGAAGCGCACCTTGTCGACACAAAGGGCGTGCTCGTCCTGACTCACCGGCAGGATTCCAAAGGGATTCGGCATCGATTCACCGGTCAGGAACCCGAGGACCCCCGGCATCTTCTCCGCTTCGGAGAGATCGATATCGACGATGCGTGCGTGAGGAACCGTCGAACGCACCAACTTCATGTGAACCATGCGCGGAAAACTGAGATCGTCGGCAAAGCGGGTCTGACCGGTGACCTTGGCGCGGCCGTCGACGCGCCTGAACGGCTTGCCGACCAGATTGAAATCACGCCCGGTCGGAGACTTACGCTGATCCTGCTTCTTGGAGGGATCCAGGGGTTCATGCATGAGAGCCCCCCTCTCCCGGCAAAGGATCTCCGTAAATCGCTTCCCTCGGAGGGGTGTAATCATTGTCGCCGCGCATTTTGGCGGCGGCCCACTCAATCCCCTCAAGGATCTTGTGGTAGCCGGTACAGCGACACAGGTTCCCTGCCAGTGCGGCGACGATTTCATCACGGGTCGGCTCAGGATTTTCTTCCAACAGCGCCTTGGCGGTCACGAGGATGCCCGGAGTGCAGTAACCGCACTGGGCAGCCCCCAAATCTGCGAACGCCTCCTGTAGGGGATGTAGATCATTGCCGTTCATCATGCCTTCGACGGTGGTGATTTCGCGGCCCTCACACTCGGCCGCCAGTTCCAGACAACTGAGTACCGGCTGACCGTCGATGAGGACGGTGCAGGTTCCGCACTCCCCCAATTCGCAGCCATGCTTGGTTCCGGTGAGATTCAACTGCTCCCGCAACACTTCCAACAGGGAGTGATGGACAGAGAATCCTGTCTGGTGAGGTTCGCCATTGACGTTGAGAAGACGGAACACCTGCTGGTGCTCTCCCGCCTTTTGGTCCTGTGAATCCACTTGCCCCCTCCTCCGGTTTTGAGCGGAGACCCTGTCGGGATCGGTTCGATCAGCTCTGGAGATCTGCCTCACGCTGATACGGTTTGGATGGTCCTGGAATTTCTGCCTCTGAACCGGTGATCCGGTTCTCGGAATCGACCCTCACTACCCGAGATTTGTACTCCCGGGCCTCGGCGTCTTCCAATTCCACCCAACTGGCGATGATGACCAGATCCCCCGGCTCGTTTTGGTGAGCTGCGGCCCCATTGATACAAATGGTTCCGGAGCCCGCTTCACCGGGCAGGGCGTAGGTCACGATCCGGGTTCCCCGGGTGATGTTCCATATGTGCACCTGCTGGCCCGGCAGAATGTCTGCAGCCTCCAGCAGATCGGTATCGATGGAGACACTGCCCTCGTAATCGAGGTCTGCCCCAGTGACCGTTGCACGGTGTATTTTTGAATGCAGAAGGGTTCGCCGCATGGCGCGAATCCATCCTTTCCCGGCCAGAAAAACCTCCGGCCAACGGTCCTGAATCATATCCCAAGGCTACCCATCGCCTCCAGCAAATCGTATCACCAGAGCATGTCCAAGAATCCCGCCTCCGAGGCGACCGTAAAGGTTGCCACCCATGTCCCATTCATGCAGGATGGGGGGTCTACGACCGGAAATCCGGATTCCGCCCAAACGGGAGGCGCCGGACAACAGACTACGCCCGATTCGTCCCTCCAAAGTGGGATGACCCCGGCGATGTCTCCGGGCAATGACCAAATGGACATGGACCAGGAAAGGGACCACGCCATGGACAACATTTCCCTGCAGACCCACCCGTCTCAGTACCGTCATTGGCAGATCGAGAAAAATGGGCAGGAGATGCGGGTCAACATGAATGTGAACCCGAATCACCCCCTCAGAGAAGGCTACGAACTGAAGTTGAACTCCTACGATCTGGGAGTCGACATCGAGTTGGCAGACATCGTCCGCAGACTGCGCTTCGAACACCCGGAGATCACCTCTCTGGTGGTCAGCAGTGCCCATGAACAGGTCTTCTGTGCGGGCGCCAACATCCATATGCTCGGAGTTTCCACTCACGGCTGGAAAGTGAACTTCTGCAAGTTCACCAACGAGACCCGGTGCGAACTGGAAGACTGGGCAGAACAAGCGGATGTTGCGACCGTTTGCGCCATCACTGGCCCCTGTGCCGGAGGTGGATACGAATTGGCTCTCGCCTGCGAGGAGATCTGGCTCGTCGACGATGGAAACAGTGCCGTCAGTCTCCCGGAGACACCCCTTCTTGGAGTGCTTCCCGGTACCGGAGGCCTGACCCGTCTCGTCGACAAACGCAAGGTCCGCCGTGATCGTGCCGACGTCTTCTGTACCCTTGCCGAGGGCTTCAAGGGCAAGAAAGCCCTCAACTGGAGACTGGTCGATGCCATCGCTCCCAAGTCCAAGTTCAATGACAAACTTGCAGAACATCTCGTATCCCACAGGGAGCAACGCCCCGGTCGTGCTGACCGCAAGGGTATCGCTCTGGGTGAGATCCCCTTCGTCGATGAAGATAACGTTCGCAAGTACTCCACCTTGAACGTCACCTACGAAAATGATCGTCGCACTGCCAAGCTGGAGATTCAGGTTCCTTCCGCAGAAGGTGCCCCTTCCACCTTTGAAGAGATTCATGCCGCTGGTGACCAGTTCTGGCCACTGAAATTTGCCCGGGAGCTGGAAGACGCCATCCTCGATTTGAGGGTGAATCGTCACGACACCGGCCTGGTGTTGCTGAGCACCCAGGGCAATCTGGACGACATCAAGGCGTGGGATCAGATCCTCATCAATCATCAGGGAGACTGGCTCGTCGACCAAATCACCTACCTGATGAGCCACGTGATCCAGCGTGTCGAAAGAACCTCCTGCAGTTTCTTTGCGTTGATCGAGAACGGATCCTGCTTCGGTGGATCTCTTCTCGAACTGGCCCTCGCCTGCGATCGCCTCTACATGCTGGACGAAGACGGGATCGAGATTCAGCGTTCACCGATGAATGAGGGACTGCTGCCGATGACGACCGGCATCACCCGTCACGCTTGCCGACTCCTCGGCGAAGAAGAACTCTGCGCCAACAGTCAGGGCAATTTTGATCGCCTGGACGCCACAGACGCCGAGGAAATGGGCCTGATTACCGAGGCCCTTGACGAATTTGATTTTGAAGACATGGTTCCCGTGGCCATCGATGAGCGAGTCAGTCTTTCGCCCGACTCCCTCACCGGCATGGAAGCCAATCTGAGATTCGCTGGACCGGAGAATATGGAAAGCAAAGTCTTCGGTCGTTTGAGCGCATGGCAAAACTGGATTTTCATCAGACCCAATGCAACTGGACCGAATGGAGCCTTGACCCTGTACGGACGCCCGGAGAGACCGGAGTTCGCATGGGACAGGGTTTGAACGGGGGACTTACATGAGCAAGGTAGATCAGAACGGCAAGATTCCGAATAACGTCGATCTCTCGAGCGACAAGCGTTTGCAGCGCGCTCTGGAGCATTGGCTGCCCCTCTACATGGAGTGGTGGAATGACATGGGACCTGTCGGTTTCCAGTCGAAAGATATCTACCTGCGGACCGCCGTCTCCGTGGAAGCGGGTGGCTGGGCCAACTTTGACTACGTCAAAATGCCCGACTACCGCTGGGGTATTTTCCTCGCTCCCGATGGTGACAGCCAACGCACCATCGGCTTTGGCGACCACTACGGCAAGCCGACCTGGAAAGAGATTCCCGGTGAATACCGCGGAAACCTCCGCCGCATCATCGTGACCCAGGCGGATACCGAGCCCGCGTCTGTGGAGCAGCAAAGATACCTGGGCAGCATTGCACCGTCCCTCTACGACATGCGTAACCTTTTCCAGGTCAATGTGGAAGAAGGTCGCCACCTGTGGGCGATGGTCTACCTGCTCTTCCGGTTCTTTGGCAAGGACGGTCGCGACGAGGCGGAAGAGTTGCTTAGCCGCCGCAGTGGTGACGAGGACAAGCCGAGGATTCTCAATGCTTTCAACGAGCCTTGTGACCACTGGCTCTCCTTCTTCAGCTTCACCCACTTCACCGACCGCGATGGCAAGTTCCAGTTGGCCTCGCTGGCAGAAAGTGGATTTGAGCCTTTGGCGAGAACCTGCGAGTTCATGCTGACCGAGGAAGCCCACCACCTCTTCGTGGGTGAGACCGGGATCGACCGAATCATCAAACGAAGCGCTGAGTTGACCAAGGAAACAGACGGTCAGGCGGAAACTGCCGGCGGTATTCCGCTGGACATGATCCAGAGATCTATCAACTACTGGTTCAGCTACAGTCTCGATCTCTTCGGTGGCGAGATCTCCTCCAACGCAGCCAACTTCTTTGGAGAAGGCCTCAAGGGCCGCTTCAAGGAGCCGGGCCGCTACGAAGATCACATCATGAAGGACGGCATCAAGGTAATCCCCATCGTCAAGAATGGCGTGGTCGTCGAGGAAGAGATGCCCTACCGGAATACACTCAATGAAGTGCTCCGCGAGGAATACATCGCCGACTGCGAAAGGGCTCTTCGCAAATGGAATCGCACTCTTGAGAAGAGCGGACTCGACACTCGCTTCAAGTTGCCGAACCGCCGATTCCATCGAGCACAGGGAATTTATTCCGATCACCACTTCGATCCGGAAGGAAACCTCATCACTGAGGAAGAGTTCCGCGCCAACATGCACATCTGGATGCTGAATACCGAGGACAATGACTACCTGAAGTCGATCATGCACCCCGTCACCGAACCGGGAAAAATGGCCAACTGGATCGCCCCGCCTTCAAGGGGAATTAATGGTCAGGCTGTCGAGTTCGAATACGTCCGCCTGTAAGAACCATTTCAGGCAACACAGCAAGAGCCCGCA
>NHDG01000101.1 GCA_002167285.1 Planctomycetia bacterium TMED53
AAGGCCAGCAACAAGAGCATCGTGCGTCATCGGAAGAAGAAATAACGATGGGTAGATCACTGAAAAAAGGACCTTACGTCGACCTCAAGTTGATGAAGAAGGTTCAGAAAAACATCGAGTCGGGATCCACCGAGCCGATCAAGACGTGGGCTCGCGCCTGCACGATCAGTCCGGAGTTCATCGGTCAGACTTTCCTTGTCCACAATGGCAAGGAGTTCAAGCCGGTGCAGGTCACCGAAAATATGGTTGGACACAAGCTCGGCGAGTTCAGCATTACACGTAAATTGGGTAGTCACGGCAAGTAATAACAGATAGCGGGAGTCGCCCAATGGGCGGCATGATCCCGGAGGTGAGGAACCGATGGTAACGCAATACAGGGCGAGTCACAGATACGCCCGGATCACGGCGCGCAAGGCTCGCTACGTGGTAGACCAGGTTCGCAGCATGCCCGTCGAGAGCGCATTGGATATGCTGAAGTTCAGCAACCGTCGTGCTGCTCCGATGATCGCTAAGGTCATCAAGTCTGCGCTGGCCAATGCCGTGCAGGAGGGTGGCGCAGATCCAGAGAATCTGGTGGTCGTGCAGGCTACTGTCAATGAGGGACCAACGATGAAGCGTTGGCGCCCCCGTGCTCGAGGAATGGCATACCCCATCCTCAAGCGCACTTCTCATATCAACATCAGCCTCGGTAAAAAGAAGGGGCAGTAAGCATGGGTCATAAGGTCAGACCAACGAGTCTTCGGCTGGGAATCACCCGCAACTGGTCTTCACGGTGGTACGCCTCCAAGAAAGATTTCGGTGATCAACTGGTTCAAGATCAGCAGATCCGCAACTTCGTCAAGCACGAGTTCTATTCAGCGGGTGTTCCTGAGATCGAAATCGAACGCAGTGGCAACAAGTTGACCGTTCACCTTCACGCGGCAAGGCCCGGTGTGGTGATCGGAAAGCGTGGAGTCAAGGTTGAGCAGTTGAAGGAAGATCTTGCACGAATTGTCGGGTCGGAAATTGACGTACACCTGAACATCGTCGAGGTCCAAAACCCTGATAGTAATGCCCAGTTGGTTGCGGAGAGTATCGCTGACCAGTTGCGTAGAAGAATGCCGTTCCGTCGGATCATGAAACAGACTTCTCGTGTGACGATGGAATCCGGTGCGAAGGGTGTGAAGATCATGATCTCCGGTCGTCTCGGCGGTGCTGAAATTGCCCGTACTGAGCAAACCTCCGAAGGCAGCATTCCTCTCTCCACCATGAGAGCGGATGTGGACTACGGATTTGCAGAGGCGAAAACGACCTACGGCATCATCGGCGTGAAAACTTGGATTTATCGCGGTGAGGTGATGCAAGGCAAGAATCGGAAAGGCGGCGGGCGCCATGGCAATGATGCCAAAGCGCGTAAAGCGTAGAAAAGTCCACCGTGGACGGGTCAAGGGCAATGCGACTCGTGGCAACTTCGTCCACATCGGTGAGTTCGGAATCGTGGCCACCGAGGCCGGTTGGGTGACCGCCAAGCAGATCGAAGCTGGGCGTATCGCTTGTAACCGTACACTGGCTGGTTCTGGCAAGGTCCATATTCGGATCTTCCCCGACAAGCCGGTGACTTCGACCCCCGCAGAGACGCGGATGGGTAAGGGTAAAGGTGAACCTGAGTTCTGGGCTGCAGTGGTGCGTCCAGGGCAGGTCCTCTACGAAGTGCAGGGTGCTCCGGAAGCCACCGCACGTGTTGCCTTCAATAGGGTGGCGCACAAGTTGGCTGTCGGAACTCGAATGGTGCACAGGAGGCCAACGGTATGAATGTCAAAGAAGTTCGCCAATTACCTAATGAAGACTTGGTCATCGAGATCAACAAGCGCAATGCAAGTCTGTTTCAGATCCGCCTGAAGGCGGCCAATGAAGAGGTTCAGCGTGCCGGCGAGATTCGCGAAATGCGTCGTGATATCGCTCGCATGAAGACAGTTCTCCGAGAGAGAGCACTCGAAAAGACACGCTCCGTTGAGCAGGAGTCAGAATGAGTAACGAGAACAACGAGAACACTGCGGCCGAAAAGAAGCTCCGGTGCGTCATCGGAACCGTGGTCAGCAGTTCGATGGAAAAGACTCTCGTCATCAAGGTCGAGCGTTTGGTCCAACATAAGAAATACCGCAAGTTCATTCGCAAGCACACGAAGTACTACGCGCATGACGAAGCTCAAGAAGCTGCGGTGGGAGATTTGGTCGAAATCGAGCAGCGGCGTCCACTTTCTAAGTTGAAGCGCTGGGGCCTCAAGAGAATCGTGCGCATGGCTCCACGTGACGGTGCCATCTCTCCTCAGGAGACTGCACTTGAGATCGAGGAGACCCAGTCATGATTCAAATGCAGACACAACTCGATGTTGCTGACAACAGTGGTGCCAAGAAAGTGATGTGCATCAAAGTCCTTGGCGGAAGTAAGCGCAAGTTTGCTGACGTTGGAGATGTCATCGTCTGTTCTGTCAAGAAGGCGTTGCCTTCCAGTGACATCAAACCCGGATCAGTGATCCGTGGTGTGATCGTGCGTACGAAGAAGACGATTCGCCGTCGCGATGGCTCGTATGTGAAATTTGATCGCAACGCGCTCGTCGTCGTCGATAAGGATGGAAACCCCAAGGGGACCCGTATTTTCGGAGCGGTGGCCCGGGAACTTCGTCAAAAGAACTACATGAAAATCATCAGCCTCGCACCCGAAGTGGTTTGAGGCGAGAGAGAGGCAAGGCAATGGCGCGGCTTAAAAGCGGAGACACCGTAGAGGTGATCAGCGGTGCCGAAAAAGGCAAGCGCGGAAAAGTGCTACGGGTCGATTTGGGCACCGGGCGAGTGACCGTCCAGGGTTTGAACATGGTCTACAAGCACTTGCGCAAGAGCCAGAAGCATCCACAGGGAGGTCGGATCCAGTTGGAGTCTGGTCTCGATATCAGCAATGTGATGCTGGTCGATCCTAAGGATGGCAAGCCCACACGTGTGCGCATGCAAGTGGACGGAAATGGCAAAAAGGTGCGAGTTTCGACTCGCAGCGGAGAACCGGTCTGATCCGGAAACGAAATAAGACAATGGCAAGATTGAAAACACTCTACAACGAAACGATCGCCCCAAAAGCGCGGGAGCAGTTTAGCATCGGTAACGTGATGCAGACCCCTCGTTTGGAGAAGATCGTCGTGAATCGTGGTGTCGGTAGAGCGCTCGAAAACAAGAAGCGCATCACCGAAGCGGTGGGTGAGTTGGCGCAGATTACAGGTCAGCGCCCAGTGGCAACCCAAGCGAAGAAGTCGATCGCAAACTTCAAGCTTCGTGAGGGCAATGGAATCGGCTGCAAGGTGACCCTTCGTGGTGATCGCATGTACGAGTTCCTCGACCGCCTGATCTCAGTGGTCCTTCCCCGTGTTCGAGATTTCCGGGGAGTGTCCGCCACCGCATTCGATGGCCGCGGCAATTACTCGATGGGTTTGACTGATCAGTTGGTCTTCCCCGAGCTGCGCGCGGATGACGTCGAGTTTCTTCAGGGTATGAATATTTGTATTACATTTAGTAACTCGGATGACGAGAAGTCACAGTTCCTCCTGTCGGAGTTTGGCTTCCCGTTCAAGAAAAAGTGAGGTAGAGGCTTTGGCAAGAAAAGCCCTCATCAATAAACAGAGACTTGAGCCCAAGTTTTCGTCTCGGGCTTACAACCGGTGTCGCCTTTGTGGGCGGCCGCGTGCTTACTACCGCAAGTTCGGCATCTGTCGGATCTGCTTCAGGAACTTGGCTTCCAGAGGTGAGATTCCAGGTGTTCGCAAGGCTAGCTGGTAGTTCGTACATTTTTTCCATGGCTGACCAGCGCGCACGTCGCGTCAGGAGCGGAGGATTCTAGTGAGTATGACTGATCCTGTTGCGGATCTTTTGACCAGGATTCGCAATGTTAATGTGCTAGGACGTAAATCTGTCCGGGCACCCTTTTCCCGTATCAAGGAGCAGATCCTCAATACGCTGAAGCGTGAGGGTTTCATCGAGGACTACAGAATCGAAGGTGATATCCCCTCCAAGGAGCTCATCGTCGATCTCAAGTATGGCCCTGAAGGTGAGACTGTCATCCGGCGTATCGATCGGGTATCCCGTCCGGGTTGCCGGGTCTACAGCTCTGTTGCTGAGCTCCCCGTCGTTCGGGATGGTCAGGGCATCATGGTGGTATCGACCTCCCACGGGATTCTCAGTGACAACGAAGCACGCCAGCAGAATGTCGGTGGCGAGCTGATTTGTCGGGTCTATTAGGGGGGTTGCCATGTCAAGACTTGGAAAACGCCCTCTTCCGATCCCTTCTGGAGTCACCGTTGAAGTGAACGGCGATGCCGTCAACGTCAAGGGACCCAAAGGTGAGCTCTCATTGCCGGTTCATCCGACCATCGAAGTCGCTGTTGCGGATGATTCGATCAATGTCGCGCGCAATTCAGAAGAGCGTATCGCCCGTGCGATGCACGGAACGTCACGCCAGCTGTTGCAAAACATGATTCACGGTGTGACTCAGGGATTCAGCAAAGAGTTAGAGATCGTCGGTGTCGGTTACAATGCCAAGATTCAGGGCTCCAAGTTGGTGCTCGCCATTGGCTTTTGCCACCCGGTAGATTTTCAGGTTCCTGAGGGCATCAAGTGTGAATGCCCGGAGAACACAAAGATCGTGATCTCAGGACCGGATAAGCAAGCGGTGGGCCAGTTTGCGGCCAACATTCGCGCCGTGCGCAAGCCTGAGCCATACAAGGGCAAAGGGATCCGTTACAAGGATGAAGTTGTTCGCCGCAAGCAAGCCAAGAGCTTCGGGGCATAGGGAGGTAAAGCACGATGAAAGCAATCAAGAAAAAGACCGTGCGTCGCCTTCGCAGGAAACGCCACATTCGAAAAAAGGTCTCCGGAACTGCCAGTCGTCCAAGGCTGACCGTTTTCCGCAGTGCCAAACATATCTACTGCCAAGTGATCGACGACTTCTCTGGAGTCACGATCGCCAGTGCATCCAGTCAGTTGAAAGAAATCAGCGCGTCTGGTTCCACTGGCAACATCAAGGGTGCGGAAGCGGTGGGTGCTCTTCTCGCCAGTCGACTCAAGGAAAAGGGTGTCGATACCCTTGCCTTCGATCGTAATGGCTACAAGTACCATGGGCGGATTGAGGCTCTCGCAGAGACACTCCGCAAGGAAGGCATCAAGGTTTAAGTATGTCTGAAGAAGAAAACAAGCCAGCGGAAAACCCGGAAACTCCTGCTGCTGAAACTCCTGCTGAGCAGAACAAGGGTGCAGCAGCCGAGAAACCTGAAGCTGCCGCTTCGGAGAATACCGAAGGTGGTCGCGGCGGACGCGGCGGTAACAACCGTCAAGGTGGTGGCCGCGGTGGCCGTGGCGGTCGTGGTGGCGGCAGAGGTCGTGGTCGCGGACGTGGTCGCGAAGAAGATGAGGGTCCGCGCCTTGAAGAGCGCGTGGTCAAAATCAACCGCGTGGCTGCAACCGTCAAAGGTGGACGTCGCATGTCCTTCAGTGCTCTCGTTGTTCTCGGGGACAAAAAGGGCAAGGTCGGAATCGGATTCGGTAAAGCTAAAGAAGTGCAAAGCGCGCTTGAAAAAGCTTTCAAGGATGCTCGTGCGAACCTGGTCACCATCGAATTGAAGGGGACCACCATTCCGCATGAAGTTGTCGGTGTTTCCGGAACTGCCAAAATTAAACTGATTCCGGCTTCTCCGGGTACGGGCGTTATCGCCGGTGCCTCTGGCCGTGCAGTTCTCGAGTGTTTGGGAGTTCAGGACGTGCTGACGAAACAGTACGGTAGCAACAACCCATTGAATGTGGTCAAGGCCACTCTCGAGGGGCTCGGGCGCATGCGTTCCCGCGAACAGGTTGCCAAGTTGAGGGGAGTCAATCTCGTATGAACCTCTACGAACTGAACCATCGTTCCGATAAGTATAAGAGCCGCAGGCGCGTCGGCCGTGGTCATGCTGCAGGTGGCGGTAAGACCGCTGGCAGGGGTATGAACGGCCAGCGTTCTAGATCTGGATTCAGCCGTAAACGGGGCTTTGAGGGGGGACAAACTCCTCTTTTCCAGCGTTTACCGAAGAGAGGATTCAGCAACGTCAACTTCCGTGTCTCCTACGACATCATCAATGTCGGCGACCTGAATCTGGTAGCAGAGGGTGTGGAGAAGGTGAACATCGACTTCTTGGCCGATAATGGACTGGTGAAAAAGAAGCATTCACGCCTCAAGGTTCTCGGTTCCGGTACACTGGAGAAGAAGTTGATCGTTGAGGCCGCACGTTTCAGTAAGTCTGCACAGGCTCAGATTGAGAAGTGTGGCGGGGAAGCCAAGACTGTCTAGGGGAGTTCATGTTCAAGGCCATCGGAACAATTTTAGCTATTCCTGATCTCCGTCAGAGGATCATGTTCACTTTGGGTGCGCTGGCGGTCTATCGGATTGGTTTCTTCATCTACCTCCCAGGGGTCGATGTGAATCTGATCACTACGATGACCGAGTCGCAGAATGAGAGCAGTGGTTTGCTGAACTTCATCAGTATGACCAGCTTGCTCACCGGAGGTGCGCTCTCTCAGGCGACCATCTTCTCCCTTGGAATCATGCCCTATATCAGTGCGTCGATTATCTTCTCGCTGATGACTAAAGTGTTCCCGAAGTTGGAAGAATTGCAGAAAGAAGGGGAGTCGGGACGTAAAGTCATCGCCCGCTGGACCCGCTACTCAACCGTTGGTTTGTGCTTGATTCAGTCATTGTTCGTCGTCTTCTGGGTTTCCAGTCCGGCGAGTGGTGGTGGCCAAGCTCTTTCTACTGGCGGATTTGGAATGGGCTTGTTGCAAGTCCTCGTTTTGACCGGTGGAACCCTTTTCTTGATGTGGCTCGGAGAGAAGATCACCGAGAACGGTATCGGAAACGGAATCTCGCTGATCATCATGGCCGGAATTGTCGCCGTGATTCCCGCGAGTATTCAAGATTTCTCCGCTCAATGGCAGGGCTTGGATTTGGATGGAAGACCCTTCTTCATCCTCAAGATGGTTTCTTTGCTGGTACTCTTTTTTGCTGTCACCGCAGGAGTGGTGTTCATCACGAAGGGGCAGCGCAGAATTCCGATTCAAAATGCTCGTACCGTTCGTGGCACTGGCAGTCAGCGTCACTACATGCCGATTAAGGTCAATAGCGCTGGTGTGCTTCCGATCATCTTTGCCCAGTCTCTTTTGATCATCCCTGGAGTGATTTTCGCCAACTTTGAAAGTACCCAGGGTGTCGCAGACTTGGTCGCTCCAGGTACCTTCTGGTACATGATGATTTACGTACTGATGATCGGCTTCTTCACCTACTTCTGGACCTCTCTCTACTACAACCCGGTGGAGATGTCGGAGAATATGAAGGAGTACGGGTCATTCATCCCAGGAATTCGTCCCGGCCGCAGAACCGCAGAATACCTGCAACAGGTCTTCTCGCGGATCACTCTCGCCGGAGCCGTTTTCCTCGCGGTGATCGCACTGATTCCGCAGATCGTCACCGATACCCTGAGCGTCAACTTCTTCGTCAGTGGAATGCTCGGCGGTACTGGCTTGTTGATCGTCGTCGGTGTTGCACTCGATCTCGTCGATAAAATTGAAGCTCAGTTGCTTGCGCGTCAGTACGAAGGCTTTGTTTCGCCGAAGCGGAAAAAATCTGGGGCAGGGGTCTAGTCATGAGTCGCCTGGTATTCCTCGGCCCTCCGGGCGTCGGCAAGGGGACTCAGGCTGCTGGGCTTGCCCAAGATCTCGGCATTCCTCACATCTCGACTGGGGCCATCCTCAGAGATGCTCTTGAAAGAGAAACGCCAACGGGGCTTGAAGCCAAAAAGTTCATGGATGCAGGGGAGCTGGTTCCCGACTCCGTGGTTTTGCAATTGGTTCGTGATCGATTGGCAGAGGAAGATGCTCGCAGTGGCTGGCTCCTCGACGGCTATCCCAGGAATCTTCAGCAAGGGGAAGCTCTTCAATCTCTCCTTCAAGAGATTGGGGATTCTTTGGATCACGTCATCTACTTTGAATGTGCAGAATCTGAGTTGGTTCGTCGCCTCAGTGGGCGTCGAACTTGCAAGACGTGTGGTAGTACTTTTCACATTGAATTTGCTCCCGTTCCCGAACAGGGACAGTGCGATGCCGGTGGGGAGTGCGAAATCTACCAGCGCAGCGATGATGTCGAAGAGGCGATATTGAATCGCCTCGAAGTTTATCACCGGGAAACCGGACCCCTCGTTGATCACTATCGAAGCAAGGATCAATTGGTGGTCCTCGACGGAGCAGCCCCTATCGATGAGGTGGGCGTGGCGCTTCGATCTGCTCTGAACTAGGCTGGCTGAGATTGATACAATACAAATCCGCACGTGAGATCGATCTGATGGCCGAGGCCGGTGAGATGGTCGCACGCACCTTTCAAAAAATTGCACCGATGATTGAACCGGGTGTGACGACCCAGGAGATCGATGACGCAGTCCGTGACAGCATTCTTGATCTCGGCGGCAAAGCACTCTTTCTTGGGTATCACGGGTTTCCTGCTCACAGTTGCATCTCCGTCAATGAGGAGGTGGTTCATGGAATTCCCGGTAGCCGCCAGTTGAAATCAGGGGATCTGGTCTCCATCGATATCGGGATCGAATCGAGTGGATTTTGTGGAGATTCGGCCAGATCCTTCCTCGTCGGAGAGCCCGCTGAAGAAACTCTCAACGTATTGACGGTGTGCCGGGCGGCCTTGGCTCGTGGAATTGAGGGCGCAGTCCCCGGAAACACCCTTTGT
This sequence comes from Planctomycetia bacterium TMED53, assembly GCA_002167285.1. Lineage (GTDB taxonomy): Bacteria > Planctomycetota > UBA8108 > UBA1146 > UBA1146 > UBA12191. The sequence continues at coordinate 8,779 of NHDG01000101.1, forward strand.
GGGCTAATTTCGGGGATCGAAGAGGTGATCGAGGCTTCAGGGCTTGGATTGGTGAGAGAGTTTGTTGGCCATGGAATCGGCCGAAATATGCATGAAGAGCCCCAAGTGCCGAATTTCGTCTCCCCAGACCTGGAAAAGCGGGATTTTGAACTGCGTGAGGGCCTCGTCCTCGCCATTGAGCCGATGGTCAACGGCGGTGGAGCAGGGGTCAAAACCCTGAAGGATGGCTGGACAGTGGTGACCAAGGACGGCCAGGTCTCGGCCCATTGTGAGCATACCGTTGCCATCACGGCGGAAGGGCCCCGGGTTCTGACTTTGGGACCGGGTGAATCTTGGCCACCTTTGCCAGAGGCAGTGGGCCAGTAGGGGTCAATTCCGCTTTGAGCTAATTTGCTCAAATTCTCCGAAATCTTGTGGAATTCAGGGGATGCGGTTGACGATGGCACGCCGGACTCGGTATATTCCCCGCTTCCCATCGTGTCATCCGGAGTGCAATTCGCCCCTCGGATAACCCATGAAAGCGGGCAGAATTTGCACGCGGTATGGGGTTTTTCCGGGGTCAGTGTCCGCCCGTTGGAGTTTCAACGGGGCGGCTTTGGGCTGCTTGCGCGCCTGTTTTTGATGCAGCTGGATGATGGTTTGGATGGGTTGAAGGTTTTGGGTTGTGTGCGAGGCGACGAACGTCGAACGCCTTCCCCTGATTAATAATTTGCTGTGACCGGATTTTGAACGAGCACTTTTGTGCGCTGGCATGCGCAGTCCAGCTTTAACAACAGTGCAGCGGCAACAAAAGTTGTTAACCGAATCGTTCGAATCCCGCGACCTTTGGGTCGATTGGAGTAGGGGACGTCATGAAAGTCCGTGCGTCAGTTCGTCGGATTTGTGAGAACTGCAAGTTGATCCGTCGTAACGGAGTGCTTCGCATCATTTGTACAAATCCCCGTCACAAACAGCGTCAAGGAAAATGATTAGTTCAGCGACCTTGATAGGTCGTTGATAGGTAAGGAACAGGTTTCAGGCGATGCCAAGAATACAAGGTGTCGACATCCCGGCAAACAAGCGCGTCCATGTGGCGTTGACTTACATCTACGGGATCGGTCCGCATGTGGCTCAGGAGATCTGCAAGGCCTCTGGTGTTCAGCCGGAGATCAAGGCGCGTGATCTGAGTGAGGATGAGGTCAGCCGTATCACTACCGTGATTCAGAATTCCTTCACTGTTGAAGGGGAACTGCGTCGCCAGGTACAGCAGAACATCACTCGCTTGAAAGATATCGCATGCTATCGCGGCATGCGCCATCGCCGAGGTTTGCCTGTTCGCGGTCAAAATACCCGGACCAACGCCAGAACCCGCAAGGGGCCTGCCAGGACCGTGGCCAAGAAGAAGAAATAGAAATCCACCCGGATCGGAGATTTTGCGTTGGCGAAAGCAACGAAAAAGAAGGTTCGCAGAAACGTTTCCAGAGGAATCGTTCACATTAAATCGACCTTCAATAACACGATCGTTTCCATTTCCGACCCTGAGGGGAATTCCCTCATGAGTCAGAGTGGTGGCAGTGTTGGTTACAAGGGTAGTCGTAAATCGACGCCCTTCGCAGCTCAAAGAGCTGCCGAAAACTGCGCAGCGTTGGCCAAGAAGATGGGGATGACCCAGGTGGATCTCAAGGTCAAGGGCCCTGGCCCTGGTCGCGAATCCGCGATTCGCGCGATCCAGTCGAGTGGACTGGAAATCATCGCGATCGAAGATGTGACACCATTACCCCACAACGGATGCCGGCCGCGCAAGCGCCGGAGAGTCTGAGGAGGAGAATCATGGCACGTACCCTCGGACCCAAATGTCGTCTTTGCCGCCGGGATGGAGAACGTCTCTATCTCAAGGGGCAGCGCTGTCACACAGCAAAATGTGCAGTGGCCAAGCGTGCATATCCCCCGGGAATGCATGGTTTCCGCCGCGGCCGTCCTTCTGAATACGGAGTTCGTCTTCGTGAGAAGCAGAAGGCCAAGCGCATTTACGGCGTTCTCGAGCGCCAGTTCAGAAAGTACTTCGCTGAAGCCGATCGCCTGAAAGGCAACACCGGTGCAAACCTGCTGATCCTTCTCGAAAGAAGGCTCGACAATGTGGTGTACCAGTTGGGCTTCGCAGACAGCCGTGCACAGGCACGACAGTTCGTGGCACACGGTCACGTGACGGTGAACGGCAAGAAGATCGATGCTTCTTCCCATCTGGTCAAAGTGGGTGACGTGGTCGCTCCCAAGACCCGGAAGAAGAGCGAGTCCTTGGCCAGAGAGAGGTTGGATGCCTTGCAGGGGAGAAGTGCCCCCGAGTGGCTGACTCTGGAGGCCAAGGAGTTGAAGGGCACTGTCAACAGACTGCCCGCAAGAGAAGACGTCTCGATTCCGATTAACGAGGCGTACATTGTCGAGTTCAGTTCTCGATAGAGAACCGAAGTCCTGAAATGAATGACTTGCCGGTGGGGGGCCCTCGAGCTCTGGCCGCCGTGTGAGAAGGGAGCCCTGTCCATGTCGATGCGCGTACGCTGGCGTGAATTCGAATTGCCGAATCGGGTCGAGTGTGATGCTGAAACGAAGCATTCCGGTTACGGAAACTTCGTCATCGAACCCTTTGAAAGGGGTTACGGACACACCATTGGAAACAGTCTGCGTCGAGTCCTGCTCTCCTCCATCGAGGGTGCAGCACTGGTGCAGGTTCAAATTGAAGGTGTGGATCACGAGTATTCGACCAAGGAAGGTGTCCTGGAGGACATCGCCCACGTAGTACTGAATTTCAAGCAGGTACTGGTCGAGCTTCGTGGTGTTCATGAAGCGGAAATGACGATTCGCAAATCGGGCAAAGGCACGATCACTGCGGGCGATATTGAGCACGGTGATGACGTGGTGATTCACAATCCGGATCAGGTGATTGCCACCTTGACCTCGGATGTCGAGTTCCGCGCCGTCATGAAGGCCCGCATCGGTCGCGGGTACGTGACTGCCGCTGAAAACTCCGAAGGGAAATCCGAAATCGGCCACATTTGGCTCGATTCGACCTTCTCTCCGGTGACACGGGTTCGCTACCACGTGGAAGCGACTCGTGTGGGTCAGCTGACCAACTACGACAAATTGATCCTCGAAGTCTGGACCAACGGCACGATCGACCCTGAAAGTGTGCTGGTTGAGGCTGGGAAGATCCTGCGCAAGCACCTGACGCCTGTCGTCAAGTACTTCGAACTGGGATCCGAGGTGTTGCAGCCGCGTCTGCCTGAGATCACTCTTCCGGATGCGGAAGATGAAGAGTTGAGGGCGATGCTCGATATGCCGATTTCCCAGTTGGAGCTCTCGGTCAGGGCCTCGAATTGCCTTGAGTCGATGAACATTTCCACGCTGAGGGAGTTGTTACGGATGCGTGAGGACGATCTTCTGCGGATCCGCAACTTCGGCCAGACCTCTCTGGACGAGTTGAAAGCCAAGTTGGTAGACATGAATCTTGAGCTGGGACAGGTCAACGGGTAAGTCCCAGGGAGTTGAGCGATGCGACATAGAGTTGCCGGGAAAAAACTGAACCGAAACAGTAGCCACCGCAAGGCTCTGAGCCGGAATCTGATTCGTGCCATGATCATCGAGTGGAAGGGCAAGGGTCACATCGTGACCACTCGCTCCAAAGCCAAGTTCATTCAGCCAAAGGTTGAGAAGATGATCACGCTGGCCAAAGAGAAAACAGTTCACAACATTCGCCGTGCGATGGCCGAGATCGGTGATCGTGAAGTGGTGCAGGTGCTCTTCGATGAAATCGGTCCTTACTACCAGGAGAGACCGGGTGGATACACCCGCATCCTTCGCATGGTTAAGCCGAGGCTCGGAGATGCCGCCATCCGCGCCTATCTGGGATTCGTTCGGGAAGACGACGAGTACCCGGAGGGTGATCGCCGGGCCAAGGGAACGGCTGATTCAGCCGCCGCCGAACCAGTTTCTGAGGTGACCTCAGAAGACCAGGCCCTGGAAACGGAAGCCTCCGTCGAATCGGAAGGTACGGAGTCAGAAGGCTCCGATTCTGAGCCCGCAGTTGAGGCGGAGTCTCCGGCAGAGGAGGCTGCAGAAGAAGAAAGTGCTTCTGAAGAATCCGAGGAAAGCGACGATTCAGCCAAGTCCTGAAGACCTGCTGACCTTCATACTGACTTCTGAACTCCGTCGGGCATGGCCCGGCGGAGTTTTTTTATTTGCTCATTTTGAGGATTCGCCCGGGTTCAGGGAGCTTTTCTCTGCACTTAAAGAGCCCACAACAGGCTGATCCTGACAGGGAGACTCCATAGAGGGGAAGCACAGGTCCTCTTGAGCTCCTGTTCTCGATACGGGCACGAGCCCACGGAAATGCTCTTTCGCACCTCTGGGTGGCTGTATAACCCGCTCATCGCCTATTTGTATAACCTCCTTGAGGGCTGACAAGTTCCTGGGCGCCCCGGGCGGCCTCCATTCTCATCCTCGTTTTTGTGGGTTTATTGGGCCTTTAGTCGTCAATTGGAGATATCTGGGAGTGGCTTACCTGTCATAACTGACAGACATGATGAATGTTTTTGTGCTGAATAAACAAACACGTTGGATCATGCTTGACATATTGACATGGCGATTGTTTGATTATCCGTGAAGACTGAAACAGAGGACTTATCCCTCATCAGATTCGGTCTTATTAGGCTTTGTTATTCATTGTTTATTGCTGCCCTTTTGTCTGGTTCAGAGGGTGGTTAGAGGTGTGACCCCCATGAGGACTTTATTCCAGAGGGAGGAGATCATGAATCTCTCCAAATCGTGTGCTCCCCTGAGCACGTTCACCATTTTCGTTTGTGCCATTCTGTGTACGAGTTTTGTCGTCGCAGGTGGTCAGTCTATGAATCTGAGTAATGCTTCCACTCAGGGAACTGCTTCCACAAGCATGAGCCTGACCCTGGACAGCAGTGCCCAGACCGAAGGCTATGTTGCCGCAGTGGAATTTGACGGTTCCCTCTGTGACGTTACGGACATTTCAGCAGCATCTGCCACCACCGGTGCCGGCGCCGAGCTCTTCATTTCGGAGATTTTCGACGACGGATTCACGATTGGTTGCGTTGTGGACGCGAGTGCTCCGTTTGAGGGCAATACCATTGCCCCGGGTTCCGGATTGGCACTTGCAGGCATCGAGATTACGCCTACGGCTCTCGTTGA
>NHDG01000102.1 GCA_002167285.1 Planctomycetia bacterium TMED53
AACTCTCGGAGAAGCGATCGGCGTCAGCCAATCCAGCCTCAAGCGTTGGGCCGACAAAGGGCTTCTCAATGTCGAAAAGACAGCGGGAGGACACCGCAGAATCTTGCTGGAGGAAGCACTTCGCTTCATCCGCGAGTCAGGGGTTACCGTCGTCAAACCTGATTTACTCGGGATTAGCGATTTTTCCATCGAGTCATCGGAAGAGGACCTCAGTTCAGCCGACAAGCTTTATTACGCATTGCATGCAGGCGATGAAACTGCAGTCCGATCATTAGTTCTGAATAGTTACCTCGATGGGCAGCCTCTTCATGAAATTTTTGATGAGGGTATTCAGCCAGCGATGGCAAAAATAGGCCTCCTTTGGCATGACGACGTCTCTGGAATCACCATTGAGCATCGGGCCCATGATATTTGCTTACAAGTGATTGCAGATCTTCGCTTTCGACTGCCTAGGGTGTTCACTAAAGGAACTGCAATAGGGGCGGCAGCTCCTGGAGATCCTTACACTCTTCCCACTGCTATGGTTTCTACAGCACTGCGAGCTGAGGGATTTTCTGCGATCAATCTTGGCCCCAACTTGCCATTAGAAGCGTTGTTGGATGAGGCTAAGAAGGTCAAGCCCATCATTGCATGGATCAGTATCAGCCATCTTAAAAAAGCACACATCTTGAGGAATGAAATCAAGGATCTGGCACGTGAGCTTCGAAATCAAAAAACATTTTTGATCGTCGGGGGATCGCAGATTCATCGATTACGACTCAACCGGGATCCATACGTTTTGATCGGAAATAACATCAGTGAGTTGGTCTCGATATCCAGAGGGCTCGTCGCCGAGCATTTTCCTGCAGGCTCCGCCGCCTCCGAGGGGCAAGAGGGGTGACTCTTCCCGAGTACCCCGAAGATAAAACGTGTAGAGTCCGAATCGTCAATGACAAAGCGGTGAATCGTGACGGGGAGTACATTCTTCACTGGATGACCACCGCTCGCAGATGTCGATTTAACCATGCACTCGATCGATCCGTTGCTTGGGCAAAGTTTCTGAACAAACCCTTATTGATCTGCGAGGCTTTAGGTCTTGGCCATCGCTGGGCGAGTGCTCGTTTCCATTCATTTATCAGCGCAGGAATGCTGGATAACCACAGTTTTTCGTCTGTCGCAGGAGTTGAGTACTATCCATACGTTGAGCGTGAACCCGGAGCAGGGAAGGGATTGATCAAAGCCCTATCACGAAATGCGTGTGTGGTAGTCACTGATGATTGGCCATGTTTCATCACCCCGAAAATTGTTGAGGCAGCAGGGCGGCAATCCGAAGTTCACATGGAGGCAGTTGACGGAGCAGGACTCCTTCCGGTTAGTAAAGTACCCAAAGTATTTTCGAGGGCATTTCACTTCAGAAACTGGCATCAGAAAAATTTGCATGAGCATTTGGAGCATTTTTCAAGTGCTGATCCACTCAAGGGATTATCGGGTGGGATTGCGGTAGATTCTGAAATCTTATCGACCTGGAATCCGGTCAGCATCGATGAGCTATCTGAGCCAGCAAAGTGGATATCAGAGTTACCCATCGATCAGGAAGTAGCCGAAGTTAGGATTCACCCGGGAGGGTCCGTGGAGGCCTCAAGGAGGCTCGCCAGCTTCGTTGAGAATATTTTGGATCGGTACGGTGAAGATCGGAATCATCCTGATCGAGTGGCTACGAGCACGCTGAGTCCGTATCTCCACTTTGGGCACATTTCTTCCCAAGAGATTTATCAAGAAGCGACCGAAGCTGACGCTGGCGAAAATGGCGACGCGTTCATCGATCAGTTGATTACATGGAGAGAGCTAGGGTTGAACTATTGTCACTACCATGAAGAGGTCGATAGTTGGAGTTCACTCCCGGAATGGGCTCGGAAAACCATGGAGGAGCACGCAGGTGATCTTCGCCCGGTCACCTATTCATTGGAGCAGCTGGAGGCCGCGGAAACTCATGATGAGATTTGGAATGCTGCACAACGCCAACTTAAAGGTGAAGGATTGATTCACAATTATCTCCGAATGCTCTGGGGGAAAAAGATTCTTGAATGGAGTCCCCACCCTAAGGATGCTTTGGAAGTGATGGTTCATCTCAACAACCGCTGGGCGCTCGATGGCAGAGACCCCAACTCCTACAGCGGTATCACTTGGTGTTTGGGTAGGTACGACAGAGCATGGGGGCCGGAACGACCTATTTTCGGAAAGATCCGTTACATGTCTTCTGAGAACACTGCTCGCAAGCTCAGGATCAAGCCTTATCTACAGCAATGGGGTGAAGAAAATCTCTTCAGTCGCTAAATCAATTTTGCCGCTGGATTGATTTCTTGAATTAGATCCACCATCGATGGCCTTGAGCGGTGAGCGCTACTTGGGCTGTGGAAGTCCTAATCAGGTGCCAACCCAAATTTTGGTTTGGCTGAGGGGCGCCACCCACTGAATAGGATTTAAGACGTCCGTCTCTAGGATCCTTGTCATTGAAAAACCTAACCTGAAGCTATCGCCTGTTATTAAGCAGTCGAGATTCTTTATAAAATTTTCGGCGCGATTGGAATAGCTGTTGCTTGCTAAGTCACAACGCCGGACTTGTCCTCGTGGATGAATCACCCGGCTATTCCAGGTTTGAGCGATCAGGGGTAAATCAGGACACGTCTTTTCAGCTGATCACTCATGTGTACGAGAGAATGGGGAAGTTGTATGAGGAATATTTTGGTGATCTTACTCGTGATTTGTTGTTCAGCTGCTGTATCCGCAAGTGACGACGACAATAGTGGAGTCCGTGCGAATAAGTTTAGATCCAGTTTGATTGGGGACTTTGACGACGGGGATCTCTCAGTTCTTCCTAATGAAGGGGGTGAACTAGAGAGTGGTGTCAAAGTCGATTATAACGCCGGCGGATTAATCGAATTGTCCCTATACGGTGTCCAGGATGCAGGAGTTGCCGCGAATATATCAGGAGCTTTGCTCAATATTTCAGGCTTTGTAAATGGAGAAGTATTTAGCAGTAATCAGAGCTTCGATATCGTCGATGGCTCTAGTTTCAACATTTTTTCACTGGGGTTAAGCCCAAGCGACACCTTAGAAGTTAGCAATGTATCAGTGGCAGATGCCGAAGGCTCCGTTTTTGCCGTACCGGGCTTAGTTACCAACGGCGAGGAATACAAGTTCAAAAGCTACCTAGTCAATGATCACGATGAAGGAGATTGGTACTTCGATGAAAAGGGCCGTCTTGAGATTCGTGACGATGGCCGGATAAAGCTTAAAGTCGAAGAAGTCTACATGGGGGACATGCTGGTCAATGGCAGTGGCCAGTTGTTAGTCAATGTGACACTTAACGGAGTGGAAGAGCTGATTGATCTTGTTTTCACCGTTGAAGACGGCGAAGTCGACGAGGATTGGGAGCTTAATTACAGTGACGGAGATCTCATAGAGATCGGCGCGGCTATACTGGCTGATGATACGGGACAGGTATTCGCTGTTCCTGGAATTATTGCTCGCGAGGGCTTGATTCCTGGTGTCGCTATTGCCAGGCAGGTCAAGGCTGGACTAATTCAGGACAGCGATGATGGAGATTGGTCCTTTGATGAGGTCAATAGCTATGTTCGCCTAGAGAATGAGTTCACAGGAAATGTGAAGTTACACATCTACGACGTCAATGCTGCCGGTGTTGTGGTTGACGGTGTCAATGCTGTCGCACTGGTATCGGTCCTCGTGGATGGCGTGGCATTCGATGCCTCTTTTGAGATTCCGGTGATTAATGGCATGGCAGAAGTAAATCTTGATCTCGGCTTGCCCGCAGGAACCACTATCGAGTTGCAACCGGGGGGCGTTTCCCTACTTGATGACTTGGGAGAAGTATTCGCCGTTCCAGGGCTGATTATTGGGAGTGAGGAAAGCCAGGTTGAGGCTTACCTCGTATCCGATAGCGTTCCTGACAACTCGTCGCTAGATACCGCCATTTTTCAGATTAAGGGTGAAGCTGGAGGTGAGGCAGAGTTTGTGATCTTCGGAGTGACGAATGAACTGGGTGAGCTTGTTACCGGTTCTGCAGCTGTCAACATCACAGGTCAAATAGATGGAATAGACTTTATTGAGGAGATTCCTTTCCAGCTCGCTGCCGGAAATGGCGCCTTTGAGTACTCATTTGGCTGGTTGGCAGGGTCAAAGGTATCGTTGCAAAGCGTTGTGGTATCCACTGACTCCACACCGTTTGGGGTTCCCGGAGTGATCATTAATGATGGTCAGTTCTTCCGTGGAGATGCAGATATGAGCGCAACAATAAACTTGGCGGATTCTATCTTTATTCTTCGGTACCTGTTTGTTGGCGGCGAAGAGCGTTGCCTCATGGCTATGGACACGGATGACAGTGAGACCGTATCAATCGTAGACGCGATCTTGAGCCTCAATGTTATGTTTGGCATGGGGGGGGATTACCCGATGCCTTCAGGTTATTGCGGACAAGATCAGACTGTGGGCGGATTGAGTTGCGATCTTCCATTGAATGCCTGCAACTGACCACTGAGCAAATTTGATCCCATCTTTTGAGCCTCTTGTCGTGAAACTCTCACGGCGGGGGCTCATTTTTTGGGTCTTTAGGAGAGTAACTTTGCGGCGCTCGGAGCGAAGTAGGTGAAGATCATGTCTGCTCCAGCTCTTTTGATCGCAGTTAGTGATTCAAGGATGGCAGCTTCTTCATCGATGGCCCCAGCTTGACTTGCGTACTTGATCATCGAGTATTCCCCGCTGACTTGGTAGGCAGCAATCGGAACCGGAGAAATCCCTGCGATCTCTGAAATGACATCCAGGTATGGGCCCGCTGGTTTCACCATCACGATGTCTGCACCTTCGTCGATATCGAGCTCTACTTCACGCAGTGCTTCATTGAGATTTGCGGGGTCCATTTGATAAGTCTTCTTATCGCCGCTTCGTGGTGCTGAATCGAGAGCATCACGGAAAGGCCCATAGTAAGCAGAAGCATATTTGGCGGAATAGGAACAGATGGACACACCTGTGAAGCCGGCATCGTCGAGGGCATCGCGAATCACAGCGACTCTCCCATCCATCATGTCGGACGGTGCGACGATATCTGCCCCGGCTTGAGCCTGACTAACGGCCATCGCTGCCAAGATTGGCAAAGTTTCATCATTGAGAATCACGCCGTTGTCATCGACGAGTCCGTCGTGGCCATCGCTGGAATAGGGATCCATGGCGACGTCAGTGATGACGAGGAGTTCAGGGAATCGTTCTTTGAGTTCACGTATGCTGTTTTGCATGAGGCCGTCTTCGCGGACCGATTCGCTAGCGGTACGATCTTTATGTTCATCTCCCAAAACAGGAAACAAAGCCACGGCTCGAATCCCCAAAGGAACGACTTCATCCAAGTGACGCACAAGATGATCGAGTGAATGGCGATGGATTCCGGGCATGGTGCTGATCTCTTCCGAGATGCCATCCCCTTCACGAACAAAGATGGGGTAGATCAGATCAGACTTAAGAACCTGGACTTCACGCATCAGATCTCGCATCGCTGCGGAAGCGCGATTTCGACGTGGACGACTGGGTTGCGGATCGATCATGGAACTCCTTGGTTTCACCAGTTTGAGACTGTCACTGGATTCAAACTGCCATTCACTCAATGAATTGAATCATTTTCCCAAGATTTAGGCCACCCTTGGCCATGATTGTCGCGTTTGGGGCAGGATTGGCAACTTACTTGTCGTTTCGAGGATCTCTGGTCCAGTGGCGATCTCTGAAATCCCAAATCATCGACATCTCGGTACCTTCTGGTGCTCCCGCTGCCCGAACAGGAAAGCGTCTCACCAACAGTTCACTTTGACGTTCGACGATATCTCCGCCGGAATATCCGGTAGAAAGGTGATCAGGAATTTTTGAGAGATTGAAGGTGACGACTTCCCATGGGAAATCCGTACCAGGAGTTTTCACCAAGTCGAATCCAACGACACTGTGAATCTCTTCAGGATTTTTTCGATCACCCCAAACGATGATGGTGTGACAACTATCACCGTCCGAATCGAGAAAGATGACATCGTTTATTTGATCGACATCGAAGGTCACGGCTTTGATGTATTGGTTTTTGGGGACGTCGATCTCAGTTTCACCCTCACTAGCAATCCGCTCGTAGCCCACTGAGATGGAGCCGGGAATCTCAGCTTTACCCTCAGTTGCCGGAGTCGAGGGCGTCAAGATCACACGGTATTGCCAGACTCCGGAACGCCATGTTCGCGATACTTTGCCTTCAACCTCTGAGATCTCGAGCTCGTAGACTTGGGGCGTTACTAGGCTTTGGGCCATACGATAACTGACCAGCGGAATCACGATTGCAAGGGTTAGAAACACAATCAGAATGGTGGAGCCGGGGACGACAAGTCGCGAATCATCCTGGGAGGTGTTCATCCTGCGTCCTCTCTTCTCTACTTCGGCCGGAATCAGGGTTGTGGATTCACAGACTACCTCAGGATAGCATCCCGTTATGTTGAGTCATTCGATATTGCCGCTTCTATCCTTCTTCGTGATCGGGTTTTCGGAGCCTTCAGTCTCCCCTGATCGTGTTGATTTTGAACGCCAGGTGCGCCCCATCCTGACGCGCAGCTGTTTCCCTTGCCATGGCCCGGAGGCGGCCACCCGCAAGGCAGAGCTTCGTCTAGATCGACGCTCGGGTTTGTTTTCTATCGGAAGTGATGGATTACAGATCATTCTTCCTGAAAAGCCAGATCAGAGTCTTCTCATGCAACGTCTCACCGATGAGTTCGACCCGATGCCACCGGAGGGCCATCCAGAACTCACTGAGGCTGAGGTTGCCATCGTTCGGCAGTGGATCGAGGAAGGGGCTGCGTATCAGGGGCACTGGTCATGGAATCCTTTGGAAGATCCAGAGTTCCCTAAAGTTGATGACGAAGAGTGGTCTCTACAAGCCCTCGACAATTTCATCCTCGCTGGACTTGAGGAACAGCAGTTGGTTCCCCCCGCACCGCCGGCAGCCCCTCACTCTTGGTTGCGTAGGGTTTTCTATGATCTCACGGGTTTACCGCCGACGAATTCTCAGATCGACGCGTTTTTGAAAGACAGCAGCCTTGCTGCACGGGAGAAAATCGTTGATGAGCTTTTGGCAAGCCAGGCGCACGCTGAGCACTTCGCTCGTCATTGGCTCGATTTGATGCGCTATGCGGAGAGCCATGGTCATGAGTTTGATTATTATGCCGGCCCGGCATTCGAATATCGTGATTGGGTGATCGACGCGATCGCAAATGATCTTCCCATCGACGAATTCGTGACTCAGCAAATTGCTGGGGATTTGTTGGAGGGTGAAGCGCGCTCAAATCGTGCTACCGGCTGGTGGTGGCTCTCCCAGGCGACACATGGCCCTGTGGATGTTCTCGCGGACACTCTCGACCGAGTCGATAACCAAATTGATGTGATCTCGCGTGCTTTTCTCGGAGCCACGGTTTCATGTGCTCGTTGTCACGATCACAAATTTGATGCCATCGGACAGTCAGACTGGACAGCTCTCTCAGGGATTGTTCGTTCTACTCGCAGGGTTTTGCACCCTATTGACGAAGTCGGGCAAATCGAACAGTTGACGGATCAACTCGATCCGGTACGAGAGCGATTCAGAGAAGGCATCGAACAGAGCATCGAGTTTCAGAAGAGCTTACCGCTACCAGAACTTTTGAGCGCGGCCAAGGATCTTCATGAAGGTCCCCAAGAGTTGGCAGAAGACCAAAGAAGTGACCGGCTTTTATGGGATTTTTCTTCGGGTTGGGATGGCTGGACTGTTACCGGAGATGCTTTCGGAGCAACTCCACATACTAGGGATGAACTCCCTGAAGAGTTTCGCGATGGACTCCTAGGGGAGCATCTTGCGACCAGTCACGATCGACGTCCCGATGAAAATTCTGGAGTCAGTGATCGACGTCAGGGGCAGCTGGTCAGCGATGAGTTTGTGATCGATCGGGAGTATCTCTCATTCCTGATCGCAGGTGGTCGTCATCCCGGAGAAGCCTATGTTCAACTGATCATCGATGGGGAAGCGGTTCACGAGGCGACAGGAAACAATAGCACTCGTCTCAAAGAGATACGTTGGGACGTCGCCGAGTACAGTGGCCAATCCGCTTCGTTGCGGGTGGTGGACCAACATCAAGGCGGTTGGGGTCATATCAGTTGCACGGATTTTCGACTTACCGATGAACCTCCGGCAGGAATCCCAGCGGGATTTAGAATTAATGAGATGGCTCGGAAGAGAAGTCTCGATAAAGACGTTCTGCGCCGTTGGGCCAAAGCATATCCGGCACTGATGAAACCCGCTCCAGGATTGGGGGAGTTGCCAGCCACCTCTCGGATACTGGATGACTTTAGTGATGGAAGTACACGATGGACCCTCGACGGGCCCGCATTTGAACCCATTTCTGCAGGTACCTGGCTTCTGATGGGTGAACCTCGGTTGACTTCGACCGCTGTGCTGCACTCCGGTGCGAGCTCCCGGGCATTGGTTGGAACAGCACTGTCACAAAGCTTTGTTGCCGATCAAAACTTCCTTCATGTGGTTGCCCGTGGTGAAGATTGTCAAATCAGGTTGAGCGTCGAAGGCTATTGGATGGATCAGCACAATGCGCTGCTCTTTGAGGGACTTTCAAAAAAGGTTGAAAGTCTCCAGCAAGATCAGCACTTGGTCTTCGACTTGAGTTACTACCAAGGACGCAGCGTTCATATCGAAGTTCATGACCATGGGAGGGGTTGGGTCGCAGTCGATCGTATTTGGCTATCGGACGATTCATCTGCAGCTGAGCGATCTCCTGACTGGTCGAAGGCTTTCATCCCGGATACCGGTTCAGAGGAGATGCTAACGAACGCCCTCCTGCTTTCACGATTGGTGGAGCAAGGGCTGGTCGATCCTTCTCGCTGGGGTGGGGCCTGGAATGCAGCGGTCATCAAGCCGGTCATGGATTGGAAAGAGATAGAATCGCAGATCCCAGATCCACGTTGGGCTTTGGCATGTAGCGATGCCCCCATTGGGAGGGATGTCTCTCTTCAAATACGGGGTGACTCGAAGACCCCCGGTGAGTTGATTCCAAGAACGTCATTGCAGTTACTCTCTGCCAGAGGGGAATGGGATTCAGAAATAAAGGGATCGGGGCGATTGCAGTTAGCGGATTTGATCTGTGATTCTGAGAATCCACTCTTTTGGAGGGTTCAAGCCAACCGCATCTGGGGTTGGGTGATGGGGGAAGGTCTGGCGGCAACACCCGATGATCTCGGGCATATGGGAGTGGCTCCACTCCAGCGCGACTTGCTCGATTTTCTGGCCTCCCGATTGTCGCAGAATCCTTCGCGCAGAGATCTGATCCGTGAGCTGATCCTGAGTCAAACCTACGCCATGGATTCACAACAACCTTTGCAAGGGTTTGAAGAACGAGACCCCCTCAATCAGTATTGGCATCGGTCTCATCCGAGGACTTTACCGGCAGAGGCGATCAGGGACGGAATACTTCTCGTTTCTGGAAAACTCGATCCAACTCGGGGTGGTCCGCCGATTCCGATTCATCTGACAGAGTTTTTGACGGGGAGAGGGCGACCCGGACAGAGTGGCCCTGTGGATGGAAGAGGCCGTCGAACCATCTATCTCGCAGTGAACCGTAATTTCCTTGATCCTTTCCTCACAGTCTTTGATTTCCCGCTCCCTTCGACCACCGTCGGTAAACGCGATCGTTCGAACTTGCCAGCTCAGGCGTTGGCCTTGATGAATTCTCCTTTCGTACATGAACAGGCTGAACACTGGGGTGCGCAGTTACATCGACAAGTAGAGGAAGACGGCGCCGACGCCACATTGACATTGGCATGGAAACAGGCATTGGGAAGAAGTCCCCAAGAAGATGAACTCCAAGAGATGCGCAGATTTGTTGCCGATGGAACACTCGAAAGCTGGGTGGATCTGGCCCATGTTCTCTTCCAATCGAAGGAGTTCCGCTTTGTCCGCTGAATCCCCACTATTCAAAGATTTCTCTTCTACGGGGTGCAGTGGTCACCGTCCGATGATCGATCGTCGGCAAATGTTGACCCAGTGCGCCTCCGGATTTGGTGCCCTCGCATTTACCACTCTTCTGGGGGATCAGTTGGCGCCGATACTCGAGGCCGCCACAGATGATTCTGGAAAAAATCCTGTCGCCAAAGCTCGGTCTGTCATCTTCCTCTATATGGATGGTGGACCTAGTCAGGTGGATACTTTCGATCATAAGCCGGAGTTGATTCGCTATGACGGTAAGCCTTTCCCCGAAAAAATGGAGCGCACTCAGTTCAACAGTGTTGGCAATACCTTGCGCTCTCCGTGGGAATTCCGCCATTACGGTGAGTGTGGTCATGAAATCAGCGATCTGTTTCCGAATGTTGCAAGGCATGCGGATGATCTGTTGATCGTGAAGTCGATGACGAGCAAGTTCAGTGAGCACACCAATGCCAACTATTTTCTGCACACGGGGCTGGGGCTTTCAGGTCGTCCGAGTATGGGGGCTTGGGTCAGTTATGGATTGGGCAGTCTGAACCAAGACCTTCCCGGCTTTGTCGTACTTAACGGAGGTTTGATCCCACCGGGGGGATTGGATTGTTTCTCCAATGCCTTTTTGCCAGCGAGTCACCAAGGATCCATCGTTCTTCCCAAAGAAGAGGCGCTGGCAAATATTCGTGTTCGTGAGGGTGAAGAGCGGCAGAGACGCAAACTGGAACTTCTCGCACGGCTCGACCATCTCGGTCTTGAATCTACCGGAGGAACGCAGGCGATCGAAGGGGCCATCGCCCAAGGAGAGCTCGCCTATCGAATGCAAACTGCGGTACCCGAGTTTTCTGATATCTCTGGTGAGCCAGAAGAAGTTCAGGAGCTCTACGGAATCGACCATGAATATGAACCGACTCGGACCTTTGCCCGTGAGTGTTTACTCGCACGGCGATTGGTCGAGCGGGGGGTTCGGTTTGTTGAGTTGACCTGCCCTTATGTCGGAACCGATCGTTGGGATCAGCATAACAATCTCAAAGATGGGCATGAGAAGAATGCTCGCGCTGTCGATCAGCCGATCGGGGCGCTGTTGACCGATCTCAAGCGTCGCGGTCTTTTGGAGGATACCTTGGTTGTTTGGGCGGGTGAGTTTGGGCGCACGCCCTTTGCCCAAGGGCGAGATGGCCGCGATCACAATCCATACGGCTATTCAATCTGGTTGGCGGGTGCCGGGATCCGCGGAGGACACGTCCATGGGGCTACCGACGATTTCGGTTACCGCGTCATCGACAAGCCGGTCGAGATTCATGATTTGCATGCGACGATGCTGCACTTATTGGGGGTCGATCACACCCGGCTGACCAAACTCTTCGGCGGACGCGAGCAGCGACTGACCGATGTTCACGGTCACATTCAGCATGAATGGCTCACTTAGGCTTTAGTCTTCTTGTTCGGTTTCCTGTTGGCGATCGAGATAACTCATCACCGTTTGTTCACGCTGGGCAGTTTTGACGAGCCGGGTGAAGCCGGTGTACTCATCGGGGCTGAGGAATTCTTGTAGTTCTTCATCCAAGTATTCCCACTCCGATTCGATCTCATTGAGCATGGCGAGGATGGGGCGAGGGTCGCGCCCGACCGCGGCAGGATCTGAACTCCAGACGTCGTAGATTTCCTGCCGGATGGCGCGAGTAACTTCATAGTAGTTGGTGAAGCGCTCGTTGAGGGCCTGATAGACCGCACGGCTCATGCCGAGAGGATTGTCCTCGTGTAGGCGGCGCAGTAAGAGGTCTGACCACCCCAGCGAAGAATCCACCGTCTTGATCTGTTGTTGGACTTTGCCCATCAAGGCTTGAGCTTCTTTCCCACTCAAAGGCGGAAGAGCTTGGGTTTCCTTAGGGAGCTTTGCCAACTCTTCAGCAGTTTCAGAAGAGGAGGAAGCGATGACGGGGAGCTCTGAAGAGCCTTGCTCGAGAACATCCAGGCGCAGTCCAAGGGTAAAGAGTTCCGTGCGGATCTCCTCGGAAAGCTCGACCAAAGTAGCCACCGAATCTTGAGGTACGGAGGGCACTTCGGGAGTCAAAGAGTTCTCCAGAGAAGGCCTCGATGAGTGGCTATTCCAAAGATTGACAGCTGCGAAACCGATGACCAACAGCGTCAGGATTCGAAAGAAGGTTTCGCCGTTTTCTTTTGCAGGATAAATCGGAGCGTTACTGGGAACCATCCGGTCGATCCTCTTCGGCGTCAGCTTCCTTGGCGGCTCCAGCGATGCTCCAGCCCATTCTTTCTGTTCCCTCGGTGGCCATCATGATCTCACCGAGTTGCATCATTTCCCCTGGGTTGAGAAGTGTACCCAATTCCTGAATCGTTTCGCCACCGACTGATTTGATTTCACCCATCAATGTTCGTTCATCTTCTGGGGCAAGATCGTCATTGAAAAGCTGGGCGGTCATTTCATCCATCCGAGCCCAGCCAGCTTCCAGTGTTTCTTCTAATTGTTGCTGGCGATTACGGTCGAGGTTCATCTTGTCGGCGATACTTTGGTAGACCTGCGGCAAGCCTTCACCGTAGCTGGAGACAAACTTGTCGAATCCGGCGCGATTGCCCTCCCGCTTCGCTTCGCGCTGGGCCTTTTTAACCAGTTCGACTCCTTGCTGGTCGAGAGCTTTTTCTACGGCCTCATTCACTTTTGCAGCGATGGCTGCTTCACCGACCAGTGCTTCCTTGGAACCCCCTTTTTCCTTCTTCGCTGCAGGGGATTCTCCCAGCTCGTTGGGGGCTTCGAGGGCATCGATGCGCGAGTTCAGAGTGATCAATTCGGACCTCAACTGATTGAGGGTTTCTTCCAATGCAGCGGTATCGACCTGTGCCACTTTTTGAATTGGCCGGGCCGGCTCCTGAATTTTAGAGTTGCTGGAGTAGAAGAAAGATACGCCACTCAAAATCAGTGCGAGGATTACGAGAGCTTTGAAAGCGGGGGTCATAGGGATCACCTTTCCTTAGGAACTCAAAATTATGGCTTGAGACTCTGGATGTCCAACACCGATTCGGCTGAAAGGTTCTCGATCAGTTCGAATTTATGTACCTTGAGCAGGGTCCGCTGATTTGCCACTGAGAGCGCTGACGCCCATGGTGAC
Source organism: Planctomycetia bacterium TMED53 (assembly GCA_002167285.1). GTDB lineage: Bacteria > Planctomycetota > UBA8108 > UBA1146 > UBA1146 > UBA12191. The sequence continues at coordinate 13,147 of NHDG01000102.1, forward strand.
CAATAGGCTGACTAGGAACCCGGGAACGAGGCTGTAGAGCTTTAATCCTGGGATCGATTCAGAGAGGGCAGTATTGGCCCCCAGGTTATCCCAGCAGAGGACCGTCACCAGCCCCGTGACCATGCCGGCGAGAACTCCGTTGCGAGTGGTTCGCTGCCAGTGAAGGCACAACAGCAGTGGGGGGCCAAAGGCGGATCCGAGGCCGGACCAGGCGAAGAGGACCTTCTTGAAGATGCTAGAGCCGGATTGGGTTGAGAGGGCAAACGCCAGAAGTCCGACACTCAAGGTGACCCAGCGACCTATTTTGACCAATTTTTCATCGCTGGCGTCCTTGTTGATCTCCTGGTGGTAAACGTCTTCGGTGAATGCGGAAGAGGTGACGAGCAGTTGCGAATCGGCGGGGGACATCATCGCCGCCAGTGCGCCACAGATCACCAAGCCTGCTAGCCAACCGGGGAAGACCTCCTGAGCGAGTGTGGGCATCATCTTTTCCGTATCGGCAAAGGCGTCAGCGCCAAACCAGGCGATGGCGACGATGCCCATCAACAGGGCTCCCCCGTAGGTCAAAAAGCCGAAGGCGATGGCGATCCGGCGTGCCTGTGGGGTGTCGTCAGCGGATTTCATGCTCATGTAACGCACTGCCAGGTGAGGCTGGCCCATGTAGCCGAGACCGATGGCAAATCCGCTGATGATTCCTGAAAAGAGCAGCATCGGCGAGCGTCCTCCGGTGATGGACAGAAGTTCCGGATCGATCGCGGCGACCTTTTCGGTGACCTCTCCCCAGCCTCCGAGTTGGGTCATGGCGACGAGAGGGAGCACCACCAACGCGATCAGCATCAGCCACCCTTGCAGGAAATCGGTCCAGGCGACGGCGAGGAATCCACCCATCAAGGTGTAAAAAACGATGACGGCGCCACCGATGAGAACACCGATCTGTTGATTCCAGCCGAAGGTGCTTTCGAGGGCTTTTCCAACGGCCACGAACTGGGCGGCGATATAGAAGGTGAAACAGAAAGCGATGATGGAGGTGGCGATCAGCCGCAGAGTAGGATCGCTTTTGATGCCAGATTTTTCGCCGAGGTGTGCTTCGAAGAAGCGGGGCATCGTCAACGCTCCATACTTTTCTGATTTCGCTCGGAGTGGACGGGCGATCACATACCAGGCTAAGGAAAGTCCGCTGATACCGCCGACCATCGTCCAAAAAGCGGGTTCCAGTTTGGTTCCCGAGGGATCCCCGAGCCCCGAAGCGTAAGCGAGGCCTGTGAGGCCGAGCAGCAACCAGCCACTTTCACCGGAGGCGCGCTCTGAGAAGGCGACAACCCATGGGCCGAGTCGTCTGCCGGCGAGGAGGAAGTCGGGTAGATTCTGATGTGATCGGGAGCACAACAGAGCGATGACGATCAGACCGACCAAGTAGATGACGAAGCCGAAGGCGATGGGGGTCATGGCGGACTCCTTGGTACAGGTAATGAATGGATGCAGAAAATGATGTTGNTGACCAAGTTGGCTTTGAAATCGCCCCTCGGCAAGGGCCCCTTTGAGCCGATAATCAAAGAAGGTTCTCCTCGAGTCTTTCCCTGCAAAAATTGCTATCGCTGCATATTCAGTCGATATGGGGCCTCTATTGGCTGTATGGAATACTGACGGCGAGCTGCTGAAGAATGAGATTCTTGAATCCTGAGTTGGAAACAACCCAAACTAAGGTCATGGCAGTGGTGGGGAAGCTCTGAGGGTCCAGACGCCGTGGGATCCCAAAGTGATCACTGTTGAGGGTCGGATNNNCCGNNCNGCCACCCTNNGGGTGGGAANCAAGAAATTGGGGGATCGAGATGCAGGACAANNTNATAGGNATCGTCATNTTTCTGATCGTCGGAATTTTGATGGCGGGAATCGGACAAATGGGCGGAGAAACGGGACCTGACTGGGGAGCCATCGCCACGGGAGCATTGGCAGATAACGGTCTTTGGGCCCAGGCCATCATCGCTCTGACCGTTGCCGGAATGGCCATGGGTGTTTACACCAANGGAGGACTCAGTGGAGTCGATGCTCGTGGAGTGATCACGATGCTGATAATGGCAGCCTTTGTCGGAGGATTTTTTCCATATGACCAATGGGCGGCCTGGCTGGCCACTGCGTGGATTTTGACCGGTGGTGGACTGCTCAACAAGAATTGACGAAGTGACTTTAGATCTGAATCGGGGCGTCGGGGGGCTTTCCCACCCTGACGCCCCTTTTCATGGAATGAGCGCAAAGTAAAGAGTCACAGGTCCCCAATTGACGCCCCTTCAGTTGATCACACTCTGTCCGGATTTTGCTGATTCAATGTTACCGTGCATAATGATGACGTCGTTGATCCGCACACACCCCATTATCGAATGAGAGCTCGAAGATGACTTTGAGTCACTGGACAAGAGTCTGTTTTTTATACGGCTCGCTACTGTTGGTCTTTGGTTGTCAGAGCATCACGATTCACGATCCTGTGGTTTCGAATGAAAACACACCCGTCCAGAAGCTGGAAGTGACGGTAGGAAGTCATCTCGAGTTACGGCTTCCATCTCCTGCGATCGGGCGCTGGTGGACGGTCGCGAAGGGGGCACGCCCGTGGCTTATTCCGAAAACGGAACCGGATACCGGGCGCATTCTCCTGCATGCCGTTCAGGTGGGATCGACGCGGGTCACCTGCATCCAGCGGGATCGCAACAACTTCGAATACCGCAAGGTGGTCGTCGACGTAGAAGTCAAACCGGTCTCGTGAGGTCTTCTGTCTGAGCTGTCTGCTCAGGAACCGGGGGGCAGAATCCAATCTGCGCCATAGACATCGACGAAGGCCGGAGGCAGACGGTCCGCAGGTTGATCTCCGGAGAGTTCCATCCACCAGGCCACTTTCGCCGGCTTTGATTCGGTGACCCCGCGGCGGCCATTGAGACCGCTGCCACCCCACACCGTTCCGGTGAGAATGGCATCGAAGCGATCAAACCCTTGCTTCGCCGGGTTCCAGATCGCGGTACCGTGCATCGTTGCATTCACCCCGCGGGTTCTGCTGGGGAAGTGTTTCCAATCGGTTTCACCCAGCTTGTAGACCCCATCGCTTTTGGTGACGAAATCACCGGTGATCAGCAGGTGAACCTGATCCTTCTCAACGCGATCGACTTTCACTCTGATCTCTGCTTTTTTGATATCCTGGTCAGAGAAAGGACCTTCCTGGCCGGAGATGTTGTCGACGACGTGGAAGCGTGCGAGACGCAATGCCAATGATTTCGGCAGTTCCGTGGACTCGCCGACTTCCAATTTTGGGGGTAACCATTCGGCGAGTTCTGAATCGTGGAACCAGATGTGGTCTCGGTTCCAGCGACCTCTCTTCTGGGGGTCATCCATTCCTGCAGGAAAATCGCGGGAGGTACTCGTCAGGACCAGACCCTTGCCGGGATAAAAGAGTTCCCAGCGGTGGTCCGGGAGATAGAGTTCCGGCTCCGCTGGATTTCGTTCTTCTTCAGGAAGGGGTCTCCATGCTTCGAGACCCTTGTCCATCAACTGGAGAGCCTTGTCCGCCTGCAGGGTATTTTGTCGGGCGAGGAGTTTGCCGGAGGGACTGAAGATGTAGAGGCCCTGCCAGGAGCCACCGATAGGAGTGCGACGACCGGCAACCTGTTGGCGGAAGAATTGGCATTCCCGATCGGGGTGTCGCTGCAAGCGCCAGACCTCATCGGTAGCGGGTACGAAGTTGCGGGCTTTTTCGACCACCCGGGGGTCATTCCAGACGGACCGCCGGCCCGCCACACCGTTGCCTCACGTACAGCCGAGGGGATGTCCATTCATCAGCCACAGCAGCATCGGTTTGCCCTCGAGCCCTGAGTTTTTCAATCCTTCGTGGAGGCTGGTGTGCCAGGGAATCGTCAACCAGCGATCCTCGACACCGGGGAGGATCAGTTTTTTCCACTCTTCATGGGTACGCCCCTCAAAGGTGGGCTCATCCACGACAGCAGGGGTGAGACAAAGTTGCAGGATCAGCAGTGTCAGCAGGCTCATCGTTCCTCCAGGCCTCCATCGTGCCAGCAGATCCGGTCTTTTGCCAGCGGGCTTCGGTTATGATTTGCGGCTGACAGACGCATGGGGAGGAGCCAGAAATGCCTGAGTTTGTGGAGTCACCGACGGTGGTCGAATCTGTCGGGAACATGCCGAAGCGCATCGAGGAATATATGGGTCGCGTCAATACCGGTGACGAAGCGGCCAGCGTTGCTCGCATGGTATCACCGGCAGGGTGGCAGGAGCCGGGGCAACGCCCCCGGTTTGATGAGATGACACTGGTTCTTCAAGGGGCTCTTCGTGTCGAATTTGAGGGTGGAGAGCAAATGGTGCGTTCGGGCCAGGCAGTCATCGCCCGTGCCGGAGAGTGGGTTCGTTACAGCAGCCCTGAGGATGGGGGTGCAGAGTATGTGGCCGTCTGTCTGCCAGCTTTCTCCCCGGAGACGGTCCAGCGTGATGAATAAGTGCTGCAGGCAAGATTGAGTTCAGAGA
>NHDG01000103.1 GCA_002167285.1 Planctomycetia bacterium TMED53
TTCTCTGTCCGGGTCTGCCATACAGACGTCGATGATGTGAGCGCCACCTCGATCTTGTTTGCGGCCGACCTCTGCTGCTTTTTCAAATTCATTCTTGGCGATCAACTTTTTGAATTTGCGGCTACCGATCACATTGGTGCGCTCACCGACAATTAGAGGAGTGGTGTCTTCTGTGACATCCACCGCCTCGATGCCTGACAGCGTCAGAGTGTCTTTTGATTCGATAACACGGGGTTGGGCAGCTTTTGCGATCTCAGCGATGGCTGCGATGTGTGAAGTCGTCGTTCCACAGCAGCCGCCGACGACATTGACCCAACCCTGGTCGAAAAAAGGTTTCAGATTTGCCGAGAGAATCTCGGCGGTCTCTTCGTACTCGCCATCCGCATTGGGTAATCCCGCATTCGGATATACGGAGACGGGAAATGCCGAGATGGATGCGAGGGTACGAAGGTGGTCTGTCATGAACTTTGGGCCTGTGGCGCAGTTCATGCCGATGAAAATCGGTTCGAAGTGCTCAACGCTGGCATAGAACGCTTCGATGGTTTGCCCTGCCAACATCGTTCCCATCGGTTCGATGGTGCAAGAGATGGCGACCGGCCTGCCGAAGCCGAGTTCCTGTTCAGCCTTTTCAATGCCGATTTGGGCAGCTTTCAGATTGAGCCCATCCTGCACGGTTTCGAGAAGCAGAATATCGACACCACCGCGTAACAACCCAAGAGCCTGGATTCTGAAGTTATCGACCAACTCGTCGAAGGAAATCCCTCCGGTGACAGAGAGAGTTTTAGTCGTAGGCCCCATCGAGCCTAAAACCCAACAGGGCCGATCAGCAGTAGAGAAAGAATCTGCTTCGGCCCTGGCGAGTTGAGCTCCAACTTCATTAATTTCCAATGCGAGGTGTCCCAGAGAATATTCATCAAGGACTAAGGGGGTTGCGCCAAAGGTGTTGGTTTCGATGCAGTCTGCCCCAGCCTCCAAATATTTACGGTGAACGGATCGAATCACTTCCGGTCTTGTGAGGATGAGATTTTCGTTGCAGCCGTCTAGATCTTCTCCGCCAAAATCTTCTGCGGTCAGATCCAGTTCTTGGAGTTCGGTTCCGGTAGCTCCGTCGATGACCAGAATCCTGTCCTGGAGAATTTCCATAAACCGATTGCGGATTTCAGCTTTGGAAATCGTGGAAGGATCGACAGTCATTCGGGGAGCTCCTGTTTGGATTTACAGCTAAACTCTAAATATAAAAGGGGAGCTACGAAGGGGGTAGAGATCATGCGAAGAAATATAAAGAAGTTTCATCATGGGGTTGGGGGTGATTTGAGGATCTCGACTTCTTGACGCAATGCGTCATGTGAATCGAGGAGCTCCTCAATCAGTTTTTGCATTTGTCCCTGTCGAAGGACGAGATCGATACGATCCTGACCTGACGATCGTACTTGCTGTTCCAGGTCTCTGATTCGTTGCTTCATCGCTTCGATGGCGCTGGCGTCTTCAACTCTCGAATCTCCCAAGGTGCTCTTGAGGGTGTCCAGCATCGATTCGAGTCGCTCGATTTTGCTTCCCAAAACCAACCTGGCCTCTTCAGCAGATTTCCCTGCGGATTCTGTACTTTTGAGTTCTTCGGCGAGTTTTGCCTTTGCCTGTTGAAGCTCTTCGATTCGTTCCAAGAGTTCACGGTGAGATTCATTCTGTTGATCGAGTCGATCGGAGTGAGCTTGGCTGGTTTCTTCAAACTTTCCAGAGAGAGTGTCGTGGAGCGCGCGATTCTCTTCGATTTTCGAAGAGTTCTTCTCGATGAGTTCTACATTCTTTTTCAGTGAATCATCCATCGCGCCTTGAGCGATCCTGATGGTTTCAAAGTTTTGATCATTGGAAGCTTGTTTACCTTCCAGATCACTGACCCGTGATGAGATCGCTGAATCTCCCCAAATCATGAAGGCAAGGACTGAGATGAAAGCCAGGACGACCGCGATGATGATGCTTCTCATTTGTGGCCTTCCATGATGGATAGTGGCAGACACATAAAGTTGGCGGTGGGGGTGGGATTCGAACCCACGGGAGCTGTTACACCCCGCCGGTTTTCAAAACCGGTGCAATCGACCACTCTGCCACCCCACCGCTATCGGCTTATTTTTACAGCACAAAAGATTCGCCCGTAATCGGTTCCCGAACAGGTTAACGGATCCCGGCTCAGGAAGCACCCTCGTCGATCCCTTTGGCTCTAAAACTTCGTTCTTTCCTCAGCCTCGCTAGGCGCTTTTCGCGCAATGACTGGGCGAAGTCTCGGAGGTCAGTGACCTGGTCCAGTTCATCGACGACCTCGATTCCGAGAATCGTTTCAAAGAGATCCTCGGTGGTGATCACTCCGCATGTGCCGCCATGCTCGTCTGCGACCATGGCAATCGGATCCTTACCACTGGTGAGGTCCGAAAGGGCTTGCCGAAGAGTCGCCACTTCAGGAACGAAGCGGATTTCTCGGCGAAATTCGTTTAGTGAAGCTGAATTCCGATTGGAATCTAATGCTGCGGTCAACACTTCCCTGAGAAGAATGTAGCCGGTGACGTCATCCCGGGTATTTCCATACACGGGGATTCTACTAGGAAGTTTGCCACGGCGATTTTCTGCAAGAAGATCTTCGACGGTCGATTCCTGCCACAGATCGACGAGGACTGTCCTCGGGGTCATCACATCTCCGACCCGAATCTCATCGAGGCGGAGAATGTTTCTGTAGAGAGCCTGCTCATGCTGGGCCAGTGTGCCTTCATTGCCTGCCATATCGATCATCGCTTCCACTTCGCCACGGGAGACATTTTCGCCACGGATTTCACCGAAGTACCGGGTTAAGCGGCTGGTAAATGCGACGAATGGCTTCAGCAGGATGGTGAGCAATTTCAGTGAATATCCGACGAGTCCCGACAATTTCCGTGAATGAACGGCACCGATCGTTTTCGGGATAATCTCTGAAGTCGTCAAGATCAGAAAAGTGAGGATGGCTGAGAACGCACCCACCCAAGCCTGGGAGAGTTGGCCGACCAAATATCCCGCATATGCGGCTCCAGCGGTGTGGGAGATGGTGTTCAGAATCAGGATTGCGCCAAGGGCGTCATCCAGACGTTCCTTTTTCAGCTGGTAGAGCAGAGCGACCCCGCGGCTCTTTTCCCGCCTTTCTTCCAAACTGGGAAGGGAGACAGAGAGAAGCACGGCTTCGAGCAATGAGCAGAAGAAAGAGATCGACAGCGTCAGAAAGACCACGGTCAACAGATAGGTCACGGAACTCCCAAATCCAGCCTTGAGGCACCGACAGAATACCCGGAACCGGCCGCCGAGGGATCGGATCCGAGCATATCGCGTTACCGGAACTTCTGGGCGCAAATTGCGCTTTACACTTTATAAAGTATGTGTCACCCTTTCCTCGGGTTCGCACCCCAGTGTGCGAATTCGAGCAAAGAGTGATCGGCTCAGCAGCAAGTTTTTTGCGGTCGATCAAAGGAAGAGGGAGAAACGGTCCTTGAATCGGGTCGTTCCAGCTGTCTGAAAATTTTCGACAGCTTTGGCACGACTACTGCTTGTGTAAGAAGGCCTCGTTTTTCCGTTTTAAAAAATCAGGATTCTGGGGGAAGAGTCTTCAACGATTGAAGGCGGAGATCGGGAAAGAGGAACGGGATGACACAGCAGAATGGTGACACGGGACGACAGACTCCGGAGCGAGTCTCCAGTACCTATGAGTTCGAACGTGTTTGGGACAACCTCGGTCAAGGCGGGAAAGTCATCTTGACCTTATGTACGGTCATTCTGGTCTACAGTTTTTTCTTCAATGGAAACTCATTCACAGAGCTTTCCGAAATTGATGTGGTCGGCGAGGAACGTGACAAGTTGGTCAAGTATCTCGAAGAAGAAAACATCGATTTCCGATACACAGAAGAAGGGGTCGTTCGAATCCCGAGTAATAAAGTCAGTGAAGTCTACGGATTTCTCGACAGGTTTGTGAAGGTTGAGCAAGAGTCAACAATAGCTGCAGCTGCAGCTACACCAGTGAATCTGCCGGATCTGACCAACTTCCGCCTTGGGAGTTTCAATAGATCTACCAATCGCCTTGAGAAAAAAATCAAAGCGACAGAGGCAGAGATCGCACGCTACGATGGAATCGATTCCATCAGCATCGTTCCAAATAGACTTGCCACAGAGAGGCAGTCTTTCGACAGAGCGCCGAGCTTTAATCGGGTGACTGTTCAGGTCGAGCTGGAAGAAAACAGAAGGTCGATCGGGCTCGGTAGTGACATGATCAAGCTGATCAAGTCCCACGTCAGCGCTGCGATGGACATTCCTATCTCCAACATTCAAATGTTTGATTTGAGCGGACGTAGTTACGATTTCGTAGATAGAGGCTTTACGGCAGCGGACATTCGCCAAAAGGCCGGAATCGTTGAGAACCGGGTTGCGGATTTCATGGCCAACATTCTGCCGTTGGACAGCTTCCGTATTCAGGTAGATGTGGGCGCTCCAACACTGCCAGCATCAGTCAACGGTGACGAAGTAATTCCTGAGCTTCGGCAAATCAATGATCGCATCATCCAGTTGACCCCCGTGACCGCTCCTCTTCCAGAGGACGTTGTCACCATCACTGCTCTTCAAAATGCGCAGTCGAAGTTCGGCAACAGTAATTTGAATAACCCAGAGATCAGCAATGTCGCGGTGACGGTCTTTATCGATCGTGAGCCCGCTCGCGCTGTCTTGGATAGGGAAGAATACGAGCGTCGCCTCAGCTTTGATCCGGTGATTTCAATCCCTCCCCAGGAAAGTTTTCAGTCGATCACACGCGATATCGCAATCCATTTGGAAGATCACTTGAGGGCTACTTTCCCTGAAGACAGTGTTACTGCCAGGCTTGTTCCGGTGAACCTCATCGGAGCCAATGGCCAGTTGGCAGATTCCTCTTGGGTCTCGCGGGAGTTCTTCGTTCCAGCGGCCGCAAATGGGAATAGTTCCCAGAGTTCGACCATCTTCTTCTTCGCCCTCGTGTCGTTTTTGTTTGTGGTGCTGATGTTCAGAGACGGGCCGAAGGACGCTGAAAATCGTTATTCCATCAAAGGTTTTCACGGAGGAATCGTCGAAAGATCGGTGCCCAGTTTCACTTCCGGCAACGGTTTTGCCACAGGAGTTACTCCTGGGGAAGATCCTGTCATCGTTCAGCAGATCGTACAGAAGTCCTTCGAGGAGCGAATCGAAGTACTTAGAGCCATCGTACGCAATGGGGCTGAAAACCTTCCAGGTAGCGGTGTTCTCGCGCTGATGATTTTTGATCTTTCTGAGAATCGTCAAGATTTCTTCACTGCTCTCACAGAAGAGGAATGCAGTGTCCTCTTCGAGTTGGTAGACGGAATCGTTGCTCCCATCGCAAAAGAGGAAATCGAAGACGCTTTTGCAGCCTTCGAGTTGATCAACAAGGGTCTGGCCAATGGCAACGATATTCCTGTTTTGGTGACCACCGTTCCGACTCGTCCTCAAATCGATCAAAAGGTGATCGAGGACATTCGTTCGACCAACCCTGCATTGGCTGACGTGATCTCGAAAAACCGTGAGGGTGCCGACCGGGAAAAGAGAAGTTGAAGATGAGTTCGAATCCCCAACCCGACTACGAATTGGAGGGCCACGTGGAGGAGCAGGATCTTCTCAACGCTCGGATGGAACTCGAAGCCCTTAGGGAGGCTTATGACGACCTGAAGAGGGGATTGATTCTCGAGGGCGAGCAGCAAAAGGCAAGATTGCAGGAAGCTCGTAAAGCCGAGAGCGAGCGCATCATTCAGCGGATGGAAGATGAGCGAAAAAAGTCCGAAGAAGCGCGTCAAAAAAATGAAGTCATTTGTCAGGAGCTTCGTCAGGCAAGTTCTGAGGAAGGGCGACGTCAGGGTTATGAGATCGGTTACGAGGAAGGACTGCAAAAAGGCCTCGAAGAAAGCCGACGTGTAGCGCGAGAAAACACTGAAAGAGCAGCGAAAGAAATCCTTGGAGATTCTTGCGACACATTACCCGCGACATTGGCGAAGTGTCTGGACGACTTCGATCGTGCATGGCGTGAAACGGTTTCAGAGATGCGCAGGGATACCGTTGCGCTATCCAGAGGAATCGCTGAGAGGATCATTCGTAGAGAGCTCGATCAGCTACCACAATTGGTTCTCGAAAACATCGAGGTTGCGGTACAGCGCATCTCAGATCGTCGCCGTTTGTGTATTGAAGTGCATCCTGCTGATTTGGAAGCAGTGGTGCAATTCCTTCCAGAGCTCGGTCGTCGCATTAGGGGTGCAGAAGCAGCCGAAGTTGTTGGGCAAGAGTTCATCCAAAGAGGTGGGTGTCGCATTCAGAGTGAAACTGGGCAAGTCGATCTTCGTATCGACACTCAGCTAGATCTCATCGAATCAGCGCTCATCAGAAACACACAGGTGTCAGGATGAATTTCCTCTCCGCATTGGAAAACCTTGACCAGCAAGGACTCGTCAGGGTGCAAGGGAGAGTGGTCGCCGTCACGGGAGTTCTCGTCGAGGCTGAGGGGCTTTCTCTGCCCGTCGGCGCAGAATGTGAAATCGTGACTCGCGCCGGCATCCGATCCAATGCGGAGGTGGTGGCTTTTTCTGGGGATAAAACTCTCCTACTTCCGGAATCCGGGATTGAAGGAATCGGGCCCCAGGACACTGTGATTCATGATGGGGGGGTCCCTAGTATCCCCGTATCAGCAGAGTTATTGGGGAGAGTCATCGATGCGAGGGGTAATCCCATCGATGGATTGGGTCCAATTTCAAATGGCACTCTTTTTCCAATACACAATGAGCCGATTCCAGCCCTGCGTCGTGGATTGATTAACCAACCGATGACGACAGGTGTAAGGGCTCTCGATGGGGTTTTAACTGCCGGGCGTGGTCAACGTCTGGGAATCTTCTCAGGGAGTGGTGTCGGAAAATCAACTTTGATGGGGATGATCGCGAGAAATACCGATCTACCAGTCAGAGTGATCGCCTTGATTGGTGAACGCGGCCGGGAAGTCAGAGAGTTTGTTGAACGAGATCTCGGTCCCGATGGTTTGAAAAACTCAGTTGTTGTTGTCGCGACCAGTGATGAGGCTGCAGTACTTAGAATCAGAGCCGCGAAGGTGGCGACATCTATCGCTGAATGGTTCCGTGACAGCGGATCAGACGTACTGCTAATGGTGGATTCATTGACTCGAATTGCACTGGCGCAGAGAGAAGTGGGATTGAGTGCAGGGGAACCTCCAACAACCCGCGGATACACTCCCAGCGTTTTTGCCATGTTACCGAAATTGCTCGAGCGAAGCGGGCCAGGGGAATCGGGAACCATCACTGCGTTCTACTCAGTTCTCGTTGAAGCGGATGATCAAAACGATCCGATTGGCGATGCGGTACGGGGAATCCTGGACGGTCAAATTTGGTTGTCCCGGGATCTAGCAAGCAAAGGTTGGTTTCCGCCGATAGAGCCATGCTCGAGTAAAAGCAGAACAATGCCTGCAGTGGTTTCAGAGGATCACCTCAAGGCTGCTCGCAAACTGACTGAACTGATCGCGACTTACGCAGAGATCGAGGACATGATTCGCCTGGGGGCCTACAAAAAAGGTCAAGACATGGGTGCGGATACAGCTGCAGAAATGCGCCCAGCCATAGAATCTTTTTTGCGCCAGGAACCCAAAGAGTTCTCAGCATACGAAGAGACTTTGAGCAGGCTTCTTTCCATCGATGAGTCATCGAGGAGAGGAGATCGCCGATGAAGTCTTCAACTGAGCGATTGAAATCAGTCCTTAAAATCAGAGAAGCAGAGCTCGAATCTGCAGTCGGTCTACTGTTGCTAAAAAAATCCGGACTCCACGAAGTCATGGAGCAGCTCAAAGAATTAAAAAAAGAGAGCGCCAGTATTTCGCAGGAGATGAAGTCAACAAACGGTGTCGATGAGTCTTTGGAGCCGATGGTTCATGGGCGATATTTGGCTCGGTTACGCCGGGAAGTGATGAGATTGAGCAAGGAAGTCACGGGTCTTCAGGAAACTGTCGATGTTGCGCGATCAAAGGTCAAATCCGCACATGGGCGACACGGTGCTGTGAAACTGCTCATCACGCAGCGGCAGGAGAAGGAACTTCTTCAAGAAATGCAGAAAGAACAGCGGCAGGTCGATGGTGATTCATGCCAGCGATTTATCGCGAATGAAATCAGGGGTGAGGTCAGCTGATCGGAGTGTCTTCTGTTGAAAAGACTCATCGATCAATAGACTCAGGGGAAAGGAACAGGAAATGAAAAATCAGGGGCTTAGAGTTCTCCAGATTTGTGCAGTGGTTTTGTTGTTGGTGGTTTTGGGCGCCGGAGAAGCACACGCTCAGCTCTTTCCCATCGCTGATGGGGCAGCAGGGAGCACCGTCAATGGCGCAGTTTCTGGAGGTGCCGGAGCAGCTGGAAACAGCATCACCGGACCTGCGGGCTTGCAGTCTTTGCTGGAAGCGATCGGCGCGATTCTGATTTTGTCAGGTTGCGGCGTCGGAGTAGTTTTGCTCGCTAAAAAGTACTTCCCTGGTGCGATCCCTGGAACGGATGCACGAATGAAGGTGCTGACTCGAATTCCGCTGGGGAACCGCCAGAACGTAGTGACCTTCCGCATTGGAGAACGCGTCTTGGTTGTCGCTCAATCTCCAAATCGAGTCGATCTACTCTCCGAAATCACTGATCCGCGTGAAGTTCAGAATCTTAGCTATGGAAGTGATTTCTCCAGAGAAATCGAGAGAGTTCGTATCGATACACAAGATGACGAGTTCCCAGAGCAGTATGAGGTCGGTTCGACTGATACGAGTGTACGTGAAGAAATCAAATGGTTGCGTGAGCGCCTCGATGGCTACAACGAAAAGACGGAAGAAGAAGTTCACAGTTGATCAAAGTTAGAAACTTATTGGCGCTGGGAACATGCCTGGCAGCGATATTGGTCACCATGGGTTCAACCGTGGTTCATGCCTCAGAAGGAGGGGCTGATATCGTCAGTCGGGTCTTGGATGGAAACCCCGAGAATGTCGGGGTTTCCATCAAGTTGCTGCTGTTGACTACAGTGGTCGCAGTTGCACCAGCGCTATTGCTTCTGACGACAAGTTTTACCCGAATCATCGTTGTCCTCGGGTTTGTCCGCCGTGCAATCGGCACTCAGGATGCGCCTCCAAACCAGGTGATATTCGGCTTGTCCCTTCTTTTGACCTTGGTAGTGATGGGACCAACTTGGTCCGATATTTACAGCAATGCCATCCAGCCCTATTCAGAACAAACGATCTCCCCGGTGACCGGGGAAGTGATGGATGCGCAGCAAGCCAGCAAGTACGCGGAAACTCGCATACGCGAGTTCATGTACCCATTCGTGGATGTGGACGACCTTTTACTGATGGCTCGGGTTGGTGCACCACAGGTATATCGTGAACTTCACGATGACAATCAAGTTGAAGTCTCACGGCAGTTTGTGGAAGCCCTTCCACTGACAGTTATCGTCCCCGCGTTTGTTCTGTCTGAGTTGAAGTTGGCTTTCCAAATGGGGGTGATGATCTTTATCCCCTTCCTGATCATCGATCTCGTCGTCAGTTCCATACTCGTGTCGATGGGCATGTTCATGTTGCCACCGATACTGGTCTCTCTGCCATTCAAGATTTTGGTGTTCGTGATGGCAGATGGCTGGTCACTGGTTGTAGAACAATTGCTCTACCATGGAACAGTGGGGACAGCGGGATGATCGATTTCGATCGGGTTTTAGATGTTCTTCAAGCGGCATTGGTGCTGGCACTACAGCTTTCAATACCGGTATTGGTGGCTGTGATTGTCGTGGGGATTGCGACCAATCTCATTCAGGCAATTTTTCAATTGCAGGATCAAAGCTTGTCGCTGGTTCCCAGGATGATTGCGGTAGCTCTGGTATTGGCGTTGATGGCCCCGACGATGCTCGAATGGATCGTGACTTTCACCCGGGACAGTTTTCAGGCTTCAGCTGATTTTTTGTCAGGTGGTTGATCGATGAATCATCTGATCGAGATCACTACTGCATCCTGGTCTACATGGGCACTCGTCAGCGCCAGATTTTTTGGCGCCATGCTGATTTTACCGTTCTTTTCAGAGCAGTCGATTCCGCTTCGTTTTCGCTGGGGATTCGCATTTCTTTTGGCATTGGTAGTGGCTCCTCTCGATCTATCTGGAAACGACGCTGTCGTCGCTTTTTCCGACCCGCTTTCGGCAATGATCAGTCTCGGCGGAGAGTTGGCTCTCGGTTGGATATTAGGCGCAACCATCGCTGTCGTGATTTGGGGAGCGAGATTGGGTGCTGCTTGGTTGGGGGCTTTTACCGCAGATTCTGCATTTGCCACAGGTGAGCAGAATCAATCGGAGGAATCTCCGTTGACCACGATCATGACTCTCTTGGCTGCGCTCGTATTTTTAGCGTTGGAGGGCCACCGCTTAGTGATGCTGATGCTAATGGATTCATTTCAAAAGATCCCTGCAGGCATCTTTTCCTCCGTGCTATCCGGAACCGAGGCGCAAAGCTCAAACGTGAAAACCGATGGGATTGCTGGGTTCGTTGAGATGGCAGGGCAACAAACGTGGGTCATCGGACTCGAAATCGCCCTGCCTGCGATTTTTGCATTGCTTCTGATTACCTTGGTTCTCGGAGTCCTAAGTCGTGTCGTTCCCGAAATCGATGTGTTCTTCACCGGATTCGCCTTACGGACTTGCGCCGGGTTTGCCCTGATTTTTGTCAGCTTACCGTTTATCTCTGAGATCTTTGCATTTGTCGTTACTCAAAGTTTGAACCAATCCAGCGCAGTTCTTGGAATCCTTGCGGGGGGTTAACGATGTCGGCAAATGAAAATCGAATTCACAAACCGACACCTCGGCATCTGCGCCAGGCCGCAGAGGCGGGGATCTTCCCATTTAGCCAAGATTTGGCAGTGGCCAGCACCATCGTTGTGGGTGGCCTGATATTGGCGTGGTACTCGGACACGTTGTTGTTGGAGATGATCGCTGCCTTCAAGAGCTTCTATTCTGTTGGATTGAAAGATCCAGCAACAGGAAATCAGCTCTTGCTCGAAGTTCCATGGTTGATCGCGAAATTGGTAGCTCCAGTTTGTTTGACGATCTTCTTTACGGCAGTTGCGATTTCATGGCTTCAATCACCAAAGGTGCTTCGCCAAGAATGGATCGCCACTTCTGTTTCGAATTGGAAACCAGGTCAAAAACTGTTCGATCTGTTCTCACCGATGACCCCTGGAAGGCTGTTGTTTCAACTCTGCCGAATCGGAGTCATTTCAGGATTGGCGCTTCTCGGTTATCAGAAAATAGTCGAGCAAATCAGCGCTTCAGCGATTTCCCCAACTAGAGTTCCATTTGGGGATTATTTCGTTCCTGTCTCGACGACTCTGGTCCAGATCTCTTTTGCACTGATCCTGTTTGCTGTTGTCGACAAAGTATATCGACACTGGCAATGGAGGAACTCTATGCAAATGACCCCAGAAGAGTTGAGACGTGAACAAAGAGAAGTTCAGGGAGATCCACGAATTCGTAAGCGTCGAAAATCAGCGCATCTCCAGTTGATAAAAAATACCTCCGCTACACCTCCAGCAGCCAAGGAAATCCTCGATGGGAGTTCCCAATGAATCTGAATTCACCAAGCAAGCTGGCCAACTCGGATGAATGGCGTGGTTCCATTCATCGAAATCGAGACCTCGCGCTAATTTTGGCTCTCGGTGGAATTTTGGTGGCGATCCTCGTGCCTTTGCCTGGCCCGGTGATGGACGCACTCTTGGGAGTCAACATTGCGGTTTCGGTGTTGATTCTTCTGACGGTGGTTTATCTGCGCGGGCCTCTCGAATTTGCCGCATTTCCTTCGATGCTTTTGATCGCGACTCTCTACAGACTTGCGCTCAATATCGCAACGACACGTTTGATCCTCAGTAATGCAGGAACAGAAGGGCCCCTCGCTGCCGGAAAAGTGGTGAACTATTTCGGCGACTTCGTTTCAGGCTCAAATGTTGTAGTTGGTTTCATCATCTTTTCAGTTTTGGTGTTGATTCAGTTCATGGTCGTGACCAAAGGGGCTTCCCGCATCGCAGAGGTGGCTGCTAGATTCTCACTCGATCGGATGCCCGGCGCTCAGATGGCTATCGATGCAGATTTGACTGCTGGGAATATCACTTCTTCGGAAGCACGCTTGGCAAGGGAGGATTTGGCCCTCCAGGCAGATTTCTATGGAGCGATGGATGGTGCGAGCAAGTTCGTTCGCGGGGATGCCATCGCTGCTGTTTTGATCACTTCCATCAATATCTTTTTCGGTATCGGTCTCGGCGTCATTTCATATGGAATGGACATTTCTGAAGCGGTTGCGGTCTTTGCCACATTAACGATCGGTGACGGAATCGCTACTCAGCTACCGGCACTCTTCATCAGCGTGGCTGCTGCATTGATGGTGACCCGCGCTTCATCCCGTGGCCAAGTGGGGCACGCCCTCGTTGGACAAGTGTTTGCAAATCCACGTGCTTTGTTCATCACCGCGATGATTCTGTTTCTTCTAGGATTCGTAGGGTTGTCACCCCTCGCTTTGGGAACATTAGCTGTGGGTTTGCTGGCCGTCGCATTTCTCAAAGGCTCAACCAAACCTGAGGTGCAGGTGATTCCTGAGGTCACCAATGTGGGTGATCTGGAATCGACCTCTCCCTTCAATGATAATGATTCGACAAATCTAGCAACGATATCCGCAGATTCTGACATCTATCGTTTCCCCTTCGGTATCGAACTCGGTACGGGTCTTCATAGTTTGATCCAGCCCGGAGAGGGTACGACTTTGGCGGTTGCTGTTGAAGATTTGCGGCGTCGCTTCCGTGAGCGATTGGGAATCGATCTTCCGGCGGTCAAAGTGAGTATCAATCCGCAGTTGGATCGCAGAGATTACCGGATCTATCTGCGCCAGATCGTTGCCGCCAAGGGGTCGATTTTGAGTGATATGAACTTCCTCAGCGAGGGGCAGCGCTCACTTCGAGGTGTCGAGGGAGTCGATGGTCGTCATCCGGTGACTGGGCAGGCCGGGAAATGGGTCGCAGAAGAGGAAGCCTTGATGCGGACAGCCTTAGGGTTCGTCTGCCATAGGGGGCAAGAGATTTTACTTCTGCACCTTGAGACGGTAGCTCTCGCTCATGCTCAGGAATTGTTGACCCGGTCTGAAGTTCAAGCCCTCCTCGATCATGTCCATGAAGGGGCCCGTCCTCTGGTGGCGGAGCTGATCCCGGCGGTCTACTCCCTGGCGGAGGTTCAGAGGATTCTTCAAGGTTTGGTCTCAGAGCAGGTCTCTCTAAGAGACCTGGAAAAGGTACTTGAGGCTCTGGGAGAGATCGCCATCGAGTGGCCTGAAGCCAGTCGTAGGCCTGTTGAGGCCGTGGTCGAAAAGGTCAGAAACCGCATTTCTCGGGCAATTTGCGCCACTTTGGCCACCGAGGAGGGGGTTGTCCACGCCTTGACCCTGGACCCTGAAGTCGAGCAGCGAATCTACGAGGCTCGTCTGAATGGGGTAGCGGGCTCGGTTCCGGAATTGGCACCCCATGATCACCGCTCAATCATCCAGTCGATCAATAATTCGCTTTGTGAATTGGAATCAGAAGGTCTCCAGGGAGTCATCTTGTGCTCCCCTGAGCTGAGGCTTTCCATCAAGAAGTTATTGGAGAAGGAAGTGCCAACGGCAGCTGTCCTCTCCTACAATGAAATCGCACACGGGTTCACCGTGAAATCCGGGGGGATTGTGAGTACCGACTCCTGCTCAGCAGAAGTTCCACTCACAGGGGGAAGGGAAACGTCCTTTGAATGACTTCAAAGATATGGTCGATGCGGAGCACACCCGTGTCGTTGCACCAGATTACGCAACTGCAGTTCGCATTCTTCAGGAAAGATTTGGTAGTGATTGGACGGTGGTTCACTCACGCAAAGTAAGACGTCCTGGGATATTGGGATGGCTTGGACTTTCCGATGTGGTCGTGATCGTTAGAACACAAAAGTCCAGCAATGACATCCTTACTGCTCCAATTCAATTGGAGACTGCAATTGAAGAAAAGATTCCAGTACTTGCCGGAGAGTTTTCCGGTGAGATGGAAGAAACTGAATCGACCGTTTCCAATGATGAAGCGGTCGATGCTCCATACTCTGCCCCTGCATCAGTGCAGGAGATTTCTGCGAGCTTAGGAGATGGTAATTTCAGTGCGGATTCTCAAGCCGAGAACTCAAATCCTGTAGCCCCCCACATTACTTCTTCTACAGGAGATACCGATTTGTCGATGTCTGGCTTTAGTGGTCGCAATGAAATCTCCGATTTGAATACGACATCGGAAGCGATTTCCGTGGTTCCTGAATCAATGAGTGAACTCTCCGCAAGATTGGAAAGTTCGCGACAGCGCATCGCTGAGGAGCTGAGGGCATTCAACTCTAGTTCTCCATTCCACAGAACTCCTGATTCTTGGCAGGCTGAGGCGAGCTCGGAATTCAAAGAGTTCCCGAAGGCGGGATTAGGTGAGACTCTGGAAGAGGTTTCTGAGGTTCAGGATGTCTTCGAAGATCCTGTTTTACTCGGGAAGGTGACTTCTATCCTCGAGAAATGTGGCTTCTCCTCCGGGGCAAAGAGCGAAATCATGTCTGCTGTAAGCGGCGTTGGAGTCCCCAAGGATCTCGACGAGGTTGGGTTGGATTCTTTGATCGAGAATCGAATCGGATCTTGTGTCATGAGTCGAGTTCCCCAAGCCAGTGGGATCTCTTTGACGAATACTGTTGGCAAGACCAAGTTTGTTGCACTGGTGGGTCCAACCGGGGTGGGTAAAACCACAACCCTTGCAAAACTGGCGGCCTACTTCCACGTCGTCGAGAAAAAGAAGGTCGGCTTGCTGACCCTCGATTCATATCGACTGGGAGCCATCGAGCAGTTGAGAAGATTCGCAGATATCATCGGTTTGAATTTCAAGACGGTGAATGAGCCTGAGCAAATCGCCGAAGAGATCGCCTCATTCAATAATTTTGACATCGTCTTCATCGATACCGCGGGACGCAGCCAAAAAGACGTTGATCGCCTTAAAGAAGTCAGGGATTGCCTCGCAAATGTGAATGATCTTGAAGTTCACCTTTGCCTATCGCTGGGAGCCGCTCCTGAAGCGTTGCTGGCAACAGCAGACGCATTCCGCATCGTTGGCTACGATCGAGTGATCTTTACCAAGAAGGACGAATCGTACTCAAAAGGCTTCTTGTGGGATCTCTTTGGCATCATGCAGGTTCCCGTTTCCTACGTTACCTGTGGCCAAGAAGTACCCGAAGATTTTGATACAGCCAGTAGGGACAAAATCAGGGATATGATCCTCGGAGTGGAATGAGGGATCAGGCCTACAAGTTACGAGCACTGATGGCTGAGACCACGGCGCCCTTTGAAGGTAATGGGCGAGTGATTGCGGTGACCAGCGGTAAAGGTGGAGTCGGCAAGACCAATGTCTCGGTCGGCTTGGCGCTATCCGCGGCACGTTCAGGAGTTAGCACGGTCTTGATCGATGGTGATCTTGGACTCGCCAACATTGATGTACTCCTCGACCTTCACTCCGGTAAAAACCTGGGGCACTTGGTCGAGGGAGAGGCGAAACTCCACGAAATTTTGATCTCTGGCCCAGAGGGAATTCGTGTTCTCCCTGGTGCGAGTGGACTGACTCAGGTTGCAGATTTGAGCCATAGCCGTCAGCAGCGTCTCTTCGATGCGATGGGGGAGCTGGTTCGTGAGCACGACTTGGTCATCATCGATACCGGCGCTGGCATTTCCCGATCGGTCATCGATTTGTGCCAGGCGGCTGGAGAAGTTTTGGTGGTGACGACGCCTGAGCCGACTGCAGTCGTCGATGCTTATGCAATGCTCAAAGTGTTTTCATGTGAAACTCGAACTCCCAAGTGTTGGCTGACAGTGAATCAGGCTCAGTCCAGGGGGGAAGCACAGCAGGTCTCCAGTAGGATCAAAGCTCTCGCCAAAAAGTTTCTTTCTCTGGATCTTGAAGATGGGGGAGCTGTCTTGTTTGACCCAAGAGTCTCCGCCTCAGTCCGGAAACGGCAACACTTCTCAAGGGCTTATCCTTCCTCACCGGCTTCCCGAAGTTTGCGCGAATTAGCCGAACGTCTGGGCATACAGAAACAAAGACGATCGCGTGGAGGATTCCTGAACAGGCTGAAAGAAGTCTTTGTCGGGGATATGGGAGGTGCTCGAGAGCGTTCTTTCTAATGGAACAGAAAGATGGCTCTCTCATAACGCTGGCTGATCGGTTTTCGGGACTAAAATTTGCCACTAGGGATTCGGATCGGTGTTTTGGGGCAGTTATCTACGGTAGGGATCCTCACTCAGGATCGAAGGAACACGAATAGGAGACCGTTTTGGCCCAGGCCGAAAAAAGTGATATCGAGAAAGATTTCCCGGGCACTCATTCTCTGGTCGGCAAGACCCGACTCAGTGAGGACCCCAAACTTGAACGTACTTGGATCGATTACAAAGAAACTCAAAGCCACCAGTTAAAAAATGAACTGTTGGAGAGATACCTTCCCATCGTTCGTTATGCCGCGGATAGATTGCATCGCAAACTTCCACAGCAGGTCGATGTAGACGATCTCTACGGCGCAGGAATCTTCGGTTTGATGGGCGCAATCGAGGGCTATGACCTCGAGCGTGGAGTCAAGTTTGAAACTTACTGCAACACCAGAGTGAACGGCGCCATCATCGATTCCCTGCGGGCTCTGGACTGGGTACCTCGTATGGTACGCAGTACCGCCAATCGACTGAGCAAAGCTTGGAAAGAGCTTGAGCTTGAGGCGGGACGTGAACCGACGGACCTGGAGATGGCACACCACCTCGGGGTCACAGAAGAAGAATACGAGCAGCTTCAGAGAGAAGCCTCCGCAGCCTCCATCGTTTCGCTGACCGATCATGTTTCCGATGAAACCGATTCTCGTTCCCTTCGCAAGATCGACATGCTCAATGATGCCAAGACTCCTGCTCCTGAATCGAATCTTCAGATGGAAACGATTATGGAGACTCTCAACGAGAAACTGGATGAACGCGAGCGGCAGATCTTCATTCGCTACTACTGGAATGGCGAAACCATGAAGGAGATCGGTGAACGACTGGAGCTCTCAGAATCGAGGGTGTGCCAGTTGCACTCCAGGACTGTGCTCAAGTTGCGCCAACTCTTTGGTCACAGAGCGGAAGATTTTTCTATCGATTGATCAAATCACGGGTGTGAAATACTATTCAGTAACCCTCCAAGTGCCCTCATAGGGGAGTACTGAATGATCGATCCAGAGAATCCGCCAGACGAAGAAACAGAAGAATCTGAAGATGATGAGATTCCCGGCATTCGGGGGAAGATCATCTCAGGTTTGGCTTGGATCCTATTTGTTCCAATCTATCTTCTGGTGAACCTTCTGGACAAATTCGGCTTTTATCTGGCGATTTTTCTGATCGCTCTTTCCTTTGGGCAATACCTTCCCAAAGCCATCGACCTGATCACCTTTCCCCATGAGTTGCGATACGGTGAAGCTGTCGTTGCTGATCAAGTACGTCGGGTTTCTGAAGAGCCAGGCCTATATCCGCCGATTGGTGCCGAGCCGTGGCTGTTTGACCAATATGCTCCCGGATATCCAGCACTCGTGAGTCTATTTCAACCCCTCTTCGATTCTCCATATGAAGGAGGACGTTGGATCTCGCTCATCTTCACCTTGCTAGCGGCCATCTTCCTAGGGCTATGGGTTAAATCCAGCGGAGAGTCTTTTGGTAAAGTTTTAGATTCAGAAGAACAAAATGATCCCAAACTACTGGCCAGAACAGCCTCCCTGCTCGCCGTAGCAGGGGTATTTTCGCTCCTAGAGTTTATCCAATTTGGATTTTTGATGCGGATCGATGCGATGGCTCTGGGGCTGACATTGGCAGGGGCGTGGCTGACGCTGGGGGTATCCCCCCGTTGGAGGTGGTTGGGGGCGCTTTGTTTCTTCTGTGCTGTTTACACACGTCAAACGATGATGGCCATCCTCATTTTGACATATGCAGAGCTGTATTTGCGCGAAGGGAAAATAGCGACCCGCTGGGGCTTGAGTCTCTTGGCTGCGGGTTTGCTTTTCTTTGTCGGTTTGAATTGGGCTTCAAGCGGTGGGTTCTACCAACACGCCGTGGCTTCAAATTTGTTTCCGATGAATTGGGAATACGGAGTCAAAAAGTATTTCGGCTCCTTCCCACAGTGGAAAACTCCCGTGTTCTTGGCACTGTTCATGGCCTTGTTTATGCACTTTTGGAAGGTACCAAGATACCGGGCATTGGCATGGACACTTCTTGGAGCGGTCGCCACTCTCACAATCCCCGTTTTTTGGAGTTCTTTAACGAGTGGGAAGATCGATAACAACGATCTTGGATTTATGCTTGGCGCGCACGGTGTGTTGATTTTTACCAGTCTAGCCTTGGTGATACTACGACCCTCCAGAGAAGGAGCCTTCGACGGTTGGAGATCACTGACGATCCTAGGGTTTACCTTGTTGATTGCCCGAGACGGATCAGATTTAAACTACCTCTTTGAGCCTACTTTACTGATGTTATTGATACCGTTGCAAAGCGTCGTGCGTCATGGGGCGAATCATAGCTGGGGTTCCGCAACGATCTTGCTCTTCGTTGTTTTACAAATTGTCCTCGGGGTTTATCGAAGTGGGACGATTACCGAGTTTAACCCGGAACGTCTCGAAGAGATGTCGGAGCGAACTCGAGTCATCAAAAAGCTGGAGTCTTTTGAAGGTCCGATTCTCAGTGAAGAACCTTGGGTGTTAGTGGAGTCGGGGCGTCCTCTGGTAATTGAACCCTACACTGCTCGGCAGATGTATGAATCAGATGTCTGGACTGCGAATGATCTGCGCAAGGCTATCGAGGGAGGCAGATATCCCGCAGTGATTCGATCGAAGCAGAGAGTGTACGCCGGGATCGACCCGAATACGGGCAGGCCCTACTTCGGCCCTTGGACTTTCAATAGTGTGCGCTCATTTCCAAGAAAAATTCAGGACATCCTTGATCGGCATTACGTTGCCCTTGAGGGATCTGAGTTCATCGAGAAAATCACGGACTACTATTTGGAGGGTCGGCAGATCTGGGTTCCTAGAAAATAGGAACGGTAGCTCTTCGATAAAATGAAATGGCGGGGGTGCATCGGAATCGAACCGACCTACGACGTTGTTCGCGCCGCACCATGGATTTGAAGTCCAGGAGGCCCACCAGGTGCCCATTCACCCCCGTAGTGGATCTAAGAGTGTGGCAATTCCACAGCAAATTGGCAAGATCCCCTCTTGTCGATCTTGCTGAAAAGACGCGACTTATCCTTGGATGTGAACTGTGGGGGTCGCAGAGCTGGCTCTGACCTCTCCGATGATGGCATGTTCTGCGACACCCGCAGCCGCCAAATCATTGATCAAGGCATCGACCCGCTCTTCAGCGACCGCGAGAAGCAATCCGCCAGAGGTTTCCGAATCGAGACATAAGGAAACCAGTGATTCCTCGATCCCATCTTCAACTTGCAGTTTCTCACCCAGATGTTGACGATTTCGAACTGAGCCGCCGGAGCAGAATCCAGCCTTTGCCAAGTCAGCGACGCCGGGAAGTAGCGGTAAAGCGTTTGCCAAGATCAACAGATCGACGCCACTTGCCAGAGCCATTTCGGAACCGTGGCCTACGAGACCAAAGCCGGTGACATCGGTCGCGGATTGAACTTGGTGATTCAATGCGATGCTTGCACCAGCTGCATTCAGAGTTGCCATCGAATCGGAGGCTGCGGCAACGATCTCCGCATCGACCTCCGACTTATTGAGGGCGGTGCTCACCGTTCCCGTTCCGAGGGCTTTGGTGAGAAGAAGAACATCTCCTTCTTTAGCGCCACCATTGGTCAGCATGTGATCCGGATTGATGGTGCCAGTGACGGCGAGGCCGTACTTGATCTCTGAGTCACGAACACTGTGCCCACCGAGGAGGGCGCATTGAGCCTCCTGCATCTTTTCCGCACCTCCAGCGAGAATCTCACCGAGGATTGAAACAGGTAGGTCTTGGGGGAAGCCGACGATGTTGAGCGCGCTGAGAGGAGTTCCACCCATGGCGAAGATATCGGAGAGGCTGTTCGCCGCTGCGATACGGCCAAACTCCCGAGGGTCATCAACGATCGGTGGAAAGAAATCCACGGTTTGTACGATGGCATGATCGGAGCCTGGGATGCGGATCACTCCGGCATCATCGAGGGTATCAGGGCCGTGAAGGACCTCATCACGGGTGGGCATCGATAGGTTGGAGAGGACCTCGACCAGGTCCCCGGGTGAGAGCTTGGCAGCTCAGCCCGCACAGGATGCGTAGTTGGTCAGGCGAATCGGTTCGTCAGACATGGCGCTCTCCTCTCTGGAACTGGAAAGATCCCCTGCAGTCTCGGTGAGGTCAAGGGCAAGTGAGCACTGAAGAGCTGGTTGTCGCGTTTTCGCTTCAGGAACCGACGATTTCAGCGACTCTGGCGGCGATTTCGGCGATTTCTGTCTTTTCGATGGTTCGCACATCAAGAATCACCGCATCGTCCTGGACCGTCGGCAAGATGGCGGGTTCTCCAGTACGCAACAGGCGGGCGAGCTCCTGCACAGGCATTCTTGAGGTTGTGATCTGCACACCTTTGGATGCGATGGGGCGGGCAGGAAGTGATCCGCTGCCGGCGTAGCCATCGTGATCGAGGGGTTGAACGACGAGATCTGTGAGCGAATCCAACTCTTTCAGCAGCAACTGCTGGCGTTCTGTGAGTACCTCTTCAGATTCGAGGACTCTACGTAAGGAGGGAATCGCCTGAATCGATTCCTCTTCTCCCCTGAGGTAAACGCGAAGAGTCTGCTCCAAGGCGATGTAGGTCATCCGACCTGGTCGCATGGCACGGTAAAGAGGATGCTTGCGGCACTTTTGAACCAACTCAGCGGATCCTGCGATGATCCCCGCTTGAGGACCACCGAGAAGCTTGTCACCACTAAAGCACACGAGTGCGCAGCCACTTTCGAGACTGTCTCGGACCCACGATTCGCCACGCAGTCCACGGGAAGCCAAATCGACCATGCAACCAGAGCCCATATCGTGAACGACGGGGACCTTGTGTTTCTTACCGATATCGCACAGTTCGCCTATCTCCGCTTCCTCGGTGAAACCTACGACTCGGTAGTTGGATGTGTGAACCTTCAAAACCATCGCAGAATCGCTAGAGCACGCTTTGTCGTAGTCGCTGGCACGGGTGCGATTAGTCGTCCCCACAGCTTTCAGGCGAGCTCCTCCCTGCTCCATGATGTCAGGGATTCTGAAGGAACCACCGATCTCGACCAGCTCACCGTGGGAAACGAGGACTTCCTTGTCCTCCGCGAGAGCTGAGAGAAGCAACAGCGTTGCTCCGGCGTTGTTATTGACGATGGTCGCATCTTCAGCGCCGGTGAGTTCCTTGAGTAACTGGGCGCAGCCTTCATCGCGACTGCCTCGCAATCCTGATTCGAGATCGATCTCGACCCGAACCGGATGGCGTAGTTGTTCGACCAGGGCATCCGTGACTTCGTCAGCGAGAGGCGCGCGCCCCAGTCCTGTGTGGAGGACAACACCGGTCGCATTGATGACTCTCCGGTGATAGGGCATCTGTCGTTGAGATAAGCGTGCTCCAAGCTGGGCAATGATGGAATCTTCGGAGAGCTCATCCGCTGCGATTTCTCCCGCCAAGGCATTGGCACGGAGGGAGTCGAGAAGAGCTCGACATTCACTTAAAACCAATGATCGTGAATGGGTGTCGATGAGAGTTTCCACAGCAGCGGAATTGACGAGTCGATCCACTTGGGGAAGTTTTCTCAGCAGGGCACCGATTTCGGTGGGTGTCATCGAGGCCTCTCGGCAGATTTCTCCATCAGGGCCTTTTGGGTAGAGGCCCGACGCAACTTGATGATTTCGGCATCTCCCGTTGAGATCAACTCGATTCTTGCTTTCAAATCGAGCACCGACACAGGCAGTGTACCCTGAATCAGCAATGGTTTGCGAGATTCAGCATCGACCCAAACACGAAGTGAACCGTGGATACCAAAGAGCCCCTTGAATCGTTTCTTTTTGTCGCCATCTGAGGCAACAGGTGTGAGGCTCAATTCGATGGCGTCGTAAGTTCCTTCAGCAACTTTGAGTTCTTTTCGCTGCAATTTGTGAACTTCCACCATCCACCGGTGGTCGTCATTGACAGCAGGGATAATCATCGGCTCCCCCTCGACGGGGAAGGTGGCAGTGCGCGCGACGTAGATCGATGACAGTAAATCTACGTAAGGTTCATCGACTTCATGAACTTTTTTGGTCATCCAGGATTCGTGGGCAGCGATGCCACAATCACGATTCCCACAATGTTTCGATTTGGTGCCCCAAGGAATTGGGCCCTTCCATTCGACCTCGGCAATCTGATGACTTTCATCTTTGCACTCGGGATCGCGACAATGCTCTCGCCGAGTGTAGGTAATCTTGCCGTCCTCGAAGTCGAGCTTTTTGGTGTGATGCTCACTGCCACGCTGGATGTTGGTGTATTCAGTGGGGTATCCGGTGGATCGATCCAAGTGCGAAGTGATCTGCTGATCGATGGTGTAGCCGAATCTTTCTCCCTTGCCACGTGCATGAAGGATGGTGGTCTCTTCATTCTCATGGAATGTCGCCAACTCGAGATGGCCGACCAAAACCTGTGCGCCCTTCCATTCAACGGTCGCTCTGAAGACGAGGCGTTCACCGAGGGGAAGGGAGGAAGGCACGATTCCTGCGAGTGATTCGATGGCAATCGCGGGACTTGGGGCAGAATCTTCGGGAGAAATTTCACCCCCATCTTGTGATTCGCCGGCGGGGGAGTTGCTGCCGTCATCGAGGGATTTTGGGGGTTTTTCCTTTGTTTCTATCTCGATCTCGACAGCACCTACGGAGGAATCATCTCCGGTTGCCTCGACAGGAATCGAGAAGCAAAGAGTCACGATCGCCAGTAGTAGCAAGTCATTCCAAGGAATGAACCTATGGCTTGACACTCAGATCTCCACATCCAGGAATTAGGGGCATGGAGGTGGATCTCACAGCGATCCATCCCCCCGGATCGGCAACGTTACGATGGTATACCCCATCCCTCGGACATGCCAACGTAGAAGGGGTGTCTTTTGGTTCCCAGTGGACAAATATGTCGCTGAAAGCCTGATTTTATTGGCAGGATGCTATTGCAGGAAACGTTTGCTGGAACATACTAAAGCCGGATCGGGGTCGGCTTTGCCCACGGATGCCCCGTTACTTGCAGGATCGAGCTTCCGCCGCGAAGGCAGGCGGGACAAGGATTTCGGGACATTCTCGATAGAAGGAGTACTTCATGAACAAGGGTGAGTTGATTGCATTCGTACAGAAAGAGTTGGACGAAACCAAAGCTGGCGCAGAGCGTTGCGTTAACGCGGTTATCGATGGCATCAAAAAAGGTGTCAAGAAGGACAAGAGCGTCCAGGTCGTAGGTTTCGGAACCTTCAGCATTCGTAAGCGTGCAGCTCGCACCGGTCGTAACCCTCAGACCGGAGAGACCATCAAGATCAAAGCTTCGAAGAGCGTTGCCTTCAAGCCGTCCAAGACTTTCAAGGACATGGTCTAATCAGATTCCATTAGGAATCTCAGTAAAGGGTGGGTGCTCGGATAGAGCACCCACCCTTTTTTTATAGCAAGTTTTGAGGATCGATATCCAGAGTGATACGAGTGGAAGACCAACGCGGTTTTTCCGAGTGAGCCAGTTTTCCCAACTCTCGAAGCGCTTCCCTGGAAGAGCTCTTCAAAAGCACATGTAGACGAAATCGACCGCGTAGCTTTTCAAGGGGAGCGGGAGCGGGTCCAAGAATTTGTACCTGTTGGGTGGCGATCTCTTGAAGACGATTCACCAGTTGTTCAGCACTCTCTCGATTTCGCTTTTCATCTTCATCTTCAAAGACAATCCGTGCCAAAAAGCCATGGGGTGGGTATCTCAACATCTGACGAACAGAGTTTTCGTGTTCGAGGAGTTGCTCCAAGTCTTGGTGTACTGCACAGGCGATGGCGTAGTGCTCCGGTTGCCGGGTTTGCAGGGCGACGCGCCCCGGTGAATCACCACGGCCTGCACGGCCGGCAACCTGGCACAGCAATTGGGCGGTCTTCTCCGCGGATCTGAAATCGGGGAGTCCCAATGCCACGTCTGCGTCGAGGACTCCGACCAGGGTGACACCGGGAATGTCATGTCCTTTTGCGACCATTTGGGTGCCAACCAAAATCTGAGTTTCTCCCTCTCGGAAACGTTGAAGAATTTGTTCCATGCGCCGACCACTCGTCACCGTATCCCGATCGAGTCGATCGACGGTCGTATCGGGAAAGAGGGACAATAGCGTTTCCTCAACCCGTTCTGTTCCGGGGGATCGTTGGCGTAACCCGGTGAAGTGGCATTGTGGGCAGCGGTCAGGGATCGAGCGCTGTTCGGCACAGTAGTGGCACTGAGCGACATCCCTGTGTTTGTGATAGGTCATGGGAATGTCGCAACTGCTGCAGCGGAAGCTGTAGCCACATTGACGGCAGTTGACATCTCTGGCAAAGCCACGTCGGTTGAGAAACAGCAAAACTTGTTCGTTTCGACCGAGAGTTTCTCGAATCAAATCGATCATTCTTCTCGAGAGTAGGCCGGATGAGTCACCGGTTCCCTTTTCTTTTCGGCGGTCGATGATTTCGATCGTCGCCATGGAGCGATCACTGACCCTCTTAGAAAGAACCAACTTTTCGTAACGGCCCTGACGGGAGTTTTCGAGGGATTCCATCGATGGAGTGGCGGATCCGAGCACGCACGGGATTCCCGATTGGTGAGCTCGCATGACAGCCACATCCCTGGCGTGATACCGAGGGTTGTTCTCTTGCTTGTAAGAACTCTCATGAGATTCGTCGACGATGATCAAGCCCAGGTTTTGGACTGGAGCAAAGACCGCACTGCGTGCTCCCAATGCCAGTTTCACTTCTCCGCTGCGCAATCGTTCGTGATGCACAGCCCGTTCAGTGTCTGAAAGCATCGAATGCAGAACCGCTACAGGGCCGAGGCGTTCTGTGAAGCGTTCGATCGCTTGGGGAGTGAGTGCGATCTCCGGGAGTAGGACCAGAACCCCTTTTTCAGCAGCGAGGGCCGCTTGTGCAGTTCGAATGTAGACTTCGGTTTTGCCGCTGCCGGTGACTCCGTGAAGAAGAAAGGTGCGGTATTCCTCCAGAAAGATCTGTTCACGGATGCGCTGGATGGCCGCTTGCTGTTCTTCATTGGGATCAAAAGGCGCAGATTGATCCCAGGGGCTTTCGGCGCTTAGGGTTTCACCAGGTGTTCCAAACTCGGGTGGAAGACCTTCAAAAATTTCCACACGTCCCTTTTTGTGGAGCGTCTTCACCGGGCTATCGCTGATGCCACACTCCTCGACAAGTCTGCGCAGTGGAATCGGTTTCGGATGTTCTCGCAGAAATTCGAGGACCCGATTACGAGCATCCGCTCCACCGCCTTTTTCATCGGGGGAAGATTCACCTTGGGTACGAACCCAGCGCACCTGGCGCACTTTGCGCTCACGTACCGGCTTGGGCAAAGCGGTTTCGATGGCTTCACCGATTCCACAAACGTAATAGTCGGCGGTCCAATTGAGGAGAGACAAGAGCTCCTCAGAAAGGGTTGCACCATCCTCGACGACGGAGTGAATCTTGCGCAGACGGGGGTGTGGGGAACTCTCTGCCAGTTCAGTGACCCAGCCGTAACGGCGTGTGGGCCCGAAGGGCACGAGCACCGGTGTTCCGGGAGTCACTGAAGAACTCAGCTCTTCCGGGATGAGGTAGTCGAAGGGTTCGTGGACCGGGACAGGGATGGCAACTCTGGCTATCTTTTTCACCCTATCCCCGTTTCTGGTCATTTCAGGGGGAAAACCGCCCCTGTGACCCTTCTCAGTAACGCTTTAGAAGGGCACAGGCAAGGGCCAATAAACGTTCACTTCATCGGCTACGGTTCCCTTGTGAGGGCGGAACTTGAGCGGGAAAATGGGATATGGACACGACACCGGCAATTCGCCGCAGAATACGGAAGATCATGAAGAACTCCGAAGCTGACACTTCGAACCCCGAGACTTCAGAATGGTACGAGCGTGCCTTTCAGGCTGAGTACCTGGAGGTCTACCCCGCCCGTACCGTCGAAGCGGCTGAGCGGGAGGTGGAAGCCGCACTGAGGTGGCTATCCCCTGGGTCCGGTGATCGCTGTCTCGATCTGTGCTGTGGGGCAGGTCGGCATTCCCATTGGTTGGCAAAATCCACAGTTGATTTGCACGCCCTTGATTTGTCCGCAGAGCTTCTTGAGCAGGCGCAGCAAAAGTTGCCGGAGAAGGTCAAGCTGCACCGTGGCGATATGCGCCAGCTTCCTTTTGAAGATCAGTTCTTCGATCACGTGATGATGTTTTTCACCTCCTTTGGTTACTTCGAAGAGGATGAGGAGAACAGCAGGGTTTTGGCAGAGGTGGCTCGGGTCGTTCGTCCTGGAGGAGGATTCCTCCTCGATCTTCCAGATCGAGAATCGACTCTGAAGAGTCTTGTTCCCAACAGTCAACGCAGAGTCGGAGAGTTGACCATCGAAGAGGCGAGAAGCATCACCGCCGATGGCAAGAGGGTTGAGAAGCAGGTCAGCCTGAAGGGACCCTCCGGAGAAGAAGGCTACATCGAATCGGTACGCCTCTTTTCCGCTGAAGAGGTCACCTCGATGCTGAAGCAGGAGGGTTGGGGTGATATTCGCTGTTATGGCGATTGGAATGACCAGCCCCATCGATCCGGCGAGTCACCAAGGATGATTTTTTCTGCTCGGCGTTCCCAGGCGGAGTCGAAATGAATTCGCACCATGAATCTCCCTCTGGCAAAGCGACGTTATCCGATGCGCTCGACTTGCGTCTCAAAGGAGGAGCCGCTGAAGAGGCCATCATGGGCCCCATCGCCATCGATGCGGAGTCTGTCGCGGATCACATCGAGCGCCATCGTCACGATCCTGAAAAGCGCAACAAGTGGTTCGAGGCCCTTCGACCCACCTGGGAGGCAATGGACCTGTCTGCGGGTTCAAAGGGGGCTTTGGCCAAGTTACAGGATCCCGATTGCCGCGTGGTGATGACGGGACAGCAGCCAGCTCTGTGGGGTGGCCCGCTCCTGTGCATGATGAAGTTGCTGGCGGCAACGAGATTGGTGGCAGATCTCGAAGGCAGGGGAATCCCTGCGGTCGCGCTCTTTTGGATCGCCGATGATGATCACGATACTGGCGAGCTCGACCCCGGTTGGTTTCGCTCTCGATCAAAAGTGATCAATCCCTTCCCCAGGGGCAAAGTACCGATTTCAAGCCTCTCACTCTCGGAAGAGCAAGAATCCGCCACTGAACGACTTCGAGCGGCCATCGAAGCTGCTCCGGCAGCGAGTGATTTGCTCAAGCGAATCGACGATGAAGTTTCGTCGGTATCATCACCTTCGCAGCAGTTCGTGAAGATTTTACAAATGCTCGCTCCCGATGAATCTTGGCTACCGGTGTTTCCAAAGTTACTACGGACTTTGCAATGGCCCTGGATTGAAAGAGCAGCCAAAGACACGAGCCAGTTTCAAAGCTGGGTTAGCGCGGCGAGTGACGAGCAACTGGCACAGGGAATCCCCGCTCCGGTAAAGGTGCGTGGGGGAGCTCCTTTCTTCTTTGTTGATTCTGCAGGGGAAAGGGTTCGGCCGGAAAAATCGAAAGAGTATTCGCAAGAGAATCTGATTGAACTGAAGGATCGACTCTCTGCAGATGCCCTGCTTCGAAGTGTGGTTCAGGATGGAATTTTTGAACCCGCTGCTGTGGTTTTGGGAGTGACCGAATGGTGTTACACCTTGCAGACCCGCGAAGTTCGGCGTGCATGGCAGGTTTCTCAGCCACTATGGCTTCCTCGACCCAGCTTACGTCCACTGGAAGCGGAGTTGGTCGAGCACTTCAGGGAACTGGGAGTGAGCGTCGAGCGTCTATCCCCAGAGTTGGATATCGCAAATGTGATTCCTTCACCGCGTGGCCAACTGAAGGGGCTCGAATTGGATCAGGCGGTCGCGGAGATCTTGCAACGACTGAAAGAGTTGGAAGATGGGGATATGGCGAACCCCGCCCTGCGACGCAGGGCTCGCAGATTGTCATTACAATGGCAACGTCAACTGGAAGCTCTAAAGGTGGCCATCGATCATGGGCTCGACCGTGATGTGGAAGCACGCCGTCATCGATTGCGAGATATGCTTCAACAAGCTTTCCCGAGTGGTAAAGAGCAGGAGCGGTGTCGCAACTTGCTCGATCTGGTCGCATGGCATGGCGAAGAGGTGATCTCGCAGGCGAAAGAGCAAATCACCGCGGCGATCACCCGTTGGGATGGTGCCGTTAAGCCATGGATCTTGCCAAGTTTGAACGTCACTTGCGAAGAGGAGGACTCTGATGCAACCCCTTCCTGATTCCCTCGATCTTTTGGTCGTTGCTGCTCACCCGGATGATGCGGAGATCTCCATCGGCGGCACGATCTTGGCGACCCTTTCAGCGGGTCACCGTGTTGGAATCGTCGATCTGACCCGTGGTGAACTTTCGAGTCGTGGGACCCCAGAGTTGCGCGCTCAGGAAACAGCCGCAGCGACCGAGATTTTAGGGGTTCACTTCCGTACTTGCCTCGATCTACCGGATGGAGCGGTTCGAGATACGGATGAAGCGCGAGAAAAGTTGGTGGCGGTCGTACGGCATACTCGCCCACGAATCTTGCTCGCACCTTGGAGAGATGACCTGCACCCGGACCATGCTGGAGCGGGCTTGCTGGCTTATCGAAGTCTCTACCTGGGAGGAGTGAAGATGTATCCAGGGGGAACACCAGCGGCGATTCAGCATCGGCCAGCGACCCTCGGATATTACATGTGTCACACCCCCTTCGATCCCAGTGTCATCGTCGATGTCACCGACCACTGGTCGCGTAAATGTGAAGCGGTGCAATGTTACGCTTCCCAGTTCCACCAGCCGGGTCAGGACGGGCCACCAACGAAGATTTCACGCCCCGAGTTCATGCTCGCGGTGGAAGGGCGGGCCCGTGATTTGGGAAGCCGCGTGGGAGTCGAGTTCGGTGAAGCCCTTCGCTGGCAAGATCCCCCGGCGGTCTCCAATCCTGTCGATGTCATTACAGGCAAGGGTTTGAGCTCCAATGAATCGAAAGAGGCCTGATATGAAGATTGCCATGGTTTGCCATCCGACCCATGGAGGTAGCGGGGTGGTCGCTTCTGAATTGGGAATGAGGCTTGCCGGCAAGGGGCATGAGGTTCACTTCGTTTCCCATGAGCGACCTTTTCGTCTCGACCCGATGACGATCGGAGTCCACTTCCACCGGGTTCATGTTTCTTCATACCCACTTTTCCGTTATCCGCCTTACGCCCTCGCCTTGGCAAATCAGTTGTCGCGGGTCATCCAGGATCACGACATCGACATCGTTCACGCCCATTATGCGATTCCCCACTCCCTCGCGGGAATCTTGGCGCGAAACATGAATCGTGATCGCGACGTCAAAGTGGTGACGACTCTGCATGGAACCGACATCACTTTGGTCGGTACGGATCCCTCCTACACCGACATCACGCGGTGGGCGATGGAGGAGAGTGACTACGTAACAGGAGTCAGTGATTGGCTCGCTGAAGAAACACAGCAAACACTGGGGCAGCAGTTGATTGTGAAAACGATTCCCAACGCTGTCGATACGGAAGCCTTTTCACCAGAGAAAGCGTGCCCGAATCTTCGTCAAAGGTTCTGCTCCGGCGGTGAGCTTTTGGTCGCTCACGTCAGCAACTTTCGACCGGTTAAACGAACGGAAGATGTCATCCGAATCTTTGCCAAGGCCTCTGAAGGTTTATCGGTAAGGATGTTGATGATCGGAGACGGCCCTGACAGGGCCGCGGCAGAAGCGGAGGCACGCAGATTGTCGATCTGGGACCGTGTCGAATGGCTTGGCATCATCGACGATACCGCTCCATTACTAGCATCCTCTGACCTATTTCTCTTACCCAGCGAAAATGAGTCCTTTGGACTCGCAGCTTTAGAAGCGATGGCTTGTGGTCTGCCCGTCGTCGCCACCGGTTCTGGAGGGATCCCCGAAGTCGTGATCGAGGGAGAGACAGGCTCGCTGGCGGCGGTCGGTGATATCGAAACCTTGGCCCGAAAAGCCCGTGAACTGATCGAAGACGAGGAGCGTCGCTCCAGCTTTGCCGGTACTGCTCGCCAACGGGTTCTCGAACGCTTCCGTTGGGATCCCGTGATCGAGCAGTACGAAACCGCCTACGGGCAGCTCTTCTCCGGCGGATCGTGAGGAGCGGGGGCTGCATCCTCCGCTTCGATATCGGGGCCTCCAGCAGTTTCTATTGCGTGTGGGATCGCTGGCCAAATCTCCTCCAGGCACTCTGCGATCGCTTTCGGATTTCCTGGTAGATTGATGACCAGACAGGTGCCGATCCGACCAGCGATGGCCCGGGAGAGGATGGCCGTGGGCACCCGATCCCAAGTCTTTGCGCGCATCTTTTCACCGAATCCAGGAATCAAAACTTCACAGGCATCGGCGGTCGCTTCCGGAGTGACATCCCGAGGGCCGAAGCCGGTACCACCGGTGGTGATGATCAGGCAGCAGGTCGCAGACATCTCCTCGATGGCCTGACAGATTCCAGCGCGGTCATCAGAGACGATGCGCATTTCAAATGGGGGGGAGGAGGGGATTTTTGGTTCGAGCCAGCGGCGTACCTCGGGTCCGCCCTTATCCTCGTAGACCCCTCTGTAAGCGCGGTCTGAGATCGTTAGAACGCCAATGGCGGGTAATTGGGGTGAATTCATCGGTCCAGCCTGCCTTTCAAAAGCACCATAAACCCCGATTCAGCACTGAGAAAGGGCTACAAATTCCCCCTTATCTGAGGAACAATGGAGGAATCGTGGATTGAGGGGTGCGCCAAAAAATCTGGAAATTCCGCGAGGGATCTCCACGGGGTTGGCGTCTTCCTGTTGTGAGGCACATTTTGTGGCGTTTGAAGAGCGATAAGCTGTGCCTAACTTCACCAATTTGGTCACGAATACGATCACCAAACAGAGCCCGGCTGGTTTTATCAGTTCGGATTTTTGACAGTTCGAACTTTTACCAGTTCAGAGAGGATCATCATGCGTAGCCTGACCCTCATTTTTGCCTTTTTGTTCGTCATTACGACCGCGGGGTGGATGACTGCCCAATCGCCAGACGGTTCTCGCCGTCCCCTCGATCTTCCATCTGGAGGAGCTGGAGATGGAGATGAAGAAGAGGACGCCCCCGAGACGATCAACTTCTGGGGGGGTGAATACGAAGGGGATGCCTTCTTCTGGTGCCTCGATAAATCCTGCTCGATGGGTTGGAACGGGGAGATCGAAGATCTCAAGCAAGAGTTCACCCAGACCCTCAACTCCCTCTCTTCTCAGGCGGAGTTCGGAGTGGTGGCCTTCTCTGAAGGTCACGTGGTTTGGAATCCGATGCCGCAGCGCGCCAATCCTGCCAACAA
The DNA here is from genome assembly GCA_002167285.1 of Planctomycetia bacterium TMED53. Classification (GTDB taxonomy): domain Bacteria; phylum Planctomycetota; class UBA8108; order UBA1146; family UBA1146; genus UBA12191. Next base: position 31,669 of record NHDG01000103.1, read on the forward strand.
AGGCTCTGCTACAGCTTGGGTGCTGAACCTTCAGGCCGCCGGCTGGACCTGTCTCGGTCCTGCAGCTGTCGAAACCTTGAATATCGCCAACCAGTGTTCGAAAGCGATGAAGCAGGTCTTAGTTCTTTCTGACGGAGAGCCCTACTGCAACGGAACCAACACGGCGACTCAGGTTCTGACCGATGTCGCTGCCGCTAACTGGCAGCAGATCCCGGTGAACACCATCTATATCGCCTCTGATACTGGTGGAATCTCGTTTATGCAGCAGCTTGCCGCCCAGAACAACGGAACCTTCTACCAGCCCCAGTAAGCAAGGCGTTGGTACTAGGAAAAGGGTCGCAGTCCTGCCTGGGCTGCGACCCTTTTTTCAATGCTGGAAGTCATCTTTGAAGCCGCGTCAATGACTGAATTCAGATGTTGAAACAGAGAACTTCGAATACTGAGGAAGCAATGCTGAGGAAGCAATGCAGAAGAAGTAATGAGTCGAACGCAGTTGGAACGAATGTTTCTCTATACTCGATTTTAGTTTGAGGCATGCCCTCATCAGCATGCCGAGAGCTCTGAAATGCCTGCCGCTCTCTCACCGAGAGGAGCGTCATGAGACTATTGATGGTCTCTATCGCCCTGTTTTTTGCTGTGGAGGACAGGAGAACAGGAAGACAGGAGAACGGTTGAGTGGGAGGGTGTATGCGTAAGAAAGTCGTCTGTCTTGGGGCCGTGGTCGCGGATCTGGTCGCTCTTCCAGTCGCTTCTCTTCCGCAACCTGGGGCTTCGGCGAGAACTCCGGAAATCACCCTACACATCGGCGGTTGCGCCGCTAATACGGCCACTGGTCTTGCCCGCCTCGGTCGCGAGGTTCAACTCTGTGGTGCGGTTGGGGCTGATCCATTCGGTCACTTTCTGGCGCAAGCACTTCAGGAAGAGGGTGTCAGCCTAGAGCACTTTCAGACTCGGAAGGGGCACCGCACCGGGAGCACTTTCGTCATCAATACCGAGGGAGAAGACCGACGCTTCATCTCTGATACCGGCGCGAATGATGGCGATTGGCCCCAGCAGGTGGGTGCTGATCTCCTCGAAAAAGCAGCGGTGCTCTCGGTTCACGCCCACGGATTGGCGGAGCGACCCGATGTGGGGGAACTCCTCGCTTGGTTTAAAGAAGCTCGTTCTCAAGGAGTCCGAGTGATCCTCGATATTATCTGTATTCCGGGACGGGCACTGATGGAGGAGTTGGAGCAGCTTCTTCCTTGGGTCGATCTCTTCACTCCAAACGAACAAGAGGCTCTCGCTTTAACTGGTGTTAAAGATATCCAAAAAGCAGCGCAAGCTTTTCACGACATGGGAGCACAAACGGTGGTGGTGACCCGTGGTGCAGACGGGTTGATTTGGTGTGATTCAGAAAGCAGAGGTTCGTTGGTTGCTCCCCAAGTGGAAGAGGTCGATGCCACCGGGTGTGGTGATGGGTTCATCGCCGGGTGTATCGATGCTTATCTCGATGGAGAGTCTCTTACCGATCAATTACTGCGCGGAACTATGGTCGGGGCTTTGGTGAGCCAGCAACCGGGCGCGATCAAGGGGCTTCCTCGTCGTTCAGAGCTTCAGCAGATGTTCCAGGAATATCGACACCTCCTTCCAGATCCTTCCTGAAGTCGGCAGATATTGCACACAGGGCAAACTCTGTGCCTGGGAACCTTCCCGCTGATTGGCGCGTCAAACCGCTGATGGGGGAGACTTCTTCGGCAAAAGGCCACTGTTGTAGAAGGTCTGTCCGATAAAGCCCTGCTTTCCGGATGTACCAAATAACCCCGCGAAAATTTTGGAGAGAGGGAGGGATACTATGTCCTCCAACAATGCCCACAATTTCACCGCTGATTCCCTGCGTGGGTGGACCATCCTGTGTATGGCGATGGTGTTACTTGTGACCATGGGAGCGAACGCATTTTCATTGGAAGAACCTGCAGGAAAGCCTCGTCCTCTAGATTTGCCCTCCGGTGGAGGAGTCAGCGACGATGACGAGGAAGACGCCCCTGAGACGATCGTCTTCTACGGTAACGATTACGAAGGTGACGCTTTCTTTTGGTGTCTCGATAAATCCGGTTCGATGGACTGGGGCGGGGCGATGGAAGATCTCAAGCAGGAGGTCACTTCATCGATCAACTCCCTGAGTACCGAAGCAGAGTTTAGCATCGTCGCTTTCAGTACCAATACGGTGACTTGGTCGCCGATGCCGAAGCGGGCTTCCTCTGCGCATAAAGCTTCAGCGATCGCTTGGATCAACACCCTGGTTCCCGATGGTTGGACTTGTCTGTCCCCGGCAGCGATTACGACTTTGCAGATCTGCAACCAGTCGAACAAGCCCGGGCGTCAGTTGCTGATTCTCAGTGACGGGGTTCCCACTTGTGATGGTCTCAATACTGCTGCAACAGCGTTGGCAGAGATCACCTCTGCGAACTGGCAGCAGGTTCCGATTCACACCATCTACATCAACGATGACAGTGAAGGGATCAACTTCATGCAATCCCTCGCTTCCCAGAATTTCGGGACCTTCTACATCTTCGATAACTAACTTCGATATCGACATGAAAAAGGCCCCTGTGCTCGTCGAGCATCGGGGCCTTTTTTCGTAGGAGGTTCTCATTCAGCGCCGTGCTTGTAAGCGACAAGCGAGTGCGCTCCACGGTTCATCCAGTCGTTCGTAGACATCTGCGAGTTGGAGGAGGAATGGTGACAGCAACGGATGGCGCGGATCGAGCTTTCGCAGCTCTGCCACCGTCAGCAGCAAGAGTTCCTCAGATGCTTCCAGCAGTTGTGTTTCTCTTTCAGAGTTAACCCAAGGGCGCTCTTGGCGAAGGTCGATGGCGTGGATCAGATCGATCGCTTCGTCAGCGTGGTACTGCCATGCCTCGACAGCGACCGATTGTTGCGCCTGCCAAGTAAGGAATCCCGCACCTGAAATCAGTGCGGTGAAGGTGAGGATTCGAATCCAGCGCCCTTTACGGTCGAAGGACGCTCGAAACTGGGCATTTTCACGGTGACGGTGGAGCACCCGAATTCGATCGAGGATCGATGGGTGTCGCCAGCTCGATTTCTCTCTCCAGCGCTTGCCCCCTCGACGCAGCTGCAGAAGCGCCTGAAGGATGGAACCTGGTTTTTCGGTGAGGGATTCACTGAAGAGGTCCGCCTCATGTTCCATGTGGTGTGAAACGATGCGGAACGCGAAATAAAATCCGATCAGAAATAGAAACGGAGTCACTCCACTCAATAGCAGGTCCGAGATCCATGGGTCGATGAGGAACGCCCACATCAGGATGGACCCAGCGAAAGCGATGTAGATCCAAAGATGAAAGCGACGGGCGTGGGCCAATTCGTGGGCGAGGACCGCATCCTGCTCGTCGTCGCTCAGCGAGTGGAGGAGGACATCGGTCATGAAGACCCTGCGCTGGTAGGGGAGGAGTCCGGTCATCATCGCATTGGCCATCGGTCGCTGACCGGTTTGCCAGATCTTTGGCTGGACATCCCGCAGGCCGGATTTTTGGCACAGTGCCAGAAAGCGATCCTTCATCGATCCGGCAGGCAAGGGAGTGCTCTTCAGGATCTTCTCAAAGAGCCAGGGAGCCAGGCCAAGAATCAGCAGTACCGGAAGGCCAATGAGAAAGAATTGAACGGGCGATGGGAGAGCCAGAAACAGGTCCGGGTTAAGGCGGGTCCATTCTTCCAAACCCTGAATCAATGCAAAGGGCATCAACACGATCAGGTTGGGGCGCAGGACTCTCCACATTTCGGCACGCTGGCCAGAGGCACTGGCGATACCGGAGGCACGGCCTTGAGGAAGGGTCAAAAGGGCGAGCCCTGCCAGCAGCGGAAGACACGCCAGCAGCATCGTCACGCCGTAGGCGCTGCTCGGAATGACAGAAGCGACGGTTCCCGGCCAGTCAAAGGCCAACAGAGAGGCGCCCCAGGCGAACAGGGAAGTCAGAGATCCCGAGATCTGGGCCCGAACCCACCGTTGCCGTGTCAGCGGTCNCTTGCCCGGGCGGCCCAACGAATCGGGCCAAAGGAGTAATCCACTGACCAAAGCGGGCATCAGAACCAATGAAACCAGAGGCCACACCCACCGCACCACTCCCCAATCGGTCGAACCCCAACCATTCAGCCCCAGAATCTCCTGAAGATCAGGAGTCAGGTTCCAAAGAATCAGAGCCAGAAAAAAAGTGCCGAGTGCAGGCAAGAAGTAATCCTCAGTCATAAAGGGAGAAGTTGGCTAGAAGCGACACATAGATTGTTCAACAAAAAACCCCTCCGGGCCATGGGCCNGGAGGGGNTTTTTGTTTGCTATCGAGTNGCTTCAGGACTTCCGTACCTGAGAGCGAATCAGGTATTTCATCACCTGGTCCTGATCTTCCTTGGAGATTTCGAGGAAGCGTAGGCCGAGGCTGCAGCGATCCTTGTTTTCGGTGATCTCTTCGATCCATGCGACCTGACACAGGCATTTGATGGCGGTGTCGAGGGATGGGATCAGCAGATTGACGCCGATGTGGATCTTTCCCATCAACAGGGCGGGGATCCAGTTGAAGCTGGGAATCTTGCCGTGAAGAAGGAGTCCATCCCCGCCCATGCGAGCGGTGANGCCCTCGAAGATGGCGTCTTCCTGGATTTCGACCTCTTTGGAAAGAAACTTGTAGCGCACCGGGAACTCGGCGTGAAGACGCACGAATTCTTTCCGGGTGGTAAAACTTTCAGTCATGGTGTTCAAAGCGACCTCCTGGGATTTCGGAACAGGCGGGCTCCGTGGGCACGCAAGGCGTGCGTGGGTCTGGGCGGACGTGGAATTGCCATACCGCTCCATAAGGAGATTAGGATGGTGGGAGAGAATCGGCCAATCGGGANATCCAATGGCCGGGTAAAGAAAGAGTCAGTCCCCGGTCTTGTCCTCGGGGGATTCTTCTTCNTTCTTTTCAGGCTCGGCCTTGCCCCACCATGCTGCACGACGCTGAGCGACCTCTTCGGGGGCCTCCTCGTCGATTTTCAGGTTCCACAGGTCCTTNGGCTCGGCGGTGAACTCGACGCTCAGAGTCTCGATNCGTCCGCGACGGGCGATGGTCAGGGTTGCTTGACTGCCCGGTAAATACTGCCGACAGATATTGGACCAGGAACCGGCTGAGGCCCGGAAGGCATCGAGGGCGATGATCTCATCACCCACGTTGAGCCCGGCTTCGTAAGCAGGGGTTCCGCGTCGGACCTCTGAAACAACCCAGCGACCGGAGCGATCGCGGGCATCGATGCCAAGCCAGCCCTTTTCCGCTTCTTCTTCCTCGTCATCTTCTTCGTCCTCCGGGATGTCAAAGCGAAGTCCAAAGGTTCTCAGAACGACTGCGTAGTCCAGATCGTCCGTGCCGTCGATGTAGCGTGAAAAGAAGTCGGAGAGAGATTGGCCGGCGACCTCTTCGAAGACCTCTCGCAGTTGTTCNGGAGTGTAGCCCGCTTCTCCCGAGTATCGCTGGAAGGCCAGGCGCATGGCGTCGTCGAGGCTGCGCTGATGGTTGCTGGCTTCACGAATGGTGCCATCGAGGAGCCAGGCGACGAGAGCCCCCTTGGTGTAGTAGGAGATCTGGCTGTTGATGGCGTTCTCGTCNTGCTGGTAATAGCGGATCCAGGCATCGGTGCTCGCCTCGGAGAGGGGACGTACCTGTCGTCCGGGGGAGTTGCGGATGCCTTCGATCTGATCGGAGAGTCGTTCGAGGTACTGGTCACTGTTCATGAGACCCGCCCGGGCAACGATGAGATCGTCGTAGTAACTGGTNAANCCNTCNACCATCCANAGATCCGGAGTCAGNACTTCCTTCTCGTAATCGAAGGGGCCGAGCGCAACGGGTCGCAGGCGCTTGCCGTTCCAGGCGTGGAANAGTTCATGGCTGACGAGGCCATACCAGCCGCGGCGCCGATCCTCATCCTTCCAGCTCCAGCGGCTGGTCAGCATCAAAGTGCAGTCNTTGTGCTCGAGACCACCTCCCGCTTCNGAGATGACATTCATGAATTGGTAGCGGGAGTAGGGGATCTCTCCCCAGAAGGAAACCATCTCCCGGGTCAGGGATTCGATGGCNTCACGNCTTCCCTCCATATCCCAGGTGGAGGTATCCCCCATATGAATCAGGTCGTGGGGNATTTCTTCGACCACAAAGGGCAAGACCTGTGGCTTGCCGATCAGAATCGGTGAATCGCACAGGGTATCGACATCGGCGGCACGCCAGCGGTTCCCGAGGCGGGGGAGGGTGCAGATCTTTTCCANCTCCGANGCCTGNTGCAGGTCGACAAAAGCAAAATCAAATGGACCGTCAGTTCCTCGGGGGAGCAGGAAGGTGGCGGCTCCATTGAGGAACCCACCGTCTTTTTCCACGAAATTGGTGCGCACGGTCATCAATCGACAATAGAGGGTATACCTCAGGCGAACCGTTCCACCGGGACCCGCAGCCAGGGTCCAGGTGTTCTTGCGAATCTTGGTGACCGGGATTTCGTTCCCGGATGCATCCATCGCAGAGAGGGTTTCGATGTGACGCGCATAATCGCGGATCTTGTAGGANCCNGGAGTCCACACCGGCATCCAGATTTCCAGATCCTCGANNGGGNTNCGGGCGCAGGTCATCTCGACNTGGATGCGATGGCGGGAGATATCCTGCAGNTCGATGAGATAGGTCGCCGCCGGTGAATCCTGAAAAGCGGTTTCAGGGACAATGGAGTTCGTCGACANAACCGCTGCCAGAATCAGTCCGATGGCTCCCATGGATCAATACGCNTTCGAAATGATGACCCGACGGGCACTCGGTTTTCCGGTGACCATGCATTCNCCCGCCTCNTCNGGGGCNTCGAAGGGAATGTTGCGGATCGTGGCCTTGGTTTCCTGCTGAATCTTTTCTTCCGTTTCAGTGGTGCCATCCCAGTGNCAGAGGAAGAAGCCGCCATCATTGACGCGTTCCTTGAACTCGTCGTAGCTGTCAACGCTGTGGGTTCGTTCTTCGCGACGCTTCAGGGCTTTCTCAAAGAGACCCTTTTGTGCTTCATCGAGAACGCTCATCACCTCTTTGGCCACGGCCTCCAGAGGCAGGGTTTTCTTCTCTCCGTTGTGGCGGAAGGCGAGAACTACCTCACCCTTCTCCAGATCCCGGGGGCCGACCTCGATGCGGACCGGGACCCCTTTCAGTTCCCACTCATTGAACTTGTAACCGGGACGGAATTGGTCGCGATCGTCGAGATGGGTGCGGGCTCCGGCAGCTTTCAGCTCTGCTTCCATCTTGGAGCACGCCTCGAGGACCGTCGCCATCTGCTCTTCACCCCGATAGATCGGCACGATCACCGTCTGGATCGGTGCCAGTCGAGGAGGCAGCACGAGACCCTGTTCATCTCCGTGGGCCATGACGAGAGCACCCACGAGACGGGTGGAGACTCCCCAGGAGGTGGCCCACACATATTCTTCCTTGCCTTCGGCGCTTTGGTATTTGACGTCAAATGCCTTGGCAAAGTTTTGGCCGAGGTCGTGACTGGTGCCGGCCTGCAGGGCCTTGCCATCTCCCATCATCGCTTCGATGGAGTAGGTCTTGACTGCTCCGGCGAATTTTTCTCGCTCTGATTTTTCTCCCTGAATCACCGGCATCGCCATGTAGTCTTCAGCGAAGCGCGCGTAGACCTCGAGCATGCGCAGGGTTTCCTCGTGGGACTCTTCCTTGGTGGCATGGGCGGTATGACCTTCCTGCCACAGGAACTCGGTGGTCCGCAGGAAGAGACGGGGACGCATTTCCCAACGCATGACATTGGCCCACTGATTGATCAGCAGCGGCAGATCGCGGTAGGACTGAATCCAGTTACGGTAGGTATCCCAGATGATCGTCTCCGAAGTGGGACGAACGACGTAGGGCTCTTCCAGTTCCTTGCCACCAGCGTGGGTGACCACGGCCAGTTCGGGGGAGAAGCCCTCCACGTGCTCCGCTTCCTTTTTGAGGAAACTTTCGGGGATCAGCACCGGGAAGTAGGCGTTGACGTGCCCAGTCTCCTTGAACATGCGGTCGAGAACCGACTGCATCTGTTCCCAGATCCCATATCCGTAGGGCTTGATGATCATCGATCCGCGCACTGGGGCGTTCTCGGCGAGTTCGGCCCGCTGGATCACTTCCTGGTACCAGCGCGGGTAGTCTTCGGATGGGGGCGTCAGTTTTGCAGCCATGGGGTCCTCCCGTTGGAACGTTGAACGCTGAGAGTAGCCCAAGACACCCGAATCGGCAACGTGAGCCGCTTTCCTGAGGGGGCATTCTGGTTCAGAATCGGGGTTCCACCGCAGAAGGGAGCCTTCGATGGCAACGATTCGTGAAATGGATGTGGAGAAACTCAAGGATCAGGTCATCGATGAGGTGATCGCCCTGCAAAGGGATATCCACCAGCATCCTGAGATCGGCTTCGATACGGTGCGCACCGCCGCACTGGTCGCCGAGCAGCTTCGATCCGCCGGGATCGAGACCCGTGAACAGATCGGCAAGACCGGCGTCGTTGGCGACATCGATGTTCCGGGAGCAACGAGACGGATCGCCTTCCGTGCGGACATGGATGCTCTGCCGATGGACGAGGAAGCGGATCTTCCACACAAGAGCACGATACCGGGTGCGGCCCACATGTGTGGTCACGATGCCCACACCTCCATGCTGGTTGGTGCGGCCAAAGCTTTGGCGAGTATTCGCGATCATCTGCCCTGCTCGGTCCGCTTTATATTTCAGCCGAATGAAGAAGCGCTCCCCGGAGGAGCTCCGGCGATGATCGCCGATGGATGTCTCGAAGGGGTCGATCGCATCTTTGGCATGCATGTCTGGCCTTCCTTCGATACCGGCAAGGTGGGAGTGGTCGAAGGACCGACGATGGCCCAGCCGGATACCTTCACCATGGAGATCACCGGAGTCGGCGGCCATGCTGCAGCTCCGGATGCCTGTCGTGACCCCATCGTTGCGGCGAGTCAGATTATCTCTGCCTCCCAGCAAATCGTTTCACGCAATACCGATCCGATGAAATCCTGCGTTGTCAGCTTCACCCAGTTTCATGGAGGCAGTGCGGATAACGTGATTCCCGAAACGGTGCAGCTCACCGGAACCATCCGGACCTTTGAAAAAGAGGTCGGCAACATGGCGCGTCGACGCCTGAAAGAGATTGCCGAGTCGGTGGCACAGGCCCACGAGTGCACGGCCAGTGTGGAAATCATCGAGGGCTACCCGGTGACTTATAATCACCCGGAAGCGTGTCGGGAGGTGGAGAGATCCGTCTCCAAAGAGGTGCCGATGACGGATGAGGGCACACCGTGCATGGGAGGAGAGGATTTCGCCTATTACGGCGAAAAGGTCTCTGCCGCCTTCATGTTTTTGGGTAACCGGGACGAGGAGAAGGGCATCGTGCACTTCTGCCATCATCCCCGCTTTCAGGTCGACGATCCGGCGATGTCGATCGGGGTCAGAACCTGGATTGCCCTCGCATTGGGGGCGGATCAGGCATGAATTCCCGGGGCTGAGGGCAATTTGAAGGAAATCCTCAACTTCGGCTGAGAGACGGCCGATCACTCTTTCATGCCCGCCCGATTCCATGGGGGAATCACTGGGCCGAAAAGGTGTGTCCTTTGCTTCCCGTCGTCGAATTGGTCCGAACCCTCCGTTTACAGGCGATGATCCGTGGGTATCGCTTTGTCACCAAAATTTGGGTGTCGGTCGGACGAGAGACGGGCATGCCTGTGGATCAATATCGTCATGCCCTTTCCATGGAGCTCTCCGGCGAACTCTTCGAGAATTGCCAGATCGATTGCGTGGAAGATGATGGGGCGGAGATAAAATTGGATCGCATGGAAGGAATTCTGGTCCTTCCGAAGTGCTCATCCTGAAGAGGGAGCCCCTCTGAAGGACTGGACACCTTCTCCTTTGCAGGTCAGCATCATGGAGTCAGGGTCAGATGAACCCGGGAGTCCTCCATGCACAGAAACCTGCGTACCTTTCTTGATGAACTTCGCTCCGCCGGGGAACTGGTGGAAGTGGATGCTCCCGTTGACCCCAAATTGGAAGTGGCAGAGATTCACCGTCGGGTGATTGCCGCCGGTGGTCCGGCCATCCTCTTCCGCAATCCAAAAGGTGCACGCTTTCCACTCGTCATGAATTTGTTCGGGAATGCCCGGCGTGTCGAAATGGGCTTTGGCCGCCACGGTCAGAACTTCCTCAAAAAACTGGTCCACACCGTGGAGACCATCGTGCCGCCGACCTTCCAGAAAGTCTGGGAGGCTCGTGATCTGGCAGCGGCCGCTTTCAAGGTGGGCATGCGTCGGAAAACCCACGGGCCG
>NHDG01000104.1 GCA_002167285.1 Planctomycetia bacterium TMED53
TCCGCAGTTAACTTCACGCACCGAGGGGATGAAAGATCCTTTACGGGTCGTCATCGATCCGAAGGGTCGAATCTCTTCCGACCGCAGATTGCTCTATGATGGACACGACGTTTTGCTCGTGATCGAAGAGGGCACAGCGGTCCCGGATCAGCTTCCCGACTCGGTCGAAGTACTCGCCGTTGCGAGCAATCCGAATACGGAAAATCGATCGCAGATCGATTTGGAAGAGCTGCTCGAAAAACTGGCCGAGCGAGATATTCAAAGCCTGCTCGTCGAGGGCGGAGCCGTCACCATCGGTAGCTTCTTCGATGCGGGCAAGGTTGATCGGTGCGAAGTTCTCATCGCCCCAAAGGTGATCGGCGGGGCGGAAGCTCCAGGCCCAGTAGGGGGAAGGGGTCTCGATTTGATGACCCTTGCCTTCGATGCTCTCGACCCCCGTTGGACAGATTTGGGCCCAGATCGCCTTCTCGAAGCCTCCCTCTCCCAGGCGGGCAGAGGTCGCTACACCCCTTAAAGGGCTATATGGCCTCAGGATGGTATTCTTCTCGGGGTCCGGACTGGCCGGTCCCCGGGAAATCCGAGGACCTCCTCTCTTCCCTGAAATGCGCTGAACTCCTCAGGAAGAGGAAACTGCCGTGTCCCAGAGGACTCTGTTGTCGGCGACCATCTTGTTGCTGTGTTTCGGCTTCTTCTTTGAAGAGTCGCAGCTCAGGAACACCTATGCCGATGATCTTCCTGCAGATCCCGTAGGGGATTTGGATCCTCAAAAGGGTCTCGCCGATCTTCGGCGGCTGGAGGGGGTGGCCTCCGCATGGAACTCGGGGCATTGGGAAGATGCACTGAAGAAGTTTTTGCAACTTCCCGATGACTTGCGACCATTGGCGACTCATTGGGCCAGTTTCGATGGCATCGAAGTGGGGGAAGATCTCTTTCCACGGATTCGGGATCGAGCATGGCGCCACCTCCGGGACCGACTTGCTCTCATCGATTCCCCAGGCAACGGTCAAGGGATGCTCGAACTACTGCCGAGACTCGACCGCATTCATTTGATTTGTAGCGTGACCGGCATGCCGGGTCCTGCGGGCTATCAGAAGGTGCGGGATCGCTGGCAACGTCGCGTCGATATGCGTCTTCGCAGTGATCTCTGGATTCAGCAACTTCAGGATTCCCTCAACAGAGGCGATGAAGAGAAGGCGGCTGAATCTCTATTGCTCCTCGATTCTATCCCATGGGTCGATGAGCAGATTCAACAGATCGTTGAACCCCTCGTCGTCACTGCACGCAATAAGCTGTGGCAGGTGATCGATGTCGCTCGCCAGGAGAGTGATCCGGGCTGGGTCCTCGATACTTGCCATCGTCTCGAGGCATTGGAGATCGCTTCAGGTGGGGCCTCAAACCCAGTGCTCGACGAGGCAACTGAGTGGGCTATTCAGGAATTGAAGAGCCGTGCCCTTCAAAATCTAGATATGCGTAGGGATGCCCAAGCGCTTCTGCAGATGGCTCGATTGGTCGTCGAAAAGGAAGCGTTACCGAAGGTGCTCGATGGACTACGCGCCGAATTGACCCTTCCCCTGCGACCGGAGATCTTACCGGTGTATCAAAGGAGTTCTCTGCTCTCAGATTTTCCGCTGGATCGTCATGCTTTAATCACGGGTGTTTTGGAACTTCGACAGGAGTTCCTCGATCAGAACCACGGTCAGCCCTTGCAGTACGAACCGGTCGGTCGCCATTGGATTCGTTCCCCGGATCATTTGGCCGATGCCAAACGTTGGGTCGATCAAATCGACGACATCTTGTCACTCACCCGCCGTTGGCTTGAGTCCCCCGCCAGTGAGGCGACGTTGATCCGTGATCGAATCCAATTTCACGTCATCGAAGCACGGCGATTAGCTGAGCGCATGGAGAAGAGTCCTGCGCGCAGATCCCGGGTCGTCTGGGAAATGCGATCAAAATCAAAGGTCCACAAACCGGTCAAGGTGACTCTCCATTGCCCCGTCACCGTCATCACCGATGGTGGCAGAGAGATCCTCACTGCCGTGGAGTGTTCCGAGATTTTGCTGCCGAGGGTGATCGAAGGGGTTCAATTGCCGGTTCGCAGTTTCGCCATCGAAGCAGCTGAGCGGCGCTTGAGAGCCAAAATTCCGGGAGAGATCGAGCTTCTGGCGGATCGTTGGGCGAATGACCGCCTGGCGAAAGCGCTGAAGTCCGCGCGCGAGCTCGCAGAGGAGGGAGCAGCGACCGCAGCCCTCGAATTGCTCCTTCCTGCCCTCCTGGGTGCAGATGATCGCTACTCGGATCTACGAGCCCAGGCGATCGCTGAAGTGGCCCTTTGGAGCGGTCTGGGGAGTTCGGCGGTAGAGGTCGCCCTGGGGGGATCTGAAACTCCCTGATCTGCCTCGATTGAAGCGGCCCCGGATCGAGTCTATCCTCGCTCGGCAGGGGAGAACCAATTCCGGTTCCCGCCGCTGCATTCCAAAGAGGTAAGATGCTCGATATCAAGTATATCCGCGCCGAGTTGGAAGCTGTCCGCAAGGGCGCCGAAGACAAGGGTTTTCAGGTCGATCTCGATCGTCTGATCGCACTCGACGATCAACGCAAGGTCCTGCTGACGGAGCAGGAGCAACTGCGTCACGATCAAAAGACTGCGGGCAAGGAGATCGCCACTCTCGATGGAGATGCCAAGCAGCAGGCGATTCAACGGATGGCGGATGTCTCCGATCGCATCAAATCCCTGGGCGAAGATCTTCGTAGTGTCGTCACCGAGTTGGAGAATCTTCAAGGATCGATTCCGATGCCTGCGGCAGAAGAGGTTCCCGTCGGGCCCGATGACTCTGGCAATGTCGAACTACGAGTCGTCGGTGAAGTTCCCCAATTTGATTTTGAACCGAAAGATCACGTCGAGTTGGCGCAGGATCTCGACATCGTCGATTTTCCCCGCGCTTCAAAACTTGCCGGATCGCAAACGTACATTCTTAAAGGTGCCGGTGCACTGTTGGAGATTGCGGTACTGAGGTTTGCCCTCGACCACGTCGTCGATCGTGGTTTCGTACCGATGATGGTTCCGACGATGGTCAAGTATGAACCCCTCTTTGGAACCGCATACTTCCCCGGGGGAGAAGAACAGACTTACGAGATACCTCGGGATAACTTGTACCTGACCGGTACCAGCGAAGTTCCCGTTACAGCCTTCCATTCCGATGAGATCCTCGAAGAAGACGATCTTCCCTTGAAGTATTGTGGTTGGTCCACTTGCTACCGCCGTGAAGCGGGAGCAGCGGGTCGAGATACCAAAGGGCTCTACCGAATTCACCAATTCAACAAGGTGGAGCAGGTCATCGTCGGCAAGTCCGATGTGGAAGAATCGATCGCCCAACACGATTTCATTCGTGACAATGCCGAAGAGATTCTGCAGGCGATGGAGATTCCATACCGTGTCGTCGATGTATGCACCGGCGATCTCGGCATGGGACAGGTTCGCAAGTTCGACATCGAGGCGTGGATGCCATCTCGGGGGTGGGGTGAAACCCATTCCGCTTCGCGCTTTTATGATTATCAATCGCGGCGTATGAACCTGCGATATCGAGGCAAAGATGGAAAGGTCCATTTCTGCCACACACTCAACAACACGGCGATTGCTACACCACGGGTTTTGATTGCCATCCTGGAGAACCACCAGCGGGAGGACGGATCCATCCGTATTCCTGAGGTTTTGGTTCCTTACATGGGTGGACGCACTGAGATCACCCGGGACAATGCCAGCGGGGCGCGATAGACAGGAGTCATCACATGCGGCATGTCTGCGTGGTCGGATTGAACTGGGGAGATGAAGGCAAGGGCAAGATCGTCGATGTTCTCGCAAGAGATGTCGATGCGGTCGTGCGCTACCAAGGTGGCGCCAATGCGGGTCACACGGTCTACATCGGTGATGTGAAACATGTTCTTCACCACCTTCCGATGGGAGTTCTCCACGGAGGAATCTTGGCGATCCTCGGTAACGGGATGGTCATCGAGCCGAGGAAGCTGCTCGAAGAAGTGGAATCCTTACCGGAGGAGGCGATTCAACAGATTCGTATCTCCGACAGTGCTCACGTCGTCCTGCCCCATCACGGGGCCATCGAAAAGGTCAACGAAGCAAATGCCAGTAGCCCCATCGGTACGACCCTTCGCGGCATCGGTCCTGCATACCAGGACAAGTTCGCTCGCACCGGGGTTCGCATGGGTGATTTAGCGAAACCCGGTTTTGTCGAAGAACATCTTCCGGGCATTCTTGAAGAGCGACGTCAGGCCCTCGGCGGCACTGAAGAAGGTGTCGTCGCAGCCGTTGATATTTGCACCCGTTTGCGGGACCGTCTCCAAAATCAGATTGTCGATACCCGAGAACTCCTCAACAGCATGCACAATCAGGGGCAGACCCTCCTCTTCGAGGGTGCTCAGGGCTGCATGCTCGACATCGATTTCGGCACTTATCCCTTCGTGACCTCCTCTAGCCCCTCCTTCCTTGGGGTCGGAACGGGCAGTGGTTTTTCACCGCGCAAAGTGGATCACGTCGTCGGGGTCACGAAGGCGTACTGCACCCGTGTGGGTGAGGGACCCTTCCCTTCAGAGATTCATGGAACCGAAGCAGAAGAGCTGCGTGAGGCGGGGGGTGAGTTTGGTACCACCACCGGTAGGCCACGCAGGGTCGGTTGGCTCGATATTCCAGCATTGAGATTTGCCGCCGAGTTGAATGATCTCGACAGTTACGCGCTCACCAAGGCGGATGTGCTCAATGGCAGAAAGACGGTTCCCGTCGTTACCGGTTACCGCAGGGGCGATGAGATTCTGAGCACTTACCCCGGTGGCACCGATGACCTCGCCGGCATCGAGCCGATCGTTGAAGATTGGCCCGGCTGGGATGTCGTCAACGAATCGAGCATGAAGCCGTTTATGGATCTTCTCGAAAAAGAGACCGGCATTCCTGTTTCGATTTTGTCTACCGGTAAACGCCGCGACGAAGTTTGCCTCTTCAAGCCATTCACTCCTGAGGGAGAGCTCGCTTGAGTTCAGACGAACATCCGGTCGACGCGGGGGCCAACTCCGCCGGGAATGGAGATGAGATTTCACCTCCGCAGCATTTAGCGATCATCATGGATGGCAATGGACGCTGGGCCAATCGCCAAAATCGCTCACGTGCTGAGGGGCATGCTCGCGGGGCTGAGGTCCTGCGTGATGTGACCCGCTGGGTTCGAGAACGTAAAATTTCAGAACTCACCTGTTACGCCCTTTCGACAGAAAACTATCAGGAACGTCCTCAAGAAGAGGTCGAGTTTCTCCTCGAGTTGCTGGCGAAATATCTGCGCTCCGAGAGAGAAGAGCTGAACCGTTTGGGAATCTGCTTTCGCGCCATCGGGCGTCTTTCAGAACTGCCTGAAGAGACCCAATCCCTTCTCGAGGAAACGGTGCAGGCGACCCGAGAGCACCAAGATTTGGTGTTGAGATTGGCCATCAACTACGGCGGTCGGGCCGAATTAGCGGATGCCGCCTTTCGACAACAATCCGCCCCCCCAGGAACCTCATTGGAAGATTGCCTCTACGAGCCACGGATGCCCGATGTCGATCTGTTGATCCGCTCCGGAGGAGAAATCCGCCTCTCCAATTTTCTGCCGTGGCAAAGCAGTTATGCAGAATTGCACTTCTCTGAGGTACTCTGGCCGGACTTTACCGAAGTGGACCTCGATCAAGCGCTACAACAATACGCGCTGAGGACACGGCGCTTCGGTCGTTTGCCCGCTTGGGATGCGGAGGCTGAATGAAGGGTCTCGGAGATCGGCTTCGCTGGGGAATCCCCATCTCTTTGGGGGTCACCTTGGTCATCGGTTTCGATCTTTGGGCGGGAGGGGATGGCATAGGGCTCATCATCCTTGCGCTCCTCTTTGGCGTCGGAGCGGTGATCGAGGGGGTCAAGCTTTGTTCCCGAAGTGGCGGTGACATCGCCATCGGTTTGATCTGCTTCGTCGGAACCTTTTTGTTATTCGCTACCGAATCGAATCGGCAGTTGATCGGTTTCGAAACCGGGATTCCTCCCGCGCTGCTTCTCGGCTTGCCGCTCTTTTTAGCACCTTTGATCACCGAGCTGGCGCCCTCCGTGGCAAAGGCACGTTGGCGCGGAGCTTTGCATGCCTTGTTGGTCTCCCAATGGATGGTGATGCCGGTGCTCGCTTGCGTTTCGATGGCGCGCGATCCCCTCGGGGCGCATCTGTTTCTTTGTGCGCTGTTGATGGTCAAAGGATCCGATACCGGCGCGTACCTCATCGGACGCCCCTTCGGACGCACGCCACTGCATCCGATCAGCCCCCGTAAGACGGTAGAAGGTCTGATCGGGGCGGTCGTCGCTGGCGTAGCTATGGGAGTGGTTTATTCGCTGACCCTTCAGCACGAGAGTTTCGGTATTTCTCAGGCGGCATTCTTCGGCGTTTTGATGGCGTTGGCGGGTCAATTGACAGATCTGCAGGAATCCGCTTTCAAAAGGGCGGTCGGCGCAAAAAATTCCGGGGACACCATCCCTGGTTTAGGCGGGCTCCTCGATATGATGGATAGCCTCATCCTCGCGATTCCTCTGATCGTTTGGCTGAGGACGCTGTGGTATGACTGAAGAAGGAGGACGCTTGTCGGTGTCGTTCGATTTTCAAGACGATGACGAAGCCCAGGAGATCCTTGGGATTCGCGATATCCAATTACGCATGATCCGCGATGGTTTCGGTATTCAAGCGATCGCCAGGGGAAGGCGCCTCGACCTCGACGGTGAAGCGGATCGGGTTGAATCGGCGCGTCTTGCGGTGGAAGCGATGATCAATGCCCACCGCACTAAGGCCGGCCATTCACCGGAAGAAGTTCTCGATACAGCCCTCCAACGATTTAGGGATGGTGAGAGTGATCCCAACATCAGCGTTGGTGGTGGTAACGCTGCAGATCAAGAGGGAGACCTCTTCACCGATGAGGGTAACGGAGAAGCACCGCTGCCCCGGGGTGGATTACAAAAGATCGCCAGGACTCCCGGGCAGGCGCGCTACCTTGAAGCGCTGGAGAAGCATGACATCGTCATGTCTTTGGGCCCTGCAGGAACTGGAAAAACCTACCTCGCCGTCAAGGCCGCCGTCGAGGCATTAAAGGCGGGGGAGGTTCGCAAGTTGATCCTCAGTCGTCCGGCGGTGGAAGCGGGTGAGAAGTTGGGATTCCTTCCCGGCGACTTTCAGCAGAAGGTGAACCCCTACCTAAGGCCCCTCTACGATGCCCTCCATGAAATGCTCGATTACGATCAGGTGCGTCGCTACAGCGATCGCGAGATCATCGAAGTGGTGCCTTTGGCGTACATGCGTGGGCGCACTCTCAACAATGCCTTCATCATTCTCGACGAGGCCCAGAACACGACCACGGCCCAGATGAAGATGTTCCTCACCCGTATGGGCGCGCGCTCCAGAATCGTCGTCACCGGCGATCCGACCCAACTTGATTTACCAAAGGGACAACCTTCCGGGTTGCTCCACGCCAAGCGGGTTCTCGGCTCGGTGAAGGGGATTTCCTGGGTCGAGCTGGAAGCGGCGGATATCGTCCGAAATCCGCTCGTGACCCGCATCGTGAAGGCCTATGAGCGTCATGAGGGCGGATCTTCCTGATTTTTATAAGTCTAAGTATTTATTGCACTTAGGGTTAGATTGACGCCCGGGAACGGGCCTCCAGGCGCGCTTCCCTTGGACAGATGGGCTGTTTCCTCCGACAATAGGAGGCGCAGGGATGACCCTGCAACCACCCCTGTGGCGGGTCGACCCGCTGCCGATCCGGGTGGCGCAGAAAGGGTGAGGACAGATCCGATGAGTACCTCCCGGGGACGCACCGGAGCCAAAAGCTGGCAACGACTCTCCTTCGGTAAGCGGCAGACCCGTTCGGGCCAGCTGTCCTCCGAGGAAGCTCAATTCCGCCGCTGGATCCAGATCGCTCTCCTCTCTTTCCAAGTGCTGCTGGTGACCTTCCTCATCGGCTGGTCTTCACCGGGTCAGGATCTCCTCACCGATCCGACCCCAGGGCGTTGGATTGAGCTACTGGCAGTGGTGCTGCTGATTCACGTCGGTGCATTGCTCCTCAGCCGAACCCTCAATGCGGGTGAGTCCTGGCCGCTGGGCCGCTCCTTTATGTTGTTGTCCGGATTCCTCATCGCCAATTGGATCATTCTTCAGGATCCCTCCGTCTCGGTGATGTTATTGCCGTTACCGCTATTGGGAATGGTGCTCGGATTCCTACTGATTCCAGCGCAGGCGATTTTGCTCTCAGGAACTGCGGTGGTCTTTACCGTATTGATGGTGTTGGAGCGCCAGCTGCAGATCAATGCAGTAGCGATGGGTCTCGCCCAATTTTTGGGGATCCTCGTGGCAGTTCAAGGTGTGCAGAAGGTGCGCACCCGAACTCGAATCCTGACTGTTGGTTTCCTGGCCGGTTTGACCCAAGCGATCGGCAACCTGCTTCTCGAGCCATTGGCTTTCCGAAATGTGGATTTCACCGAGTTCGTCATGACCACTCCGTTGCAAGATGCGATGTGGAGTCTGGTCGGCGGCATCTCTGCGGGTGTTCTCATCACCAGTGCATTACCGTTCATGGAGCGTTGGTTCGATGTCCTCACCGAAATACGACTGGTCGAGTTGGCCGATACCCACCGCCCTCTACTCAACGAGTTTTCCCTACTCGCACCAGGTTCATTTCAGCACTCATTGATGGTTGGACAGTTAGCGGAGGAAGCGGCCAACACCATCGGTGCGGATGGCCTTCTGTGCCGGGTAGGTGCGCTTTATCACGACATCGGCAAGATGTTTAAACCCGGCTATTTCGTCGAAAATATGCAGGGTGGTGAGAATGTTCACGACCGTCTGACCCCTGAGATGTCGCGCCTGGTGGTGATCGCCCACGTCAAGGATGGCAAATCCATCGCCGAGGAAGAGCGCCTACCGCAACCGATCGTCGATATGATTCCGATGCACCATGGCACTTCAGTGGTCGAGTTCTTCTTTCATAAAAAAGCTCAGCAGGTCGATGAAGAAGAAGCGGATCGCACCCGCGAAGCCTTCCGTTACCCAGGTCCGAAGCCATCCTTCCGCGAGGCTGGAATCTTGATGTTGGCAGACGGGGTCGAAGCTTCTTCGAGAACTTTGTCTGATCCGACTCCGGCGCGGGTTCGTCAACATGTGCGCAACATCATTCACGCCCGCACCAGCGATGGTCAGCTCGATGAGTGTGAGCTGACGATGAGTGATCTTCACGGAATCGAAGATGCCTTCGTCCGAGTTTTGTCGGCGATCCACCATGGTCGCGTCAAATACCCCGGGGAATCAGAGAATCGTTCCGCCTCTTCGAAGACGGAAAATGGCGATTCCGCTCAGGATGATTCTGGGGAAGGCAATCGGGCAGACACTCCGGTGACGGCTCGCCGTCGATGAACCTGTCGGAAGATTTCCCGGCGCTCCAAGTTCACATCGAAGATCTGCAGAAGGATCTCCCCGTCGATGCGAAGAGGGTTGAGCGATTGGTTCAATTCGTCCTCGAAAAAGAGGGGCGCACCGGCGAGATCAGCATCTGTTTTGTCGACGACGAGCGCATCAGCCAGTTACACGGTGAATTTCTCGACGATCCGACACCCACGGATGTGATCACTTTTCCCCTCCATGATGATGATTCTCGGACCCTGGAGGGAGAAATTGTGATCTCCACCGGGGCGGCGCTGAGACAGGCCCAGGAACACGCTTCGACCCCCCTCAGAGAGCTCCATCTGTACGTGATTCACGGTCTGCTGCATCTGACGGGGTTTGACGACCTCGACGAGGCCGATGCCAAGGAGATGGAACAGGCTCAGGAGGGGTATTTGAGGGCATGGATCGACCTTTACGGGCCCTTCACCGATTGACAAGTCGCCCTGTGTGAATTAGACCATGGTGTACTCAAATGGGGGTTATTCAGCGAAATCCTTTCGCACATTTAAGTCGAGGGAATCGAGCTGGGAATCGAACTGAAAATCGAGCTGTGGGGATGGGTTGGTCAGGGGAAGCCCGGGCCGTTTTACACATCTCTGCGGGAGCCCCGGAAGTGGATTCATTTTTGCACTCATTGAATCGAGAGATGTCCGTGAACAAATTCCAAACGTATCTGCAGGTGTTACTGGCAGTGGTAGCTGTCAATCTCGTCGGTTGCAGCAACAACGAAATTCTTCCGCCACCGACGGAAGCTGAATTTTCAACGGGTGCGTTCTCCGTACCCTTCCCCTCTGATGTCTTTACGACTTATGCGGGGGTTGTCGAGGCGGGTTTGCAGTTGGCTTCCGCTCCGGGGGCTGAGTTCACCAACTCTCCGATTATCCCCAGCGCTGATGACCCCGCGGATACGGGAGATCCCATCGTCGCCCAAGGCTTCCTCGATGGTTTTTCGGTGACGAGCCCGATGCAGCTCGACTTTACCCACAATATCGACCCTTCTTCGGTGATCGGTGGTCAGTCGATTCGCGTTTTTGAAATTTCCATCGTTCCACCCAGTGTCGCTGCAGTGACTCCAGGGGTCGATGTGCCGATTGCCCTGCCCAACAGCATCATTCGTGAACTGCAGCCCGATTCTGATTACACCGCGACGATGGCTCGCAGTGTCGGATATCAAATCGTGGTTCGTCCGCGAGTTCCGTGGCCGGCATCTGACAACACCAGTCTCGGCGGACTCAGTCGTGGAATCATGGTGGTCGTCACCAATGACCTCCGCGACTTCCGCGGTAACCCGGTGATTCGTTCCGATCAGTACAATCGTATGGCGAATGGAATCGGCTCGAACACCGGTAACGCTGGCATCGATTCCTTTGCCAACGCCGTCGGTGCCATGGTGGGGCAAAGCTTGGCCCTTGTCGCCGGCCAGGGAATCAACCCTGCCGACGTCATCATCTCCAACACCTTCACTTGCCAAAGTGTCACCGACGTCGTCGACGCCGCTGTCGCTCAAACCCTCGCGTTGGGTCCCTTTGCGACGACCCCAGGGGTTTTGCCGACCGCCGGCGGAAATCCGGTGCCAGGTATGGATACGGTTTTGGACTACCTCGTGGCCACTGGTTCTGTTCCAGCAGGGACCGCTTTGCCCTACAACCCGTCATTGACCCAGGCCACCATCACCTTGCCGACCTTCTACCCAGGGGATGAAACTCCTGCCGGGCAGTTAGCGGCGATCACCGGTTACCTGACCAATGCGGATGCTGGTGTGGTTTACCAGAGTAGTTCGGCAGCGCCCAATCCAGCATTCCCGAGTCGCTTCGATCCGATCTTGCAACAGCAGGGATCTTCTGAGATTCCGGTGCTGATCGCGACTCCGAATACCCCGGGTCCATGGCCCGTCATCATCTTCCAACATGGGATCACGAGAAGTCGCTTCGATATGCTCGCTTTCGCTCCACTCTTCTGTGGAAGTGGATTCGCCGTCGTCTCGATGGATGCTCCCTTGCACGGGACTGAGGCTGTAAATCCGTATGCCGCACAGATCGGTTCAGATGCTTCCGTCTTTGGGATTCCCGGAATCGAACGCACTTTCGGCATCGATTTTGTCGACAATGTCACCGGCGATGCTCCTGGAGGAGACGGTCCGGATCCATCAGGAACATACTTCCTCAACTTCCCCAGCCTGATCAGTTCTCGCTCGGTTTGGACACAGGCCGTCTGCGACCTGGCCGCGTTGACGGAGGCGTTGCCCTCCTGGGATATCGATGGAGATACCGCTGCCGACTTTACCGGCGAGGTCTTCTACGTCGGCCAGTCTCTCGGCGGATTGATCGGCTCCACTTTCCTCAGTGCCATCGGCCCTGGAAAGATTATAGCCGCAGAGCTGAATGTTGCCGGGGGTCATATCGCCAAGTTGTTGGAGAATTCTCCCAACTACAATCCACGATTGGTGGCCTTCTTCCAAGATCAAGGGATCATCCAGGGTAGTACCAGTGCGGAGCAGGCGATCACTTTGATCTCTGGTATCGCCGACGGCATCGATCCGATCTGTCACATCCGCAGGGCAACCGAGAACACCAACGTTCACATGAGTTTCACCGTCGGTGGTAACGTCGCGGCGAACAAGTTTGGCTTCTTCCCGCCCGATCTGGTCGTTCCTACCGACACCCTTGGAACCGGATATTACGCCGATTTTGTGGGCCTGCCCGTTTCAGGGATTCCCACCTCCGGCAGTGATGATGACCGCATCTACACGGGAATCGTCGAACCGAGTTACCTGGGTGGTGGACTTCCGATGGCGCGGATTGGGATTGTGCCAAAGGGATTGGCAGGAACAGGAATCAACACCTTTGTCCGATTCCCGAATGGATACACCCCTTCATTGTCAGTTCAATACACAGAAGGTGACCACGGCATCTTTGCTGATCCGACCAGTGAATCTGGAGTTTCGATGCAGCAGGGGGTCTTGACCTTCTTCGATTCCTCTACGGGTACCGACGTTCAATCGACACTGATTAGCGGTCTTTACTCCGGAGGCGTGGTTCGGGTGATCGAGTCCAATGATGTCTCGATTCCGATTGAATCAGGGGTGACCCAGGTTGGAGAGGTCGTCATCACGACCACCGATGACCCGACAAATCCTGTGACAGCGACCTTCGATGTTTCCGGTGATGCCGGAACCCTTGCGGCAGCAGCTCAGGCGTATGGCGCGCACCACTTCAACTGGTTGCAAGTGGTTCGATCCGACAGCATTCCGCCGAATGCACCCAGCAATGATCTTTTGACAGTTGGAGCTCCATTGCCGACTCCGCGAATCAGTCCTCCCGCAGGGGGCACAGGACAAAGCCAAGCTAATGCGGATGATGGAATCGTCGGCGATGATAAGCCTTGGTTGTGGAACGAAGTCCAGGTTCCCTTGGCGAATTACACCGCGGACCAGGACACCGACTCTGCCAGTTTCTTCCCATTGCGCGAATTTACCGACAACTCTACGGCTCCAGCGCCTGCTGGCGTCGATCCAGCAGTGGGAGATCCCTCCTTGCAAACTAGCCTCAGTTACAATGTCGGGCCTTGGTTGGGGAATATTTCCGACAGTGGAGAGTCCGTTGAGGTTCGTGTTTGGTTAGCGGCGGTCGATATCAATGGAGATGCGGTGCAGATTCTCAGAGGCTTCACCTTCACTCAAGGTGAGGGCACCTTCTTGGGTAATACCATCCAGGTGATCTCTGGAATCGCAGAGATGCCCGGATCTCCGGCGACGACCGGTGACAACGATGATGCATTGCTGATCGGTTTCTAAACTGCGCAATCATCGTATGCCGGGACACTCTTCTTTTTTTTTAGTGGCGCCCACAGATGAAAAGGTCTGAAGCATTTTCAATTCAGGAAGAGGCCGACTTCCTGCAGGCTTTGCTACAAGAGATCGAATCGGTCTGTCAGGACTTCCAACAAATTTCGCAGGCTGATCCAAAGATTTCGGGTTGGTCAGTGGGGCAACACTGTGAGCACATTTTGAAAGCCGATCGTTTGAATCTCCGAGCTATTCGGGTTCTGTTGGAAGGAGGTGGTGAACCTGTTCAAGAAGAACAGGCTCCGCATCCGATTCTGAAGGTTGGCGTGATTCCCAGAGGAGTTGCTGAGGCACCGAGGTTTGTTCTTCCCAAGGGTTCTCCCGATCAGGAGCAATTAGGTATCTTGGTTCAACGGGTTTTAACTGATTGGAATGAGATCCGGAATCAGGTATTGCAGTCTGGGAAGGCTGAATCAGGGGAGAGTCGACGAGGCATCTCTCACCACGAGTTGGGTCTTCTGGATATTGTGAGCTGGGTTCGCTTTGCAAGAATCCATACAGAGCACCATCTGATCATCATTCGAGCGATTCGGGGGACGATTGCATGAGACCCTCTGACAGAGACAACCCTGAATAGTTGCCATTTTGTGAGCGACTGGTTGAACCGGTCTCTGCTGTGCTGGACCCATAGAAAGAGGAGTCCATGTTTCCAACCCTTTTTCTTCTAATGGCTATTCTCGATGGACCGGCTGCTATAGGGAATGACGTTGATTCGACTTCGAAACAGGGACAAGAGGGTGAAGTTGAGGAAATCATCATCAGCGGACGCCGAAGAACACCTGGATTTGTTCTCAGTCGATCTTCGCTGAATCTAGAGGACCTCCCAGAGAGCCAGGTTGGCAGCGCTCGAAATGTGGGGGACCTGATGGATCAGGTCCCTGGAGTCCATCTGCAAAGGACCTCCTATGGACAGGTTTCACCGTTTCTCCGCGGTCTTACGGGATTTCGCACTCTGGCGTTGATCGATGGCATCCGTCTGAATAACTCCACCTTCCGCTCTGGACCCAACCAATACATCTCTCTGATCGATCCCTGGATGCTTGAATCTGCTGAAATCATTCTCGGTCCCGGTTCGGTTCTTCATGGCAGTGATGCCGCCGGGGGATTGATTCATATGACTTCGCGGATTCCACGCCCTGGAGAAGGGCTTGGTGAATCGAGTTCTTTTTTACAGAGACTTTCTTCCGCCGAAAAATCGTCGATTTCTCGATATGAGTATTCGGCAGTGACGGATGATCACGCGATTGGCTTTGGTTTCAGTTATCGCGACTACGGTGATTTCACAGCAGGTGGTGACGAGGGAGAGCAGCCCGAGACCGGCTATCAGGAATGGAGCGGGAACTTTTCATGGGTCCAGGATCTGGGTGACGATTTTTCTTTTGAAATTGTCGCACAGTCCCATCGTCAGGAAGACGTTCCGAGAACCCATTCGACCATTTTTGGAAGTACGTGGGAGGGCCTCACCACGGGGAGTGATCTTCAGAGGGATCTGGATGGAGAGAGAGATCTTCTCTACCTTCGCTGGCAGAAAAAGCATGGCCCCGAAAGTGCTTCGCGATTAACGGTTTCGAGACAGCAGATTGCGGACGAAGAGGACCGGGTTCGCTCCAGTGGTGTTCGCAGACTTCAGGGCGTGACGACGGAAGCTCTCGGGGTGTCGTGGGACTGGTTTGGTTATTCAGACCTCGGTCCTCTTTCGAGTGGGGTTGAGTGGACCCATGAGGGGATCGACTCATTTTTCCGCCAGTATGATTCTCTCGGCAATTTGGACAGCGTTCGGCCACGTGGGCCTGTTGCCGATGATTCGACTTATGATTGGGTCGGAGCCTATGCCCAGCAGGTTCTTGAAGTCTCTGACGATTGGACTCTGAATCTCGGAGTTCGCGGAACCTGGGCCCAGGTCGATGCGGAAAAGGTCGATCCTGACCCTTCTGATACGGAGATCTTCGATCCTGTTAAAGAAGACTGGTCCAGCGTCGTGGGGAGCATTCGTGCGATTCATGACGTCGACAAAGACATGCGGATCTACGGTGGACTATCTCAAGCATTTCGGGCTCCCAATCTCTCAGATTTAACCCGTTTTGATGCAGCCAGTAGCGGCGACGCAGAGATTCCGGCCTCAGATCTCGATCCAGAGAAGTTTCTGACAGCAGAAATCGGAGCCATTTTTGAAACGGGATCCAGTGAGTTTGAATCGGTGATCTGGGTGAGTAGCCTCGACCAACTCATCGTTCGTTTTCCCACCGGAGATGTGAATTCGGACGGCGATACCATCGTGACCAAAGCGAACTCCGGAGAAGGGCTCGCCCACGGTTGGGATTTCAGGTTTCGTAGTGAATTGGAGAATGATGTTCTGCTAACGGGAGCCGCCAGTTGGGTGACCGGTGATTTGGAAACCCCTGTATCACCAGGAGTCATCGAGGAAGCTCCACTCTCCCGATTAGCCCCAACTCTTGTCCGTTTGTCACTGGAAAAGAGATTCTCGGATCGCTTCAGCTTGAGTGGAGTTGTGACCGCTGCAGACCGGCAAGATCGTTTGTCTCCCAGAGATCTTTCCGATACGCAGAGAATCCCGGTGGGAGGAACTCCGGGTTATGTCGTTCTTGATCTCCATGCCACTTATCTTTGGCAGCAGGATTCAGAGATTTTTGCTTCCTTGACCAATCTCACGGACGAGGCTTACCGGATTCATGGATCAGGAACCAACGAGCCGGGAGCCAATCTGATTTTGGGATTTGATTTACGGTTCTGATTCGTGCTAGAGAGTTACGGGGCTTTCGAGAGCACTGCCCAATCGATGGCACATGCTGCAACTGCACGGATGATTCTTGCCATGAACTCAAAATCGAGAGTATCGATGGTGTCGCTGTCCTCATGGTAGTGCGGGTTTCTGAAATTGGCGGTGTCGGTCAGCATGATGGCATCGATTCCTTCTGCCCAGTAAGGGGAGTGATCACTGCGCGCGGCATCTGCAAAGAATCCCGCAATCCTATTGGCACTGTAGTATTTCAGCTCGGGCTCGTAGACATCCATATTGCGCTCGATCAAATTCCCTAACCAGCCGGATGAAAAGTTTCCTGCGACAAGGATGAAATCCCCGATCCGGGGAAGATCGGCAATAAAGGGGATGCGCAATGGTGCATCTTGACTGTCGGAGGCGGTGGAGGTGTAACCGATCATCTCGAAGTTGATCAATGCGACCACCTCGCGCTCAGTGTCTTCCAGAATCTTGGTGACGTGGTGCTCGCTCCCCAAGAGGCCGACCTCTTCGCAATCGAAGAGACAGAAGCGAATCGTCTTTTCGAGATTGAGGTTTTGAAGAATCCTTGCGATCTCCAATACTCCGATGACGCCGCTGGCATTGTCGTCTGCCCCCAAGTTATCGAGGGAATCGAAGTGGGCAGAGATTTCGAGGATTTGATGGGGGTAGCGGGTGCCGGTTTTCTCGAAGATGAGGTTGGCGTTGCCATAATCCTGCCTCATCAGCCCTAATAGTGGTTCCCGTTCGACGCGATAACCCAGCTGCTCGATACGATCTTCGAGATAATTTTGAGCCTTGTTGATCTCTTTCTTCTCCCAGCTCGGTCGGTGCCCGATATCGAGGAATGAGATCATCTCTTTCTGGCAGGTTTCAGGGGTGATCTGATCGACCCTTATTTCGATTCTTTCCCGTTCCGCAAGGCTTGGGCTTGAGGCGCAGCCACAGAGGAAGGTGATCAGCAGCACAGTGGTGATCGAGTGGAGGGCCACTTTTCCTACGAGCTCTGATTTGAATTGAAGGAATGATTGAATTTGACTCATGGAACCCCACTTTACTCATTTGCTATGACGGGCGGTTGCCAAAGTACGACACGGTGACCTTCCGGATCAGTGACCCAGCCAAAAGTCCCGTATTCATTAGACTCTACTTTTTCATCCACATCGCAGCCCATCTCTCGTAGCTGATCGACCATCTTTTGAACATTCCGAACGACGAAGTTGATCATCACATGATTGTAGCGATCACCAAAGTATTCGGTCTCCGCTGGAAACGCCGACCAAATCCCTGGAACCGGATCCATCCCCTCCGGGATTCCCTGGAGGATCGCACCATTCCACTCCGGTTCGATGTTGAGCCCCAAGTGTTTTGCATACCAGGAAGAGAGCGATTTTGGATCTTTGGAACGTAAAAAACGCCGCCGATACCGAGTACTTTTTCCACGATACCCCTCCGATGGATGCAGAAAGATTTACCGGAATTCAGTATGCCACGAGTTCTTTTCGTTTCTCAAAGTCTGTTGCGTCCAAGTGTGACATTCACCCCACATGATTCATGTCGAACCGACGGTTACACAAAGCCACTTTTTTATAGATGAATCGGGAATAAAGGGCATTTATTGAGAGTATGCAAAAGTTCCGGGATGAGGAAGTCCCAGGGATAAACGAGGAAGAAATCCTGCCACCTCCCAATCCTGGGAACGGGGTTTCAGCAACTTTTCATTTGTTTTTTACGCACTTTGTTACGGCCGTGAAATCGTAGAGTGGGGAATAGATGCACTACTTATTCAATATCACCCATGCATTTTCCTGGGCTCAGAGTACTTCCCTGAGATCCCTTCTTTTCGTGATGATTCTTTCGCTTCTCGCCGGTTGCGGTGGGGGTGGTGGGGAGAGTGTTACTCCCGAGCCCACCGTCGCTGGGTTCACCACCAGTGTGAGTGAAGGTGAGTACGATCTTCTCGTCGACTTCACCGATACTTCCACCGGTGCTGTCGAATCGTGGTTGTGGGACTTTGGTGATGGAAATAGCTCCACAGAGCAAAACCCATCCCATACCTACACCGCAGAAGGGATCTACTCCGTCTCGTTGACGGCGACAGGTCCAGCAGGTGAAGACACCTTCACCTGTACCGATTGCATCACGGTTTTGTCTCCTGCTCCCGAAGCCGCGTTCGATCTCGATCCCTCCAGTGGAACGTTCGATCTGACCGTCAACTTCACCGATCTGTCCTCCGGCCCCATCGATAGTTGGTTGTGGGATTTCGGTGACGGCAATACCTCCGATCAACAGAATCCGAGCCACATCTACACCGAAGAAGGAACCTACACCGTTACTTTGATGGTGGAGGGCCCCGGCGGTTCCGACACCTCGACCTGTGACAGCTGTGTTTCCGTTTCTTCGCCACCTCCAGTGGCCAACTTTGATGCGGACACGACCAGCGGAATCAGAGATTTGGAAGTTCAGTTCGCTGATTCTTCCACCGGGCCTATCACCTCATGGGCTTGGGACTTTGGTGACGGCTCCACCAGTGATCAACAAAATCCATTGCATACCTACACTGCAGCAGGAACTTACACCGTTTCGTTGACGGTCAGTGGTCCTGGCGGGTCCGACACGATGACCTGCAGCGATTGCATTACGGTTTTGGAACCAGCGCCGATCGCAGATTTCTCTGCCTCAGCGAACTCCGGGACTCCCGGATTGGCGGTCGAGTTCAGTGATCTTTCCACCGGTCCCGTCGATCAGTGGATCTGGGACTTTGGAGATGGTCAGGGCTCTGCCGAGCAGAACCC
Source organism: Planctomycetia bacterium TMED53 (assembly GCA_002167285.1). Lineage (GTDB taxonomy): Bacteria > Planctomycetota > UBA8108 > UBA1146 > UBA1146 > UBA12191. Next base: position 18,889 of record NHDG01000104.1, read on the forward strand.
GACTCACACTTACACCGAAGTCGGGCTTTTCACCGTCACACTGACAGTCATCGGCCCCGGTGGAGAAGACACCAGCACCTGCCTCGACTGCATCGATGTTCAGCATCCTGCACCGATCGCTGACTTCTCCCTCGATCCGGCATCCGGAGACTACGATCTCACCGTGCAGTTCAGCGATGCTTCCACCGGCCCCATCACGAGTTGGATGTGGGATTTCGGGGATGGATCGACTTCCATGGAACAAAACCCGCAGCATACCTACACCGAAGCGGGCACCTACAGCATCACTTTGACGGTCGAAGGGCCTGGCGGCAGTGATTCACAGCAGTGCAGCGATTGCATCACCGTGACACACCCGGCACCCGCCGCTGATTTCAGCGCTTCCGTCACCGAGGGCACCTACGATTTACTCGTGTCCTTCACGAATGCCACCCAAGGCCCAGCCACTGAGTACCTGTGGGACTTCGGCGATGGATCCACTTCTTCAGAAGCGAACCCCAGTCACACCTACACCGAGGCTGGGCTTTACACCGTCACGCTGACGGCAACGGGGCCGGGAGGATCGGATACTGCGACCTGCACCGATTGCATCTCCGTGGGGCACCCTGCTCCACAAGCCGCATTCCAGGCTGGTGCGACTCAGGGCGAGTACCCATTGACCGTCAGCTTTGAAGATCTTTCCACAGGTCCGATCAATATCTGGGCCTGGGACTTCGGCGATGGAAGTAGTTCCAATGATCAGCATCCGACTCACACCTACACCGAGGCGGGCACCTACGACGTAACCTTGACCATCATCGGTCCGGGTGGAACCTCTTCAGAAACCTGTCAGGCTTGCATCACCGTTGAGCACCCAGCTCCAACAGCAGCCTTTTCAACTTCGACCACTTCAGGGACCTACGACCTCGACGTGCAGTTCACGAACACTTCGACCGGTCCCATCAGCAGTCAGAACTGGGATTTCGGGGACGGGGCGACCTCTTCCGCTTCCTCTCCGAGTCATACTTACACCGAAGCGGGTACTTACACGGTGACTTTGACCGTCACCGGCCCCGGCGGGTCCGATACGGCGACTTGCCAGGCGTGCATCACTGTTGAGCACCCGGCACCGTCCGCCAGCTTTAACACTTCGACCACTTCCGGAACTTACGATCTCGACGTGCAGTTCCAGAGTACTTCCACCGGCCCCATCGACTCTTTGTCATGGGACTTCGGAGATGGAAATAGCGGCAGTGGTGAGCGCNCCAAGNCANACNTACACCGNAGCGGGCACCTACACGGTGACTTTGACCGNCANCGGCCCCGGCGGTTCCGATACGGCGACNTGCCAGGCGTGCATCACTGTGGAGCACCCGGCACCGTCCGCNAGCTTCAACACTTCGACCACTTCCGGAACNTACGATCTCGANGTGCAGTTCCAGAGTACTTCCACCGGCCCCATCGACTCNTTGNCGTGGGACTTCGGAGATGGCACCACGGGTACCGGTGAGGCTCCAAGCCACACCTACACCGCAGCGGGCACCTACACGGTGACTTTGACCGCCAGCGGCCCCGGTGGTTCCGATACGGCGACTTGCCAGGCGTGCATCACCGTTGAGCATCCTGAGCCGGTTGCCAGCTTCGAGGTCTCGACCACTTCCGGTATCTACGACCTCGCGGTGGATTTCACCAGTACCTCCACAGGGCCCATCACCGATTACGCATGGGACTTTGGTGACGGCAGTACTTCGACTGAAGAGAATCCAAGCCACACCTACACCGCCCAGGGCATCTACACGGTGACTCTGACGGTGACTGGCCCCGGTGGCAGCAACAGCGCCACCTGTTCCGCCTGCATCGATGTGGCTTCGCCGGCACCCGTCGCGAACTTCTCTGCCTCGGTCACTTCCGGTGATTACGATTTGGAAGTTCAGTTCATGGATCTCTCCACCGGCCCCATCACTGATTACCTGTGGGACTTCGGAGACGGCAACATGTCCACCGAAGCAAATCCGAGCCACACTTACACCGCAGCGGATAGCTACACGGTGACACTGACAGTGACAGGCCCCGGTGGTGAAGACATGCACAAGTGCACAGGGTGTATCACTGTGACCCACCCGGCACCTGCCGCAAGCTTCAGTATCTCCGATACTTCGACCGTGATCGGCGAGATGATCTCCTTTACCGATCTTTCGACGGGCCCGATCACCGATTATCAGTGGAGTTTCGGTGACGGCAATACTTCGACGATGGCCAATCCAAGCCACGCATACGACTCTGCGGGAACTTACACGGTGAGTCTCACCGTGACCGGTCCGGGGGGGACCGATACCCACGAGTGCATCGATTGCATCAGTGTCAACGAGCTCGCACCGGTGGCGAACTTCGCCGTCGAGCCGGTGGGAGGGGTCTACGATTTGACCCTCGGTTTCTCGGATCTTTCGACCGGCGTGATCACTTCCTGGTTGTGGGAATTCGGCGATGGCGCCACTTCCACAGAACAAAACCCGACCCACACCTACCTTCTGTCCGGAGCCTATGACATCTCCTTGACCGTCACCGGTCCTGGCGGGTCCGATACTCTGACGTGTACCGGTTGTGGCGAGCTACCATCACCACCGCCGATCGCCAATATGCAGATCGATATCGTCTCCGGTGAGTCACCGTTGACCGTCAGCTTCACTGACGCTTCATTGGGTGAAGGAGATTTCTGGCTGTGGAACTTCGGAGATGGCGGCGTCTCAGTCTTGCAGAATCCGACCCATACGTACATGACTGCAGGAACCTACACGGTGACGTTGACCGTTTCTGGTCCAGGTGGTGTAGACACTTCAGAATGTCCGGCTTGTATCAATGTGATTCAGCCGCCGGACTACCGACTCGAAGGAATCGATGCCAGTGTCGCTGTCGGTGAAACCACCGAGGTGACGATCCGACTCGATCACAATGCCGCCGGTGTTGGAGTTCAGGCCTGGAGCTACGGTTTGTGCCACGATTCGTTAAGCCTCGAATGTTTGGCTGCAGAGGAATCGATGGGGTTGGCCAGCATCAACAACGGTAACGCCCCTGATTTCCACCTGACCCAGATCCACCCCGATGGTTACACCGCCGGAGTGGTGATCAGCTTCACTGCTGCTGCAACGCTTCCCGTCACCAACGATCTCGAGATCAACACGGTGACCTACCGCGGTCTGCAAGAAGGCAGCACCCATTTGACCTTCTGTAACACACTTGGTACTCCGCCGATTGAGGCAGTGGTGGTCGCTGGGACCTCTTCCCATCCGCCAGTAACAGTACCGATTCAAGTTACGGTGACCCCAGCGCCTTAATTTGAACCCAGTAAAGTAACGGCCTAAGCAGTCCCCGTGAGTCCCAGGCTCACGGGGTTCTCTTTTTTTATGGGCCGTGAACTATTCATCGAGCAGATTTAGGCAGCACTTTTTGTACTTTTTACCGCTGCCGCAGGGGCACGGATCATTGCGCCCGATCTTCGCTGCCGCCCGCTGAAGGGTGGGGGTCTTACCGCTATTGAGATCTCGGTATTGCGGCGTCAAAGCGTGGATCATTGCACTCACCGTTTGGGCTTGTGCCAAGCGCCCCCGTTGACCGAGGTCTTCGAGAAAGAGACGCAGCAGAGCTGGAATCTCATCCTTTACCGCTGTCGGTAGATCGACGTGGGCGAGCCCTTCAAGAAATCCGTGACGGGCATCGGCTTCCTCGATCTGATCCGGAGAAGATCCCCGATGATCACAAGCGCTTTGCATAAATCGTTTGAGGATCTCCCCGGCATAGGGGGCCAGATCTGCAGAGACATTTTGTCCAGCGTCATCGATGAGAAAGTCGGAGACCCAATTCCCCAGCTGTTCGTCGCGCCAGCGATCCTCCAAGGTTACGCCTTCTCGATCCAGCCACCGCCGAGGACGACGTCACCGTCGTACAGTGCGGCGACCTGCCCCGAAGCGATGGCAAAGAGGGGCTTTTCAAGGATTACCTCGAGCCAATCCCCATCGACCCCTTCAATTTCTTGCCGCTGAATCGTACACGGTTGCGGTGCGCCACCGTGGCGGATCTGCACCGAACACTGCAAGGGCAGGGTTGGAGCTTCCGGCAGCAGCCAGTTCATCTCAGAGACGTAGAATCGATCCTCCATCAGCGAGTCGCGGGTACCGAGCACGACCTGATTGGTGGTGCGATCGGTTTTAACGACGTACTTCGGCTCACTGGCTGCAACCCCTAGCCCGCGGCGTTGACCGACGGTGTAAGCGGCATAACCTTCGTGGGTACCGAGCTTCTCTCCGTCTTCATCAACGATATCCCCTTCGACGAGGCTCTCCGGCGCTTGTTGACGAATCACTCGACGGTAATCGTTGGCGGGAACGAAACAGATTTCCTGGCTCTCTGCTTTATCGACCACCGGTAGGTGACCGACGCCAGCACGCTCACGCACCTCTTGCTTACGCAGATCTCCGACGGGGAAGATGCACTCCTTCAGTACCGGGTAGGGGATGGTAGCGAGGAAGTACGATTGATCCTTGTCACCATCGACACCGCGGGCGAGGCGTGGGCCATCTGCTTCATCGACGATACGGGCGTAGTGCCCCGTCGCCACGTACTCGGCTCCCAGCTCTTTGGCGAGGTCGTGGAAGACATCAAACTTGATCCACTGGTTGCAGCGGGCGCACGGATTCGGGGTACGGCCATCGCGGTATTCATCGACGAAGTAATCGATGATGCGACGGAAGCGCTCAGCGTAGTTGAAAGAGTAGAAGGGGATATCAAGGCGGTCCGCTACGCGGCGGGCATCGATGGCGTCCTCCACCGTGCAACACGCTTTGCTCTTCTCGGCGGCGTGGCCCCCTTCACCGAGGCGCAGGAACGCTCCGATCACCTCGTGGCCCTCGGCCTGGAGCATCTGCGCCGCGACACTGGAGTCGACGCCACCACTCATCGCCATCAAGACCTTTGCCACCGGAAACTCCTTCAAACAGGGACCTGAACTCATCCCGTTGGGCTACATCTCAGGTCTGCATTACCTTTAGAACCGCCGTCTTTCCTTGCATCTTTGTGCGGGAAACGACAGATTACACAGCATAAGGTACCCGGGATCGGAAAGGTTGTCTGCCTTTCCCCTTCCCTCTGCCAGAAAGGGCCTCCATGGTCTCCTTTGCCCTCTCCGAAGAACAGCAAATGCTCGAAGCGATGACCCGTGAGTTCGTCGCCAACGAGGTGATCCCGGCAGCGGAACACCACGATCGCGATGGCCTCTACCCCAAAGAGATCGCCGCCAAGGCGTTTGAACTTGGGCTGATGAATATCACCATCGCCGATGCCTACGGGGGTGGCGATCTCGGTCACATGGAAGAGGCGATCATCACCGAAGAGATCGCCTACGGCTGCGCCGGTATGGCGATCAGCATGACCGTCAACAATCTGTCGTCGGTACCGATCCAAATCGGAGGCACCGAGGAACAAAAGCAAAAGTGGCTCGGAATGCTGACGGAAGAGCATTGCACCGCATCTTACTGTCTCTCCGAGCCCGATGCCGGTAGCGATGCCGCCGGTTTGCGCACCACCGCAGTCCTGCAGGGGGATCACTACGTTCTCAACGGTACCAAAGCTTGGGTTTCGGGCGGAGCCTTTGCTCGTTATTTCACCCTTTTCGCCACCACCGATCCGGGAAGCGGCTATGAGGGCATCACCTGCTTTGTCGTTCCTGCGGATGCGGAAGGCATCGAAATCGGCAAGAAGGAAGACATGATGGGGCAGCGCGCATCCAACACCGTCTTCATCAACTTTCAGGATGTCAAAGTCCCCGTCGAGAATCGCATCGGCGATGAGGGGAAAGGTTTCCAGATCGCCATGAAGACCTTCGATCGCACCCGTCCCGGCGTCGCCGCTGCTGCGGTCGGCATCGGTCGCCGTGCCCTCGAAGAGTCNGTNCGNTANGCNCANGAGCGNAAAGCCTTCGGCAANCCCATCGCNCGCCAGCAGGCGATCCAGTTCATGCTNGCCGANATGGCCCGGGATGTGGAAGCCGCCCGTCTGCTCACCTACCAGTCCGCATGGATGATCGATCAAGGCACCCGCAACACCAAACAGTGCTCGATGGCGAAGTGCTTCGCCGGCGATATGGCGATGCGGGTCTCCACCGATGCGGTGCAGATCTTCGGCGGCTACGGCTACTCCAAGGAATATCCTGTCGAAAAGCTAATGCGTGATGCCAAAGTGATGCAGATCTACGAAGGCACCAACCAGATCCAGCGCATCATCATCGCCCGCCACCTGTTGGAGGCGTAAGGCTTCGATCCTTTGGGGTGAAATTAGCCTGGTATGTGAGGGCATTGTCGATCCCGACCCCCGGTAGCTGGCAGGGGTTATGCATAGAATCGAATATATGCGTCCATAATTGTGGCCTGTAATATTTATCCGCAACAATTCCGGTTACGATCGTCTGTTTCTGCGGAGCTCTAATAGGTGCTTGATCAGGAATGGTTTAGCGATGATCCATCGGGTAATGAGGACCCATTTGTTCAGAATGAGCCTCTTGCTCGCTTTTGAGTTCTGACTTTTACGACTTTTCTGTCATAGGTGAATAACACGAATTTGCAGAATCTGAAGCGTTGAATCAGTGACCCGAATCAGTTTATTTATGTACTGACTATTTGTTCTGTGTGGGAGAATTTTCAGCTTATTTCAATGGCCAGTCAGATTCTCACCTCACAGCCCGTTTTCTTATTTACGGGTAATCAATATTTGCGAGGACTCTGGAGGAATTATGTTTCCGACTCGAATCGGTATCTCTGCTTTTTTGCTTCTGGTTTCAGTTGCCACTTTCTTTGGTGGTCCTTTGGCGAATGCCCAAGGCCCCCTCGACAGTGAGACTTTTCTTTACCAGGGCGTGCTGCGCCAGAATGGTGAGCTGATCAGCGGTGTTCGCGATCTGCAGTTCCATTT
>NHDG01000105.1 GCA_002167285.1 Planctomycetia bacterium TMED53
GCAGTTCGGGTCAGCGACGCCATCGCCCTGGCAATCGACCTGGGTGAGGGAAGCGCAGTCACCAGAGAACCACTCGACATCGGTGTCGAATCCAGCGGGGTCACAGGTGGTCCACTCGATGAGGCCATCGAAACCAGCCGTGTAGGTGTACCAGCCGTCAGTGCTCATTGCACCGAAGAATGTGCCACCTGGGCAGTCCGCAGGGTTGGCGCTGTCAGTCAATCCGGTCGTATCGATGAGGTTGCCACCCGCAACTAATGGAAGCGCAGTGCAGCACTCGTCTGCATCAACGATGCAGCAGTTGGGTGTACCAATGCAGTCTGCATCGAGGCAGTCCGCAAGGGTATCTCCGTCGTCATCGATTCCGTTGTCACAGATTTCTGTTCCACAAACAGCGGTTCCGCCGCAATCAGGGTCGAGGCAGTCAACTAAGCCGTCGGTGTCATTATCGATACCGTCGGAGCAGGTCGCATCGTCACCTTCGAAGCAGATGGGAACGCCAGCGCAATCGGCATCGAGGCAGTCGATGGCTCCATCGAGGTCATCGTCGATACCATTGTCGCAAATCTCACTGGCGACTGCACAGTTGACGGTGAGCTCGTAAAGGCCTTGGCCAGCGCCGAAGCCGTGGACGACGATGATGTAATCGATACCGGCAGTGGCGGTCCATGTCACAGTGGACAGCAATCCAGAGCTTCCGGTTGCGCAGTTGTCGTCGTTTCCATCGACACAGAGCGCGGTAAGGCAATCACCCTCATACACGCTGATCTTGGTGTCGTACTGGGCAGTATTACTACAAGTCGTGGCGGAGGTGGTCACACCGGTTCCCGTGTGGACGTAGTAAACAGCACCACCGGTTCCATTGGTCGTAATGCATTCTGCCAGTGTTGTAGGTGTAGCAAGGTTGGTGAAGCCGGTCACGGTATCACCACAGTTGATCGGCGTTGCAGTGGCGCACTCGTCGTTATCTGGAGCAAGACAGCCAGGGACTCCGACCGGGCAGTCGATATCGTCGAGGCAGTCGGTCAGGCCGTCGCCGTCATTGTCGACGCCGTCGTCGCAGATCTCAGGACCACAAGGTGGGAATGCACCACAGTCAGCGTCTACACAATCGATCGCTCCGTCACCGTCGTTATCGATGCCGTCGCTACAAGTGGCCGCGTCGCCCTCGAAGCAGATCGGATCACCGGTGCAGTCGACGTCGAAGCAGTCAATGAATCCGTCACCGTCGTTATCGACACCGTCGTCACAGATTTCCAATCCACAAGGAGTGGTTCCTCCACAATCGGGGTCGAAGCAGTCAATCAGGCCATCGGCATCGTTGTCGACTCCGTCAGCACAGGTGGCATCATCCCCTTCGAAACAGGTGGGGTCGCCAGCGCAATCGGGGTCGAAGCAGTCGACGAGAAGGTCGAGGTCATCATCGATTCCGTTGCCACAGACTTCGATTCCGCATGGGGCTGTACCGCCGCAATCTGGATCGACACAGTCGATAAGGCCATCGGCGTCGTTGTCGAGTCCGTCTCCACAGGTGATGTCGTCACCTTCGAAACAAGCAGGATCTCCAACGCAATCGGTGTCGAAGCAATCGATGGCTCCATCGACATCGTTGTCGAGACCATCGTCGCAAATTTCAGCACTTGGGATGACGGCAGTGACGTTCAGGTTGCCGATGCCGGTANCGCCATTCCAACCACCGACACGAATCAGGTAATTGGTTCCTGCGGTGAGTGGCTGGCCAAGGATACGGCTGTAGAAACCCTGGCAGCCTGCCAAAGTGGCATCGTCACCATTACAGGCGACCTCGGTCAACAATGAACAGTCTGCAGGACCTTCGTAAAGGACCAGGTCGGTGTCAAAGCCGAGGGCGTCACAGGTGTTGAATTCAAAGGTCATATCCTGATCAGGAACGAAACTGAACCAGACGTCAGCACCCACGGTACTTAGCGCAGTATTTGGGCAAGTAGTGGGCAATGGGAGAGGAGGATTGGAATCAGTGGCCAGAGTGTTGTCGATCGTGACAACGTATGATCCTGGTCCAGTGATCGTGATCACCTCCGCATTGATACATTCATCTGCACCCTGTGCAGAAGCATATCCNCCCGAAAAGAGAGTGAGCATGGCAGCAAAGGCTGCTACCCAAATCGATAACCGCATAACTCCAACTTCCTTTCTTCGACAAGTCGAGTCGAGTTTCAGATTCAATTTATTGATTGATGAACACCGAATAGGTGCCCAACTTCTTCCTTTGTTTAAGAACAGGCTCATGAGTTCGAACTGTTCAACACAGTCGCCCTAAAAAGCCCAGCTTTTCAAACCTGTATCGTTGAAAACAGGTGTTTAAATTTTCTGACAATTAGCCCAAAAAATATGAGGCAATAAAGCAATCACACACAAAGCGTTTCAATGCCGGCCGTTACAATGAGCCGATTTTGCGAGCTTTTGAACCACAAGATAGAACTTCCGGGGGTAATTCCCAAAAGTTCCTTTAATGCCTCCTTCTACTCTACCCAACATCTGGACACTTCGAGAGGGGGAAGATTTCAAATTATTGACTTTTAGTTATCGCATGACTTTTTGCGTTTGAATCGATCAGTGCCAACGACGTTAAATCGTTTTGTCAGATATGTTTGTGTCTAATGCACTTCAGTTTTCAGTTTTTGTTGTCGGCGCACACAATGGTTGCTGTTTTCGGAAATAATTACCCATTCACTCTGTACTTCCTGAACTCTATTAGACTGATGCAGCTCTTTTTTACAGGAGCTCTGCTGATCATTGGATCCCTTTATTAATAAAGAGTTTAGAGTTTTTGCTTCGAACCACGGGATATCTGCGGAAGGAATGTGAGGGAGGTATTGTGCTGTGTTCTTCCCCACCTAATACTTCCACTGATAATAAGGTCTCGCAGTGCCTGAGTTGGAACGGGACATCAATGCCCGGGCCTTGGATTCTGGAAGGAATCACGTTCATGGATCGCTCATTTTTGGAATCGCTGTCGATTGATTCTGCTCAATCTGGTGTTTTTTCTGATCGTTGGCTTCCTGGAGGAGGGGCGGAACTCCGCTGTGACTCACCCATCGATGGGTCAGTCCTCGGTCAGGTGAAGTGCGGGAACCTTGAAGATTACGAGCAAGTCGTTGCCTCCACTCACGCTGCATTCCTTGAGTGGCGCAACTGGCCAGCTCCCCAGAGGGGTGAGGTGGTTCGAAGGATCGGAGAGGCTCTCAGAGAATACAAAGAACCACTTGGGCGCCTCGTCACTGCTGAAATGGGTAAGATTCTCCCAGAGGGGCTGGGCGAAGTTCAGGAGATGATCGACATCGCTGATTTTTCAGTGGGATTGTCGAGGCAGCTCTACGGATTGTCGATGCATTCGGAGCGTCCCGGTCATCGGATGTACGAACAGTGGCATCCGTTGGGAGTAGTCGGCTGTATCACAGCGTTCAATTTCCCAGTGGCCGTCTGGTCATGGAACGCCCTCGTCGCCGCGGTTTGTGGAGACGCGGTTATCTGGAAGCCATCTCCTGCAACCGCTCTGTGTGCCGTGGCGACTCATCGAATTGCCCAATCCGTTCTCGATGATATGAATGCGCCTCCCATCTTCGGATTGATCGTCGGTGATGCCGATCCGGTAGGAGAAGCGATGATCGCCGATCGTCGTCTTCCGTTGATCAGTGCCACAGGCTCCTGTCGCATGGGCCGCAGGGTTGCTGAAGTGGTCGGTCAGCGTCTGGGGCGCAGTCTTCTGGAACTCGGGGGCAACAACGGAATCATCGTCACTGAAAATGCGGATCTTGATCTTGTCACCAGGGCCGTTCTCTTTGGAGCATGCGGTACCTCCGGGCAGCGTTGCACCACCACGAGGCGACTCTTCATGCACGAGAGTATCGCTGACGAACTCGAATCGAGACTGACAGCCGCTTACCAACAGGTCACCATCGGCAACCCCCTGGATGAAGGTGTTCTCATGGGACCGCTCATCAATGAGCAAGCGGTGGAGGGGATGCTCTCAGCCCTTGGGCAAGTTCAGGATCAAGGAGGTGAAGTGATCTTGGGTGGAAGTCGCTATTCTGGCGATGCTCCCGAAGGAGGTCACTACGTCGAACCGACATTGGTCAGGGCTCGTCATGATATGCCCATCGTCCACGAGGAAACTTTTGCTCCAGTGCTATACCTGATGCGCTATTCAGATCTCGACGAAGTCATCGGTTGGCATAACGAAGTTCCTCAAGGTCTCTCCAGCGCAATCTTTACCCGGGATGTTCAGGAATCTGAGAGGTTCCTCAGTGCAGCCGGATCAGATTGTGGAATCGCCAATGTTAACATTGGTACCAGTGGCGCAGAGATCGGTGGGGCCTTCGGTGGTGAAAAAGACACCGGTGGTGGTAGAGAGTCCGGTTCTGATTCGTGGAAGGCCTACATGAGGCGGCAAACTTGTACCATCAATTACTCCAAAGAGTTGCCCTTGGCTCAAGGAATCCAATTTGGTTCCTAGTGATTTATAAGGTACGCAGTCGAGTTTGGGGTCGTGCGATTTTGGTGAGGATTTTTTCAGGAGGGGCCGATGTTTGATCGGGGGGGATTGAAGCTGGGCACTGTGGATGGGATCACCATCCGCATCCACTGGATCTTTCTCATCTGGGGTCTCTTCGAATGGTTAGCGCTATCTCGAACTCCACCCGGGTCAGATCCGGCAACTGCTGGATCCTTGGCTTCTGGAAGTACTGTCCTCTATTACCTTGGATTTCTATTTGCGTCCGTTTTTCTCCATGAGATGGGGCATTGTCGTGCGGCCCGCAAAGTAGGGGGGAACGCCAGAGAGGTTTTGCTTTGGCCGTTGGGAGGACTGGCCACTGTTGATATTCCCGATCGACCGGCAAACCATTTAGCGGTTGCGGTCGGTGGCCCTTTGGTGAATCTGGTCTTGTGGTTGATTTTGTTGCCGCTCGCTATTTTCAGCGGCGACGGTCTCGGCTCATTTTTCTTGCGCATGCCCGTCTCGGACCCCATCTCCATCGCCGCAGCAGTCAACTTGGATCTATTGCTTTTCAATTTGCTCCCGGCATTCCCCCTTGATGGGGGCAGGATTCTGCATTCGATCGTTTGGTCTCGCGAGGGAGATTGGAAAGCCCATAAGGTTTTGATCACCTCGGGCAGAGTCGTTTCGGTGGGGTTGTTTTTAGTGTGGTTGCTGGTTGCAGGAGCGAGTGGCTTCTTGCTAGCGATGGCATTGATCATCTTTTTTCAAAGTCATGTCATGGCAAAAGCAGATGTGGATTCAGATCGTGAATGGTGGCAAGGATCCGATCCCCAGCGGGAAAGTTGGTGGAGTCGTCAGAAGCAGCGATATCTGGATCAACAGCAAGAGCGTAAAGAGAAGCACGAGGCTGACCGAAGGCAGCGGGTGGATCAGTTACTCGAAAAGGTTTCCCGGGAAGGGATCGATTCTCTTACTCAGGACGAGCGAACTTTTCTCGAGAAGATCAGTCGCGAGTACGAGGGACGGGATCAGGACTAGAGTCTGGAATCCCTGCGCCTTGGGTAAAAAACCATTCCCTCACTTCATCGGGATTTTTTTGTAGTTCATCCAGAAGTGCAAGAATTGGCGACCAACGACTGCCATAGGTGAGTTCTTGTTTCGATCGTGCCATCGCAAGCCATGTATCAGTTGCGACTCGACCTGCGAGCCGCCCTCTTCGGGGAGGCAAATCTCCTTTTCCCTTCAACCATTGGATCGCTTTCTGTGGGTCATCCGGAATGTGAGAGAGATCCAGTTTGTCCCAATATCGGAGGTCGGACTGAAGCGGGGAGGTCTGAGGGCGAATTTCAAATAACAACCCGCGGGGTTGAAAGCTGGATTCCGCGACCAATGCATGACTCATCGCTTCAGGAAGCAACACTAGTGGCCGATCGCTTCGGATTAGTTTCAACAAGCCGGTTCGGGTAGCGCTCGCATCGGTACCTTCAGGAAGTCCGATTCGGCTTGGGAGCAGCTCTCCCCATGGATCGAGAATGGTGACATCGGGACGGATCTGGTAGAGCCATTGAACAGCTTCTAAAGCAGCCGCTTTCTCGCCTCCTCCAGTCAGTAGCAGAGACTCCTTCGGAGCGAGTTCGAGCACTGCGGTGCTCCATTGTCTCACTGCATTTGAATTTGGTTTCCACAATGGCGGCTCGACGCTGATGACCGTGAGTGTGCAAAGGATTAACGAGGAGACGGTCACCAAGATTTTTTTCGTGGGCTGAAATCTTGCCATCGATCGATGCAGCAGAGTCAGGGTCCAACTGGAAAACACGAGTGCCGGGAGAGCGCTGAAGAGTGTGAACCTATCAATTTTCTCTGGTGGAAGAGTGACGGAAGCGAAGAGTCCCGAATCTGGTGCGACAAATGAGCCACTACTCATGATCAACAATAGCAAGGCAATGTCGCCGGGCCTTCTCAAGATTCCCCAAAGAAAGCCGGGTAAGGCCACGATCACGAAAAGTAATCCTAGTTGTTGTGAAGACTCCAGCAGTACTTCTACCTTCGGTAGATGAATTGTACTGATCACTTTTTGCCAAGGGGACAAGAACAGTTGTTTTGCTGCGTTGAGGTCAAAGTTTGAAGGTTGTAGCTGAAGAACGCAGATCCCGACGACGATGGCTGCGCCCATGAATGAGCCGACCCCCCACATCGTGAATCCTCTGGATCTGAGGCCACGAAGTCCTCTATCGAGGAGAATCGTCAACAGGGCGTAGACCAGTAGTGGAAACATCTCGGGCCCGATCAACAGGCAAGATCCGCAGAATACGCCGACAAAAAAGATGCCCCTACCCGCTTCCGCCCTGACTTGGTCGGTGGCAACCAGCAACATCGATCCAAGAAATAGCAGTAACGGAGCATCACCCCCTGCGTTGACCAAGTGGCAAATGCCGGGAGACAGCCCGGCTAGTAAAGCAGCCGGAACCACAGTGGAGCGCGAAGCATCCAGTTGGCGTAACCAGCACACGAGAAGAGCCAAAGCGGCCCCAGTGAGAGTGATCGAGAGGAACTTTGCTGCCCACTCAACAGGGAGAACCGTGGCAAAGATGGAAAGCAGTGCGGACATCAAAGTCATTCCCGGGTTTGCCGTAGGATCGGGTGTCCAATGAGAGGCCAGCAACTCCGCTCCAGGCCCAGTTTCAGGGCCTAAAGGAACAACGCCTGCATAAGCAAAACAAAGAATAATGAAGACCAACACCCCCCTCACCAGGGCGATACGACCGGCGGGCAGGGCTGCTTGTCGCCATGTAGATTCTGCGATGAGGCTCGATCTCTCGTTGGAATCAATGTTCATGACAAAAGAACTTCGATGATCATTGAGATTAGAAAGATGCTGCTGATGGCGATGTTGAACTCCAATAGAGCATTTTCAATCCTGCCGATTTTTCGGTATTCGGATCGAACGAGAAGATGGCCCCAAAAAAGGAGGAGCGCTGTGAGAATCGTGGCGACCATTAAAGGTAATGGAAGCTTCAATTCAAAACAAAGCAAGCCGAGTAGGGAAACCATGATCAGGTGACAACACCGTGAGATGACGAGGGCGGTTGAGACGCCAAACCTTGCAGGGATGCTATTCAGTGATTGGGAGCGATCGACATTGACGTCCTGACACGAGTAAACGATGTCAAAGCCAGTACTCCAAAAGAGAACTGCTGCTCCCAATATCCAGGGGATCGGATTTCCAATTTCGCCGCTGACAACTAGCCACGCGCCAATCGGTGCGAGTCCTAGACCTGCACCTAGTACGGCGTGGCACAGCCAGGTGACACGTTTTGTGTAGGAGTACCCGAGGACAATCAAAAGAACGACTGGCGACAGCCAAAGTGCCTCCGTGCTGATCCATGCGCAGGTCAGTACGAATCCGATCGTTGATAACGCAGTGGCTGCCAACACTTGTGCAGAAGTCAGGCGGCCGGCGGGAATCGACCTTTGAGAAGTTCGGGGATTGTGACTATCGATATCTCTGTCAGCCCAGCGATTGAAAGCCATTGCTGCTGTTCGTGCGAATGCCACTGCAATTGCTACTTGGAGAATGGGAGTCCAAATGGAGGGAAAGCTTTGGGCATTCTTTAGAGAGATCGCGAGAAAAACAGAACCTAGAGCAAATGGCATCGCGAAAAGGGTATGGGAAATTTTTATCATTTCCCCAAATTCGACGACGCTTCCCAGAAAACCTGATTTGGGTTTCTGCGCTTCGCTCATCTCTCGCTTCCCCAGCGGTGAAACAAGTTGTTGTCTACGCCCAAGTGGTCAAGGATTCTGCTGACGACATAGTCAACTTGTTCGATGACTGAATCACCAGGGTGTTGATAAAAGGTCAGCACTGGAGGGACGATGGTTGCCCCTGCTTGGGCAAGGGTGAGCATGTTTTGCAGGTGGATTTGATTTAGAGGTGCTTCCCTTGGCACGATTACCAGAGGGCGACCTTCCTTGAGCATGACTTCAGCAGCACGCTTGATGAGGTTGTCGGATATTCCGTGAGCAACACTGGCAACGGTCGTCATCGCACAGGGAACGATGGCCATCCCATCGATGGGAGCAGTTCCACTGGCGAAGGGCGCATAGAAATTCTTTTCACCCCATTCAGTCAGATTTTCGTGTTCCATATCGGCGAAGATGGTTCGTGTTCCTGCGGGAATATTCATTTCATCATGGGTCACGAGCTTTCCGGTCTTGGAAGCGACAAGGTGAACCCGATGTCCTGATTCGAGCAAGAATCTGACGAGTCGCTCTGCGATGATGGAACCGCTCGCACCGCTGACTCCGACCACGATTTCTTTTGCTGCGTTATTCTGAGTTGAAGTCGAAGAGTTCATGACGGCAATTGTCCTTTGGTTGGCAGTGGTTGATGACTGACGTCTGAAGATTTCCCATTTGTAACGTGGTCGTGGAGTTTCCCCCCTGCTTCAAGCCAGCCCCTGATTGCTTCGATTCGGTTCGCCTGGTGGGTATCCATATCGCGTCGGATTTTGTCGAGAGTTCCATCGATCCAGAACGATTGAGTTTGAGGGGTTACGACCTCTTCCGAGACTGACCCGGTCAGTAATCCTGTAAATCTCAGAATGTTGGCCAGTGATTGTGCAGCACGCTGTTGAACGAGATCCAGGAAAACAGTCGATCGGTCCATCGACCAGCACAAATCTTCTTGGCCGAGCAGGAAGAGGCGTGGTCGGGGGTTTTGAATCGGAGCTTCGGAAATTTTTTCGAGCAGGTCTCCAGCAGGAGTTCCTGGCAGCATCACTTCTGCGAGGCTACGGGTGACCCGTTCTCGTTGCTGAGTCAGATTCTCGTTTTCCGGATCGTCATCTTCTGCGGCCAAGCTTACGTCTATCGCGCGAATCGATGAGAGTGGGATCCAGCGGGAATCGGTGGGGGTGATCAGTTCTATGCGATCATCTTCGAGCCTTGTACGGATGGTTCGACGAACTTTAAGTCTCGTTAGGCTCAGTTCCTGAACCCATTCGCGGGCGTGTAGACCCAGGCTTTGACAAGCTTCCAGCACTTTACTGGACATCTCTTTATCGCCTCCACGCAGCCACCAGCCACCACAGTTTTTGAGTCGATAAGTCTCATCGAATGGGACTCTTCCAAGTGCGGGGGCCAGAATTTTCGACAGTTTTCCGGGCTCGATATCGGACCCGGGAGCAGCGATAACGTGGTGAAGATTCGAATCAGCAGAGGGGGAAAGATCTTGGTTCATCCGTTGACCGCCTCATGGACTGCAACATTTCCAGGGAAGAGCGAACGCCAGCGAACCGCGTGGAAGGGTGTTGCTCGGATGATCTCTGCGAATCGGTCACCGTCTGGCCAATCTTTGACCGACTCATCGAGGTAGCTATAGGCTTTTACTCGAGAGCCGGAGAGTAGATTACCCAGTAATGGAAGAATCTTTCCCTGGTACCAATCGGAAAAAGGGCGTAGCCAACGGTGAGTCATCGGAGTGAACTCGAGGATCATCAATCGGCCACCGGGTTTCATCACTCTTGAAAGTTCTCTGAGTGCTGCAGGTAGATCGGAGACGTTTCGCATGCCGAATGCGACCATCGCTCCATCGAAGGTGTCATCTTGAAAGGGTAAGTTGAGAGTGTCTGCCTGAATCAGTTTGGGACCTCTTTCGATCCCTGATTTGTATCTTCTTTTACGATCTCCATTGAGGAGCATTTGCAAAGAAAAATCGCTGCCGACGACATCGATTCCGGGCTCAGCTGTAAGCGCGGCCATCGATAAATCCCCCGTACCACAGCAAGCATCGAGAATCTTGTCACCAGGCTTCAGGCGCAGTGATCGAACAGCTCGCTTCCTCCACCAGACGTCGATGTTGAAGGACAAAATTCTGTTGAGGAGGTCGTAACGGGGGGCGATCTCGTCGAACAACCCTTGAATTTTGGTTCCTGGCTTGTTCAGGAATGGGTGTGACTCGACAGAGCCTTCCGCGAGAGAATCAGAAGGCGGCATGGATTGACTCATGGTCCGATTCTCTTCCCGTCATGATTGAAGCGACAAATGTCATTGGTTTACCTATGACTCGAGTCATATCCGCTTTAGAGCTGGATTTAGCAAGACTTCGAGTCTCAACAATTCTCATCATGTGACCCGAGTATCCCTAGAGCAAGTAGAAGCGGGGCCATCGAGGACTGTTGCTGGTCGAATTCGGTGCTAGATTGTCGGTACTGAACGTCTCATTGATCCACTGTTGATCTGCTCTTCAGTTCTTTAGTGTCCCAAAGGTCAGTGTCCCAAAGGTCAGTGTCCCAAAGGTTAGTGTCCCGAAGGGAGCAATCTTGAATACTGCGTACCAGCGATTGTTGCTGTCGTTGATCTGGTTCTCTTTAAGTTGCCCACCGATCTTTTGTGGAGAGAGTCTTGGAGATGAGAGTCAGCAAGAAGAATGGTTGACTCCTGGTGTCGCAGTCGAACGTTCTGTCTCTCAGATGAAGCCGTTGTTGATCGTTTTGGAGTTGGATTCCGATGACGAGTCAAAGCTTCAAATCGAAAAATTGATGAGTGATTCGGCAATTCAGAAATCCCTGTCTCAAGTACTTTGGATCAAAGATCAGTGGGAACGCGTCGGCGATCGCTGGGTTTGGAATCCACTTTCGGATGAGTTTGGTAAAGAGAGAATTGCTGCGGAACAAGGGGCTCGCAAGAGACTGGAAAAACTACTCAATGCTTCGGGTGGTAAGACGGTGGTTGCAGTGTTCGATCCCTACTTGGAGAAGGGCACTCTTTTGCAATCGGGGAAGTTGCGAAGCTCAACTCTTCGAAAAGCAATCCGCGCTTCCATAAAACTTGCGACGACCTACGAGAGAACTAGAAAGATCACACTTCTGCAAGTCGACAAAGCTCAAGGCTTTGTTCAGGATTCAAAACATCCGCAAGCATTGCAGATTCTTACTGAAGAGAAATTTTTTAAGTTTCCTGCGGTTGAACCGTTGTTGAATAGGCGTGATCAACTTTTGGAGATACTCCATGAGCGTTGGAAAGAAGCTCGCTTCAAAGCGCGAGAAATGGAGCGTTCCAATCAATTAGCCGAGGCTGCAGCTGAACTCGAAAAGATCCTCAAAGAGTTTCCCCATCCCGATTGGGAGAAGCAAATCCGTGAGGATATCGGTAGGGTGTGGCGCAGAATTCAGGGGCCGGGCTCTACACTCAATTTGTGGGGGATCTTCCATTGACCGCAGAAGAATCGCCGACAGAGGGTCTCCATCCCGATAGTGCACAAATCTCTTCTGCAGAGGCGTGCTGGGATCACTTCGAATCGCAGGAATCCCGCATCTGTGCCGCGTTGAGCCGCTGTCGTTCAGAGGCATTGGAGGCGGCGCAGTGGTGGGCGCAGACGTTGTCGGGCGAAGGCAGAATCATCGGTCTCGGAGCGGGGACGAGTGGTCGATTGATCGCTCTTGAAATGGCCGAATGGGGGCCCACCTTTTCGATCTCTGAAGAGCGCAGAGTGGCTTTGCTGGCTGGTGGATCCGCTGCACTGACCAGAGCGATCGAAGGTGCAGAGGACGATGGGAGCGCAGGCAGGAAAGCAGTTTCTGCTGAGAAGGTTGGTCATACCGATTTGGTGTTAGGGGTCTCCGCTTCTGGAGCTGCCAAATATGTTCGCGAAGGGTTGGTGGAAGCGGATGCCAGAGGAGCCCGCACGATTCTCATCACGGGTAATCCCGACTTGAATATGCCGTTGAAAGGTCAGCATCTTCGAGTGCTCTTGGATACTGGCTCCGAGACGGTTGCAGGTTCGACTCGTCTGGGTGCGGCGACTGCGACCCATCGATTGCTCCATCGGATTTCGACGATGGGGGCCCAAAGTTTGGACTGGATCTTTCGTGGGCGAATGGTCCGGATGCAGGTCACCAATGCGAAATTGAGGCGCCGAGCTGTGACGATTGTGTCAGAGCTGACTCAACTGTCAGAATCCCGCTCTCAGGCACTTATCTCCGATTCAGATAATGACTTATGCGTGGCGGTCGCAGCCGGATGGCTGGGAAGCAGCAACATTTTTGCTCGTGAAGCCCTGATTGCCGTAAATGGCCGATTAAGTGTCCTTGAGGGGCATTTAGAGCCTCTTCGGAGTGGTCAGGTCAGCCCTGAAGAGCTTGCGGTGAGGCTGGGGAAGCCCTAATTTTCAACCCTTCTGGCTCCAGTGATCCACTTCCAGCGGAGACCAGAGATGGAAATGAAGATTTGAGGTAAACGATGAGTACTCAGACACCGGATTTCACCCCCAAGGGGAAGGCTGAAAAGGCCTCAAACCAGTGGCTTGAGAATGCCAAGCAGCTGCCGGAGAAGGCTTCCGCCGAATTTTCCCAAGGCGCAGAACTGATCCGTGAGAAGGTTCACAAGTCTGCGGAAGCGTTACGTGATCTGGCGTTCGTGGATCACATCTGCCAGCCCCCGAAGATGCTATAGCGACTTCAGTCACGTGGTGGTCTATGGACCACCAACCAAAGTTATATTTCGGATAATCGAAACAGTTTGCGGCTGTTCGCTGTCGTCGTTTCGATCAATTGGTTTAACCCCTCTTTTCGAACCTTTGCCAATATCTCCGCGGTATGGAGTGCAAAGGCCGGTTCGTTGCGTTTTCCTCTGACCTGCTGTGGGGCGAGGAAAGGGCTGTCCGTTTCTAGAAGAAGTCGATCTGAAGGCACAACTTGCGCTGCCTCCCGCAACTCTTCTGCTTTTGGATAAGTCACATTTCCCGCAAAGGAGAGATACCAACCCAAGTCGAGGGCTCGGCGTGCTTCCTCCACTTTTCCACCGAAGCAGTGAAAGACTCCCGTCAATCCATGGCCTGCTTCAGAGATGACCTCCAAGGTATCGGACCAGGCATCTCGACAGTGGATCACCACAGGTAGATCGAGTTTTCGAGCGAGTTCTAACTGTTTTCGAAAAGCGCGATCTTGAATCTCGGGGGGGACATCTTTCCAGTAGTAATCGAGTCCGATTTCACCGAAAGCGACCACTTCATTTTTGTTCTCTATGCAGAAGGATTCCAAGGTTGCCAAAGTCTGCATCAGATCTTCTTCATCTAAATTAGAGTGGGTCGGATGAAGGCCCACTGCAGCATGGCAAAACCCCGGATATTTTTTAGCAAGGTCGATCACCTTCGAGCTGGTTTCGACATCGATTCCAATATTGATGACGCCTGTAAAGCCTGCTTCTTTGGCGCGGTTGATCACTTGATCACGATCTTCGTCGAATCTGTCGAAGTACAGATGAGCGTGACTATCGATGGCGGCTACGGTCAAGGTGCGTCTCCTTCTGATGGCGTTTGATCGGGGCCATTAGGGGCTAGGGAGTTGGTTACTCTACCGTCGATCCAGCAGGCGAGAAGGGATCCTTGGAGTGCTGTTTCCAAGACCGATTCATTTTTCGCTGGGGTCTTTTTGGGAATGGTGATAGCCACCAAATCGGCGGGGTCGCCGACCTCCAGTCGCCCACTACCCAGCAGCTCGCCGTGACCACATTCGTTGAGCCATGAGCGAGGGTTCACGGTGACCATCGACCATAGCTCATGGGCAGAAATCTCTTTTGCCGCTGCGCGGGCATGACGTAACTCCTGTAGCATCGACAAATGTCCGCAAGAGATGAGTCCATCGGTTCCGAGTAGAACTTTAACCCCCTTTAAGTGAGCCTCAGGTGCAGGATGGGGAGGGCGGCGAAAGTATTGATGGGAAGAAGGGCACCAGACGAGTGGAACTCCACTTTTGGCCATCTGATCCAGTTCTTCATCTGAGCAGTGATTACCATGAATCACCAGACCCAGCTGGGAGAGCTTTTTTTGATTCACCAATGATTGAATAAAACTGGTTCCCCGATGAAAGGCTGCTGGGTCAGTTTCAAACTGGCGTAAAAAATCTGCGCCTGGACCACTGGTAGAGGTGAGAAGTTCTTCTTCCCACTCTGATTCAGCAACATGAATCGCCCAAGGCTTCTCCAAGGTTTTACTCAAATCGAGCAATCGATCCATCACCATTGGGGAAACCGTATAAGGTGAATGGGGAGATATCGCTCTGAGTTCCTTCTTCGGGTCAAAATCTGCGCCAAGAAAGTCGAGCAAGGATTTTTGATCTTCGAATTCATCGGTCAGTGATATCACCTCTCTGAAGATGACTCTTTTCAAATCTGAATTCTCGAGAGGTTGGAGTGAGTGACCTGAAGGGTCGATATCAAAAACAGCGGTGGTTCCCGAAGCCATGCATTCTTCGATGCCCCGTGCAGCAGCTTCGGATAGGCCTTTTGGTCCTAACGATCGTCTCGATTCAACGACCTTCCCAAGCCAGTTTCCAAAATCTTCAGGGGTATGATCCTTTGCGGGAGGAATACTGAGATCGAGGTGAATATGGGCATTGACGAATCCGCTGCAAAGGAGAGCGTTTCCCAGATCGAGGTCGCTTTCTCCCGGCTCGAGGAGATCGACGATGAGACCGTTTTCGATCACGATCCTGCCCGCGCGAGTTTCCGATTCACCAAAAAAGAGGTGATCTGCAGCGATTTTCATCCAGACCCTTCTGTAGAAACAAAGCGTATATCACCGTGATCCTGCCAGCGATCAGTAGTCGTTGCTTTGGTGAATCGCCAGCCGGTAGCCTGACTCCTTCGGGAGGAGTCTGATACAATCCCCGAGGTTGCGGCTGTGATGCGCCAACCTCTGTCTTTAGTCTGGAGGATTACAGGCCCGTTCACCAGTCAGCAGGAGGAGTTTGATGTTTAAGTCGGGTCATTTCGTTTCTTCTTGGAGAATCTGTGGCAAGTCTTCGGTCATCTCAGTGGCCATGATCTCGCTATCTCTACTTTTGACGGGCTGTGGTAGTGGCGCTGCGAAACGACAAGCAAGCGAAGGGCGTTTGCCTTCAGCTTTGCAACCAAGGACGACGATCGTGTTGAGCCTAGCGGGAGAGACTCTCGCAGATGTCGCCCATCGAACAGGGTTTTCATTGACTCTTCTCGAGAGCTTGAATCCTGAGAGAGTTGGCCAACGTTTGTCGAGGGGAATTGAATTGCGCTGCCCTGTGGGGCAACCCGGAATCCGAAATGTGGAGTCTCGACCATGAATGTAGTTGCGATAAAGAACCTGGTTGATCAGGAGGGCGACACCGATGAGTGAAGAGATTCGTCCGCAATCGAGTGGCCGTCAAAGATCTGAAGATTGGGAAGATCAACTTCTTGCGCCCTACGCCATGCGTAGTCGAGAGAGTCGGGGGCGACAACATCCAGAAGAGGCGGATGAATATCGAACCGTCTATCAACACGACAGAGATCGGGTGGTGCATTGCACCGCTTTTCGCAGGCTCGAATACAAGACTCAGGTTTTTGCCAACCATCAGGGCGATCACTATCGGACTCGATTGACCCACACTCTTGAAGTTGCCCAGGTCTCAAGAGCGGTGGCGCGTCGATTAGGATTGAATGAGGACTTAGTCGAGACGATCGCTCTCGTCCACGATGTCGGGCATCCTCCCTTTGGTCATGCCGGTGAACGGGAGTTGGCGAAACTGATGTCTGCCCATGGGGGGTTTAATCACAATCGTCATGCTCTCAGAGTCGTTGATCTACTCGAGTCCAGATACCCCGCTTTCACGGGGTTGAATCTTACCTGGGAAGTCAGAGAGTCCATCGTCAAGCACTACGGCAGATTCGATGAGCCTGAATTGGAGCAGTTTCTTCCAGGCCAACCTCCCACTCTCGAGGCTCAGTTAGCAGATATCGGTGATTCCCTCGCCTACGATAGTCATGATCTCGATGACGGTTTGCGTTCCGGAGTGTTGAAACTCGAAGAACTTGCGGAGATCGACCTCTTTCGTAAGTCGATGCAAAAGGTCAATGACCGATTCGGTTCCGGGATTTCCAAAAGGGCTCTGATCGCACGTTGTGTTTCCGGAGTGATTTCGGAGCAGGTGAATGACCTCGTCGTGACCAGCCGTGAAAGGCTCACAGGGGCCAAGGTGTCCACCGCAGAAGCGGTCAGGGAGCAGGACGGAAATCTCATAGGTTTCTCAACGTCGATGTCCGCAGATAAAGCTCAGCTGCAAGGGTTTTTGCAGGAAAAACTCTATCGAGATCCCTTCTGCGTGAGAGTTTCACAGAAGGGGCGCAGGATGGTTGCTGCACTCTTCGAGGAGTTTGTCAGGGAACCGGCTCAGCTTCCTGCTGAGCACTTGGAAAGATGTGGGGAGATCGGTCGGGAGCGAGCTATTTGTGACTACATTGCTGGTATGACCGATCGGTATTGCGCACGAGAGTATGAGCGGCTCTTCCTTCCCCATGGAGATGATTCGGGAAGGCTGTCCTGATGCGTTACTGGGCGATAATCGTTGCTGCAGGGGATGGCTCTCGATTGGGGCACCGTCTACGAAAAGCAGCAGTCGAGTTGGGTGGTAAATCCATCGCAGCCCTGAGCACGGAGGCGGTCATCGCTGATTCCTCATGTGCTGGAGCGGTTCTCGTCGTGCATTCTGATGACCTCGCGGAAGCGAACCGCTGGTTGGATTCCATCGAAAAGGGATCCCTGGAGATCCATTTGGCCGTGGGTGGGTCGAGTCGGCGTGAGAGTGTTTCGAATGGATTTTCCGTACTCGAGGCGATGGCTGATGCCGCCGATCTGGTGGCGATTCATGATGGCGCTCGCCCTCTTCTTCACAGGGAAGATTTACGTCAAGTCTTATCGGTTGCCGATGAAACGGGTGCCGCTCTCTTGGCTGAAGCGGTGACAGACACCCTGCACCATGGAGATAAAGATTCTTCCTGGTTTGGTTTCGTAGACCGAGATCGGTTGTGGCATGCCCAAACGCCACAAATCTTTCGCTACTCAGATCTGGCTGAGGGTTTGCAATCGGAATCTGAAAAGACATCTGAATCGGGCAGGGAAACTGACGAAGTGGCTGCGGTGGTCGCTAACGGGCAACCGGTACATTTTGTTCAGGCTCGGCATCCTAATTTGAAGATTACGACCCCTGCAGATTTGCAGCTGGCCCAACTTTTGATCGAATCCCGCCTGGCTTGAAGTGCCAATTTGACTCAATTTTGTCGCACATGACGAATTTCAGGAGCGATCTTGGCTATCTGGATACTCTCTTCTCCTTGACCTTGGGCTCCATATTGCGCAGACTTCCACTGTTGCCAAACGGCATGGTGGGGATTGAGGCTCATCTAGGTGCACTGAATTTAGTGACGCCGGAACTAAAGCGACCCTCCACAGCCAATGTACATAGTTGAATGTTACATCCGGGAGTTCTTTCGGAACTCCCCTCAAAGCGGGGAAGGGGAATCACCCCATGTTGAATATTTCTAAGCGGACCTTCGGCTTTTTGCTGACCGCACTCTGTGGCGTGATGCTGATTGGAAGTCCTGTTGTCGCACAGACTTCCATCGGTGGTGACGTTAAACCCAAGAGAGCCCTTCGCTTGACGATCAGTGGCGATCTGTCTCTCAGTTTTGTCGATCGCAGTTCCAGCTTTGCGGATGCTGCTCTCGGTGATGGTGCCGGAGGTGCGGCTGCACCCCTCGCCAGTTCCTGGGCGACAGCTGTTCGGGACGGTTTCTTCATCGATCCGATCTTTCAACTGAACCTTGAAGCGGAAGTTTCTGAAGGAGTCGATGCGACCATCAGTCTCAATACTCCCTTCGACGCAGCAGAAAATCTCAGGGATGGAAGTCCTCCCCTGGGGATCAATGAAGCCAAGATCCGTTGGGAAGGGGCAGTGAACCCCGATCTCGATCTGGAAATGGGTGTCGTCGAGTACACCCTCGATTTCTCCGGTAACGGAAATCCGATGTTTCTGAGTCTCGGCAACTCAGAGAGTGCCTTCGATAATCCGGGAGCAGGGGCTCTCGATTCTGGCATGCCCCAGTCGAGCTCTGCGGGTCGTGTTGATTCGTTGAACCCAGCAGGTGCTGTTGGTCGTCTCGACCTCGGTGAGAATTCCCTCGATGTCCTGCTCTACGATCTTTCTTCCTTGAATGATGAGTCCTTGTTCGGATTCGTCTACAACATGCCGCTCGATGCCGGGGACTACCAGGGCACCATGTCCTTCACCTACATCAATTCGAAGAACGATGGCGGATCGGACCTGTTTACCCTTGGAGGTGGTGCGAACGTCTCTGCTGCAGACGGTCTCAAAATCTACGGTGAGCTGTACCTGCAAAATGGTGACTACAGTTCCGGAACCGGCTCTGGTCCCATCGACCAGGACGCCCACGCGTTCCTTGCTGGTGTTCGTTACGATCTGCCCGACGTCGATGACGATTCTGCCCCATGGATCGATGTGTCATTCTGGGATTACTCGGGTGACAGTGATTCGACAGACAATTCCAATGGCAACTTCGTTTCCTACGAGTTCAACAATGACACGATCGTTCTCGAAGACGCCTACTACGGCCTCGACTTGGACACCAACTACCGTGCATTTAAAGTCAAAGGTGGAATGAACCTTTCTCCTGAGTGGTCAATCCAGGGAATGTTCACCTATGCCACATTGAATTCAAACGCCGGGGGATTGGCTTCGAACCCCTCCAACAATAGTAAGAAGCTGGGTGACGAGTTCGATGTCCGTGCGACCTATCGTGCGACCGATTTCCTGACCTTCCACATGAACCTTGGTACTTTGCAGAATGCCAAGGCTTTGGGAGTTGGATCGGGAATCGAAGTGGTTTCTCTGACTTCAGAGGTTCGTTTCTAGTTTGATTTGAACTAGGAGAAGCCCCCGGGGGATCAACCCCCGGGGGCTTTTTTTGTGTCGAAGGTGAATCTGGAAAACTCGCAAGTTCAGGATCGAGAGACTACAATCTTCGCACTCATGGCAAACTTCGACGACGAGCCACTTCGACGGGAGCAAAATGTCCGACTTCGAGTCTGATCAGTCTGGACGTGAATCTGATCTGAGTTATCGATTTGGCTTGGGCTCCGATCGACATCGTCTCGAAGAAGGAGACGGATTGATTCTCTCAGGAGTGAAGGTCGCCTGTGATTTGAGTGCGGTGGCTCATTCTGACGGGGATGCGGTGTTACACGCTGTGGCCGATGCCATCTTTGGAGCAAGCGGGGGCGCTGATATTGGTGAACACTTCCCCGATGACGACGATCAGTTCAAGGGGATGGATTCTTCAGCCATCGTCGAGGCCGCTGTTCATTGGGCGTTGGAAAAGGGTTGGAAACCCGCCCAGTTAGACATCGTCATTCACTTGGAAAGGCCACGGCTTTCAGGCTACCGAGAAAAGATGAAGGAGAACCTCTCGCGATTACTGACGATTCCTGTGGAGTGCATCGGTTTGAAAGCGAAAAGTGGAGAGGGTCTAGGACCGGTAGGGGAAGGTCGGGCGGTAGACGCTTTGGCCATCATCCAGCTGAAGAGAGCGGAAAAAAGATGACACTTAAACTATGGAACACCATGGCGAATACCCTCGAGGAGATTGATCCCATCGTTGCCGGAGAGATTCGGATGTACAACTGCGGACCCACCGTCTACAGCGATCCCCACATCGGCAATTTTCGTTCATTCCTCATGGCGGATCTTCTAAGAAGAGTGGTGGATCAGAGGGGATTCAAAACGACACAGATCATGAACATTACGGATGTCGGACACTTGACGACCGACGACGTGGCTGACGCTACCGGTGAGGACAAGCTCGAGAAGAAAGCCCGTGAAGAGGGTCTCGATCCTTTTGAAATCGCGCGGAACTACGAAAAGATTTTTCATGATAATGCGGAGCAGTTACACCTGCGTAAAGCCCATGCCTATCCGAGAGCTACAGACCACATTCCCGAGATGATCACCATGATCGAACAGCTGATCGAAAGGGGACACGCCTACGAAGTGCCTGGAGTAGGCGTCTATTTCCGTGTGCAATCCTTTGATCAGTATGGCTGTCTGTCTGGAAACACGCTGGAAAATCTCGATTCGGGATCAAGGATCGCTGTCGATGACCGCAAGGAATCACCTCATGACTTTGCGTTGTGGAAGATTGACGAAAAGCACCTAATGCAATGGGACAGCCCATGGGGGAGAGGATTCCCCGGTTGGCACATCGAGTGTTCCGCCATGAGCCACAAGTATCTGGGAGGCACCTTCGACATTCACACGGGTGGAGAGGACAATATTTTTCCCCATCACGAGTGTGAGATTGCCCAGTCGGTGGGATCGGGTGTGGGTGAGTTCGCCAAGGTCTGGGTTCATGCCCGGCACCTGCTGGTAGACGGCGAAAAAATGTCGAAGAGCAAAGGCAACTTTTTCACGATCAATGATTTGTTCGAGAAGGGTTATCAGGGATACGAGATTCGCTACAGCTTGATCAATAGCCATTATCGCCAACCGATGAATTTCACTCTCCAAGGACTCGAGGGTGACTCGAAGGCGATTCAGCGTATCCGGTCATTGCGTGAGAAATTGCAGGCCGCTGAATCAGAGAGTGCTACAGCAACAGAAGATTTACAGCAGAGACTCCAGTCGGCGAGGCGATCCTTCGACGATTGCATCGACGACGATCTCAATATTTCGGGAGCCCTCGGGGTTCTCCACGAAGAGGTTCGCTGGCTTGGGCGGGAGGAGCCTGCGGGTGAGGGAGCTGGACAAGCCCTAGAATTTCTTCGTCACTGTGATGAAATTTTGGGAGTGATCTTTGTCGAAGAGGAATCGGCAGAAGAAGAGTTATCGGAAGAATGTATGGGGTGGATTCGTGACCGTGAGCAAGCGCGGAAGGACAAAGACTGGGCTCTTGCGGATGAATTGAGGGACCGATTAAAGGACGCAGGAGTCCTGATCGAAGATGGGCCTGAAGGAACGACCTGGTCGAGAATCCGCTGATGGTGCCCCGAATCGGGGCACGATCTTCCGGAGAGGCTTGCAGGAACTGTTTCCTATCGCTATCTTTCTCCACGCATGACATCCAGGCTAGCGTAGCTCAGCGGTAGAGCTCCCGCCTTGTAAGCGGGTGGTCGTGGGTTCGACTCCCACCGCTAGCTTTTATAAACCTTTTGTAATAAAAGGTTTATCGTTGCTAAAGCGGGCACCATGGAGCGGTCATTGGCGTCAAATTGGCGCATGTGGCTGATCTGGTGGCCGATTTGGAGTCTGCCGCAGGCACGAGTAATGAGGTTGGCTTCGGCTGCTTCGCTAGGGGGTTTCCTCAGCTCTTTGGAGAGTTGAGGGGGAGCCTGCCCCGAAGAATCGGGGGCAGCAAATCTCCCAGGGTGGTCGAATTCGGCGAGTATTGAAGGAATTTGACGAGAAAACAGAGAGATTGGGGGGTGTGCCCGAGTGGTTAAAGGGACTTGGCTGTAAACCAAGTGCGTAAGCTACGTTGGTTCGAATCCAACCGCCCCCACTCTCTCTGTTCTCT
>NHDG01000106.1 GCA_002167285.1 Planctomycetia bacterium TMED53
GCAAGGCGGAATTCACCATGGAATTCGCCCGTTACTCCCCCGCCCCGCGGGACGTCCAGGATGATCTGATCACCGAGTACAAGAAAGAGCAGGAAGAGAAGAAGTAATCTCACCTGATTCAAATTGAAAGCGCCCGCAGAACCAAGTTGATCCTGCGGGCGTTTTTTTGTTTTTAAACAAATCGAATTAAGGGCGAACGAACGTTTCCACGGTTCGCTTTGATCCTTGTAATGCGATACGCTGAGAGTACAGATCCAACGCCCTTAATCCTCCCAGCTCCTCGCCTCCACCTGCTCTTCCGGGTCCCCCATGAAGAGACGAGGGAAGGGCAAGGCCTGACCCTGGGGCTTGGGCAGCCATCCGCTCCGAGCCGAGATAGAACCGACCACTGTAGGATCCACCACGGCGCAAGAAATCGTGAACCCATTCATCAGAATCACTGTAAATGGAAGTGACCAAGGTTCCCGCTCCTCTGCTATTCAGGCAAGCAGCGGTAGCTGAGGAGCCGTCATAACGACAAAGAGTCGAGACTGGCCCAAAGACTTCAAGATCATGGACGATTTCTGAGCCGCCATCTTCACGAGCCTCAAACAGGGTTGGAGCGACGAAGTATCCTTGTCCCTCTGCTGCACCCACACCATTGCAACGCTCTCCACTTCCATGGATCACATCCGCAACCTCACCGAGTCTCGCGATTCCCTGAAGGACCGATTCCAACTGATCTGCGGTAGCCAAGGGTCCCATGTTGACAGAATCATCATAGGGGCTGCCAGTCACTCGGTTTGAGAGCTCCTCAACGAAGGCCTCCACGAACGCGTCACGAAGGTTCTTTGGAACAAAGATTCTTCTGACCGCCGTACACTTCTGACCACTCTTTTGAGTGACCTCCCTGGCCACCTCTCGAACCATCAGGTTCCAGGTTTCTGATCCGGGCTCAACATCCTCAGCGAGAAAAGCGGCGTTGAGACTATCCGCCTCTACGTTCACTGGAATCGACTTGGCCAGCAGATTGCTGTGAGAGCGAATCCGTAATGCCGTGTCAGCAGAACCGGTGAATGCAACGACATCCTGTTCGTTCAAATGATCAAAGAGGTCCCCAACCGAACCGCAGATGAGGCTCAGAACTCCATCGGGCAAAACATCGGCTTCGACGATGGCTTCGATACAACGCTCGGTAACAAGGCAGGTGCTGGAGGCGGGCTTTGTAATCACAGGCATTCCAGCAAGAATCGCGGCAGCAGCCTTTTCAGCAAATCCCCAAGCGGGAAAATTGAAGGCATTGATATGGACGGCGACGCCATTCCTTGGAACTCGGGTGTGCCTCCCCCAAAAGACGGAGGACCTTCCCAACTGCTCCCCTTCTCCATCTTCCAGAACGAGACTCGATCCCATCTCTTTACCGAGCGCGCCATAGTGGTAGAGAGTTCCTGAAGCTCCATCGATATCAAACTTCGAGTCTTTGCGGGTAGTTCCACAAGACTTCATCGAAAGATCAAGGAGCTCATCTCGGATGGAGTGAATCGCCTTGGACATACCCACCAATAATTGGCCACGGCTCTCGTGGGATAATTCTCTTAGAGCAGCTCCCCCTTGGTTTCTGGCGTGCTGTACCAAATGATCCATGTCGAGCCCATCGGCGGAAACATGGCCCAATGGAGCTTCGGTGGAGGGATCTCTGAGTTCGACTCCCTTGCCACCTTCAGCGGCATGCCACTTCTCACCAGCGAAACTTCTGACGACTTTCATCGATTCCTCCCATGATCCTCGGTTCAGGGTGTTGGTTCTGAACCCATTAGAAACATAGGAACCGAGTGAATCCACCTTCCACAAAAGAAGGCGGATCAATTGCAGAGGTCAAGCATCAGAAAATCTGGCCACGGTTGGCTGCTAGAATGGCAACAGGTCAAGAAGGCAACGAATCAGAAGGTAATGGATCAAGGAAGGCAAGCGCCGAGCGAGTCTTCCGTCGGATCGAGACCGTACCCGGGGTAGGGATATGGAATCGTTTCACCGTTGGCAAACAGGTATGTGAGCGTGTAAATCGCATCGCCGATATTCAGGATTCCATCATCATTGGCATCCGCTGCATCGGGGCAAACTGAAGCGGGTCCTCCGATGAATAGATAATCCAGCATGAAAATTGAGTCGGCGATGTTGACACTTTGGTCATATGTCGCATCTCCACGAACAAACAGGAACTGGGGCTGCTCAGAAACCAGAACTGTTCCGTGAATGAAATAAGGCTCCATTGCGAACCCACCATCAATCGCATAAATCGTGTTGATGGGAGGGAATCCAATCCCGTTGGCAAAACGCAACTCCGTTGAGCTACCCAAGGGCAAACCCATGGCAACATTGTAATTCAGAGTACACAGGGTGTGATTGATTCCAGGAGGCACGGTTCTGCCATCAAATGGTGGCAGCGTATCGAAGATCACAGCCAAGTAGAGGCTAGACTCCGCCCCGTCGTCAAAGATATTGGAGATGATGAACTCCGGAGACAGCTGAGCCGCTTGTGTACCGGAGATGGAAACTTCATTCATATTCAAAAAGGTGCCGTCATACTCGACGCCGATCTGATATCCCTGAAGAGGATCGGTGTGGGTTCCCAATACCGGGTGGAAGACCGGCTGTCCTCCAAACACGGAAATGTCGGCAAACATCATGTAATTGTCTGGGGCAGTCACCGTGATCGGTGTAGGTGACTGGTAGACGTCAACCCCACCGGGTCCAGTGACCGTGAGGCTGATGTAATACTGCCCAGGTTCGGTGTATACATGTGTTCCGGAAGGCTCCGTACTCGTTTGCCCGTCGCCGAAATCCCATAGCTGGCCAGTGATCATGCCAGTACTGAGACTCTCGAATTGGATCTCGTGCGCAGCGACGCCGTCTCCCTCTGTTGAGATCGAATAGTTCGCTTCAGGAGCGGGGATACTATTTTGGTAGTAAAGAACTCCTTCAGAGTTCCTGGTGACCAAGTGGGCATTTCCGGCGAAATCGAGACTCATCGATTGCTCTGTGGCCTGTACACCAGTGTTCGTAACGACGACCTCGCCGCCTTCCATACGTCCCAGTATGATCTCCTGGTCCTGGATCCAAGTGGCCGCCCATGAGGACTGGGAAACTGAATCAAGGCTCAGATCTGTCACCGCTGCTCCCGATTGCCTGCTATTTCCGACCGCAGTGATGACACCGGTCAACAAATTTGCAGAGACGAAGTGAAGCGTCATTCCCTCGATGGCGACCAAGTGAATCGAGCCGTCGAGCAGAGTCACAGCACTCCAACTGCTGGGTGTAAAACCAAAATCATACAGATCTAAAGTGGGACCGAGAGATAAGGGATCCAGCACCGCATAGCGAAACTGTCCGCCCTCATTCCAAAGCACTGCACCCACACCCCCTGAGAGTCGGGAAACTTGACTTCTTTCCCCGGTTCCCAATGAAACCGGTGGATCTGAGCTGAGACGAAGAAAGATCTCTGAAGTAGTACCAGTACTGTCCGTTTCAACCCATGAAGCGAGACATGTCCCATCGACCAGGGATGTCACTGCAGGACTATGTGCATCACCGAGTCCCGAATCGTACTGGACTGGAACACCGAACCCGGATGCAACGCTTTGGGTCACAAAGATTCCTCGCTGCCCGGGAGAAACTGGAAGATCGAATGACATGTGGACGCTGGCTAACGGGCCTTGCTTGTGAACCAGTTGCCCCAATCCTGGCGGAGTGAGAATCACTGGAATCAAGTCGTTTCCGCCGATGAGTGTTCCCCCGAAGTACAACTCACTTCCTGAGTGGGCACTGAATGTGAGGTATGGCGGTATACAACTCAGGCAGGATTTATCGACTTCGATGAACGGCTGGTTCATCGACAATCCTGGAGGTGAGATCTGCTCTGGCTCACTGAATTGTGCTAGCAGGGGCATCGACAAAGGCATCGAAATGATCAGAGCCATCACCAGCATCGGAAGAAAGAGAGATCTCCACTGAACCACCGATGAAGCATGCAGCCAAATCGGCGGAAATTGGCGAGACTTCTTCAATTTTCCACGGGTGCCTGAATCAGCCAAAGTAGCCCCCTCACAAGAGAGTGATGCCCGAAGATCTGGGGATGTAAGATCCGAACTTGCCACACGGCCACACCAACGCCGAACAGTTGGTCCAAAGTGGATTTCCAAAGATGGAATCCAAGGTCAAACTGTCCGGAAAATCCGGAGAAACACACCTCATAGATCTGCTACAAATGAGCCCGAGACCCCGTTGGAGTCTCGAATAAAATTACGTACTTATATTGGACCATCGATCCCCTTCTGAGGGAAGAAGGTACCGATCAAACGTGAAATTAATGCCATATTTGGGCACTTGAGCCTCTGGAATCGCAGCCCACCTTCAAAACGGAGGAGACTAGTGGCTACGAGCATGCTCCTGCAGTGAATTTTGAACCCTGAAGGTGAAATGGATCCCCATCGAGCAAATAATCCCGACCAGAAGAGCCTCAGGGCCTACTCCGGGGTTGTTGCCCCTTGTCAATATTGTTTCAGATTCCTCGACTGTCGACGAGGCCGATTCAGAAGAGAACACGGTGATCGAGCCGTGAAGAGGACCAGTTTGTTCGCTGGCAGCAAAAATCCACAGATACAAGCCCAATAGAGTTGGAAGCAGAGCGATCTTCGAACTGGGCTGCAGATTCATGGTGGTTCCTCTCTGTTCAACCATTCTACTGGTTCAAACAAGTTCCGCTCGAAAGAAACCCATCAACGAGGGATACTACGAGCGATGAGATTGCACTGATTTGATTTCGAATCGGAGGCCGGCGTGTCTGCAAAAGATATTTCCAGAAATCAGACGCGAGCAGTGCGAGTGGGCGATCAGACCATCGGAGCGGGTCACCCCATTTTGGTCCAAAGTATGTGCGCCACCCACACTACCGATCTGGAGGCGACCTGTCGTCAAATTGACGCACTCTCCACCGCAGGGGCAGGGATCGTACGATTGGCTGTCGATTCACGGAGAGATGCAGAAGCGGCTATCGAAATTGCAGATAGAGTTCAGGCTCATATCTGTATCGATCTGCAGGAGAACTGGCGCCTCGCCGAGATTCTTGCTCCCCACGTCGCCAAGATCCGCTACAACCCCGGACACCTCCATCACCACGAGAAAAAAGTGCCCTGGCAAGAAAAGGTCCAGCGAATTGCAGACTGGGCAAATGCGGGTGATATCGCCCTTCGGATAGGGGTCAACTGCGGTTCAGTGGATCCTCTGCAAAAAGAAAAATGGCCCGAAGATGATGCCATATCACCGCTGGTAGCGAGTGCTTTGGAACATTCTGAATACCTCGACTCCATCGGCTTTGAACGATACGTCGTCTCACTGAAGGACTCCGACCCAAATATTGTCGTCGAAGCGAATCGTCGTTTCGCCGAGCAGAGGCCTGAGATTCCATTGCACCTAGGAGTGACCGAAGCAGGCCTCCCCCCCGATGGCGTCATCAAGACAAGGATCGCATTTGAGCAGCTGATCTCCCGCGGAATCGGTGACACTCTGCGCGTCTCACTGACTCTTCCAAATGATGAAAAAGATCAAGAGATTACCGAGGGACAAAAAATCATCGATGATGTCTATGCGGGTAGAGTTCGTAGTGTCGTTCATTACGAAGCAGAGGGGCCCAACATCATCTCCTGTCCATCTTGCTCTCGGGTTGAAAACGGCGACTTCGTTCAGCTAGCACAGCAGGTCAAAGAGTTATCGAAAGCCTATCAGGAACACTCGCTCACCATCGCTGTCATGGGTTGCCGGGTGAATGGACCCGGGGAAACCGATGACGCCGATCTCGGCCTCTGGTGCGCACCTAGTTTCGTCAACCTCAAGCGTGGAGAAGAATCCCTCGGAGCCTTCCCTTACGATGAGATTCTTCCGAGACTGAAAACGGAGATTGAGGATCTGATTCAAAAGCGCTCCTCACTCTAGTTGATCCACCTTAGCAGCTGCCCTGTTTACAAAAAAAAGCCCCCCACCGAAACGGTGAGGGGCTTTTTTAACGATTCCTGATCAAGGCCTTAGGGGCAGATCGGAAAACTATCGCAGCTCAGTGAGGTTCCATTTGGATCGGTACCACAGGCAGGGAATGGCGCTGCCGGAGGCGCCCCTCCTGCAAACAGGTACGAGAGCAAACTCACCGTATCTGCAATGTTCGTCGCATCGTCATCATTGATGTCGACCGCTGCAATACAGGCAGGGTTACCGTTTCCGAAGAGGTATTCCAAGGAAGCGACAGCATCACTGATATCGAGCGATCCATCGACATTGACGTCAGCACGGACCCAACCCTGAACATTACACTCGTCCGGCTCACCATTTCCGTCGTTGTCGGTACTGGTGCCAGAAGCAATATCACAGCTATCAGGGATCGAGTTACCGTTGCAATCAGGCACGCTGCCATTGGCCAACTCGCAACTGTCCAAGGTTCCGCTGCTATCACAGTCGCTTGCGGGGTTATTCGAAATCTGGCAACTGTCCAGTGTCGAATCACCGTCACAGTCAGAATCGAGCCCACCTGCAAGATCACAAATATCCAATGCACCATTCAAGTTACAGTCGAGTGCAGCATTGGAAGCGATCTGGCACGAATCGAGCTGACCGTTAAGGTCGCAGTCCGCAGCACCACCGGCAAGATCACAACTATCGAGCTGACCATTGTTATCGCAGTCAGGGCCCGCGGTTTGATCGACATCGCAATCATTGAGGATTCCATCCCCATCGATATCGTCATCGCAATCGTCGATGGTTCCATCCAAGTCGGTATCGAGCTCGCAGGCGTCCAGAGTTCCGTCGATGTCACAGTCGGCAGCTCCTGCAGCAAGGTCACAGAGATCGGGTACACCATTGGTGTCACAGTCCGGCACGCTGCCATTGGCAGTGCTGCACTCATCGGGAATGTTGTCCAGATCACAGTCGGCACTGGTGCCATTGGCGATGTCTTCTGCATCAGGAACGCCGTTGGAATTGCAGTCTGCCACACCGGAGCAATCGACATCTTCGTAAACAAAGTCGTCGATGGCGGCTTCGATGATAGAACCCGCTCCAAGGTCGCTGACGATAAAGCGCATCTGAACCGTTGAAGTCAACAGAGCAAAATCGGCCACATTGAAGGTATGCTGAATCCAGCCACCTGTGGTGTTTGGCCCACCGGGACCGAGAATTTCTACATCGCTCCAGTTCGTCAAATCATCTGAAATCTGAATCGTCATGATGTCTGCCCCAGGGCTGGCTCCAGAGTTGTTGGAGAACCAGCGCCAGTAGCTAATGACTGGGCTGCTGGCCCCAAGGAGGTCCATGACCGGGGTGTAAAGGGTTGTCTCACCACCGTCGACGTCGTTTTCACCCAGGGTTCCACCAACGCTACCCTGTCCTGTGAACCAGCAATTGCTACCGACAGGTGAGTGATCTTCACCGGGCTGGGCAGCGGTACCGATCGGTACCCCACGCTCCCAAACACCTGTCGTCGCCGTTGCTGGGGCACCCAAGCTCCAGCCGCTGGCAACTTCGAAGTCCGTCAATTCATCCGTCAGTCCAAAGGCACTGACTCCTGTGGCGAAGGTGCCATTACCGGCATCCTCGGGGTAGGTCACAGTCTGGCCACCGGTGCTTTGGGCGACCAGATACCAACCAAAGGTTTCCCCGCAAGGGATCGGGGGGAAGACCATATCGTAGTTCAATCCGCCGGTGGAAATGAGGGGGTAAGCCTGAGTCCCTGCAGAGGTCTCCACACGAAGAGATTCGGTACCGGCTGCAACAGCGGAGCCCGCCAGAGGCGTGATGGTCACAGCGAAGATTTCGCCTCCGAGAGGGTTGAAGACGGTTGGATCTCCATTGGGCACTGCAATCGTTAACGAAGGAGCGACATCGATTTCACAGGGGGCGTCGCCAGAGGGAGTAGTACCGACTGTAGCATTGACACCGTAGGTGTGAAGCCCAGGCAATGCGAGGCTGTCATTGTAAGAGGTCGCGGATCCGGCGAGGGTGGTCAACGGAGTACCATCTCTCGTGATCTCGATACTGTCGTAGGTCTCTCCGTTGGTCCACGCGAGATCAACGGTTTCGCCATTTTGGACACAGGTCAAACCCGTGACAGGAAGAGTGAAGTCACCACTCGGTGCAAGGATCTCGACACTCGAGCTTCCACCACCGGTGAAGTGGTCCAGTGTGGCAGTCACCAAAGTTGCCGGAGCATTGGCAACAAAGCGGAAGCTGTGCATCGTTCCCCAGCGAATCGCGTGGGCATTGACGTTTTGCGCTTCAGTCTCGGTAGACCAACTCATCGTTCCAGCCCCTTGATTGGGTGTCCAAGCAAGATTGCTGTATGGCTCGCCACTGTGGTATTGGGGGTGGGTGGAATCGACGCCAGTCAGAGTTACCCCACCAGCGAGTGGGAACTCGAAGGAACGAATATTGCGAGTCGAATCCATATTGTAAATGGCGTACTCGTAGGCGTATTGCCCTGCACCCAACTCGGTGACACGGTAGCCAACAATCAAAAGACCGTTCTCTGCGTCGAAGACCTCGACGAGGGTCACCTGAGGATCAAAATCCTGCCAAGCCTGAATACCTGGCTGCTGACGCTGGGTTGTTCCAGTCAAGGACATGTTCCGGTTACCCGTCTGCCCGAAAGTCACTGTTCTGTAGGAGCAGTTATTGTGGGAGTTTCCTGCGGCGGAATCATCGACGGTGACATATTGACCCTCGACGATGTAGATCGCTCCAGGGAAGGCCCCATTGTCGATATCGTTCGTCGAAACCCGAAGACGCTTGGAGGTCGCATCATTGATGAGCCCCGAGTTAATAATCGGATACTGAAAAAGCCCATTGGCAACATCGAAGACTTCTGAACGAGGTCCCAATCCACTCTGCTGACCATTCAGCCCAGAAGAATAAGGATCTGAACAGCCCACACCGAGCAACGAGCCGGTACCGGGGTTGATGCAACCACAGCCACAGACGTTTCCAGTCAAAGCAAGGAATCCATGCTTCAACCAACTCATGCCGATCTGCTCAAACTTGCCTTCATGAAGCCTGTAGAGATTTTGTCCGATCACAGGGTGTTCATTAGTATTAGAGATCCAAAGCAGTGGCTCGGTTCCAATGTTGCAAGAAGTGGTTCCCACACTATAGGCATGGAAAGCACCCGCTGAACCGTAGTTGGAGGTCCCGACCAGATCACCGATGATCACATCAGTTCCAGTTCCACCCACTCCCCCTTGTCCCGGATCACAGGGCTGCGCAGAGGCAAGGCCGGAAAGCCCTGCAACGAAACCCAAAGCGATGACAAAAACCAGCATCGATTTTGCTTGGTACATAATTTTGATACTCCTCTACATGCTTCGCATGTCTTGACACAAAGTCCTCAATCAAACTTCACTGAAAAATTCAATGTCCGTTCAGACTCACCCTTAAAAATTCCTCCTTGGGGGCCACTCAACCCTGATTCCAAGTAAAGAATTTTTGCGTGGATATACCTTCACCCATCATATCACCCATGTCAGGGAAGGCACCGACCCTATCCCCCAAACTGTGAACGAAATTCTGCGTCAGATCTGCCAATTTTGCTCCTCAAGAGAGGTGGGAGCAGTCCCTCCTCGCCCAAAATAGGGGCGTTAAGGGCCTCTGAGGAGGCTCCTGATCATAATATGGCCCTCCCCCGCAGAGGTTGCCCTGGTTCCCTCTCTCAGTCCTCGAGAGGGATGCTCCATACCGCCAATCACTCTTCCCTATCGTGAAAATGGACCCATTTGGCGGAGATTTAGCGTAAAAAATCCCCCGATTCCACAGGATCGCTGCCTGGGAATCGGGGGAATGAATCTTGGTAGCGGGGGCAGGACTCGAACCTGCGACCTTCGGGTTATGAGCCCGACGAGCTGCCAACTGCTCCACCCCGCGATAATTTTCTCAATGCAAGAGACAGACGGTACGAAATCCTTCGCGGGTGGTCAAGGAGACCCGACAGGATTTCGCCTTTTCCACGCTTCGAGGTCAGCTTTTAGCAACAAACTCGTCGATGAGTCCCAACAGCTCTTCCGTATCCGCCATTGAAATCGCCCCCATGTGAGTTATCCGGAACGTCTTCTCCTTCAGATCTCCGTAGCCATTGGAGAGGAACATCCCATGTTCACGCAGGAAACCATTCAAGTCCGCTATCGAGATCCCCGGTGTGTTTTCGATACAAGTCAGCGATACTGATTCGTATCCCGGTTCGGCAAACAATTTGAAAGCTCCTTGTGCCCAACCTCTGACCAGATCGGCCTTCTCTTGATGGCCACCAAACCAAGCGTCTTCATCCTGCAAGATCATTTGAAGGCGATCTTTGAGAGCCTGCATCAATGCGATGGTCGGGGTGCTGGGTGTTTGGTGCTTCTTCCACGACTTGTGCATCGCGAGCACATCGAAGTACATTCCTCGATTCTCTACACTTTCCGCCCGCTCCAGTGCTCTTTCAGAGACCGCTAACAGTGCCAAACCTGGAGGAAGAGCCAGCGCTTTTTGGCTTCCAGTGACCAAGTAATCGATGGGAGGTAGTGAATCGAAGTGAATCGGTACTGCACCTGCACTGGTAATTCCATCCACCAGCAGGAAAACATCCGGAAACTCTGCGACAACCTCGGCGATTTCAGCAAGAGGATTCATCACCCCGGTACTGGTCTCATTGTGAACGATCGTTACCGCGTCAAAGTCTCCACGGGACAACTCTTCCCGGACTAATTCTGGTTTGACCGCTTCCCCCCAGGGAACATCCACTCTCGTCGCTTGCTTACCATTACTGTCACAGACTTTGAAAAACCTTTGGCTGAATGCGCCATTCACGAAGCAAAGCACCTTTTCGCGAACTCCACAGCGAGCAGCAGTTTCCATTCCCCCCGTCCCTGACGAGGTGAGAACGAAAACAGGGTCCTGGGTGCGAAAGAAACGCTGTGAGAGGGTATGAACCTCTTCACCCAAGATAGAGAATTCGGGTGCGCGGTGGCCGATCATTGGGCGCGTCAATGCCTGCATGATCGAATCTTCAACCTCCACAGGTCCAGGAATAAAAAGTCGCGGTACACTTCTTTGCTCAGCATTTTCCTGAATTGACATTACACGTCCTCCTCATCGGTGTAACGAACCACCATCCCGGTGGAAATCTTCGGCTCAAAAAATGTAGTTTTCGGAGGGAAGACTTCCTGAGCCAGCGTTCGACTCCAGAACTCTTCTTTTCCCACCGGTGGTAAAAGACACAAGATTCCATTTTCACTGCGGGATAACTGATCGCGAGCTTCCTCTTCAACATGGGGAGTCGTCGGAGCCCCCAACTCAGGAAATTCAGCGATCACATCAGCGAGCCGCCTTGCAAGGGTCGGTTGGTTCATGTCGGCAAGAGTTTTTAGATTCCACTCTTTTCCAGACGTTGAAACCAGCTTCCAGGGTTCGCCTTCACCGTCATCCAAGACCTCGACAATTTTTTCCGCCACCGTTTCCTGGTCTGGCCCTTCAGCGGGATTCCAATTCCAGATTCTGTGAGTCGGATGGATGTGCAAACCATCTTGGCGCAGGTCGCCGATAAAGGCGAGCACATACCCACCGCCGATCAGCTGGTCATCCCCGGATAATTCCAGAGCTGTAGTGTAACGATGATGGCCATCCGCGACCGCAGAGGGGAGCGGCTCCAATGCTGCCTCGATCGCACGTACATGTTGTGGATCGTCGATCCGGCGAAGAGTGTGAACATCTCCCCGATAATCGGCACTCTCAAAAACCAACTCGCCAGCCTCGGGCCCCGCCTCAACCTCTGCGAGAACATCTTCTAGACCCTCACAGGAGAGCTGCACCACCCCGGTATCGATCGTCGTCAATCGTGCTTGATCGACTAATCTGGCGACAGTATAGGGGCGAATCTCTTCATGCCGCTCCACTCCTTCACCCCAGGGTCGTGCTTCAGCGACAGCGACCACCCCTTCCAACAGAGAAGTTCCTCCCTCCCTGTTGCCATATCGGATGCTGTAGCGGTATATCGCCGGTCTTTCCTCGGCAACGATGGTTCCTTCTGCCACAGCAGATCGCATCGACTCTCCACATTGACGAAATACATTCGCATCGAGTTCAGCTTCGGGATCGTCACCGAGGATCCATCTCACCGCATTTTCAGGAGCGTGGTTCAAGAGTTGCTCATGAAGTGAAGCGGGAATGACATCGTAAGGAGGGCAGATCACATTCCCCGGTTCCACCCGCTCAACGTTTGGTACGAATCCTCGAAAAGCTCTCATCCTTGGCATGACACTACTCCTCCATGTTGGCGTAACAGATATTCAGTGCCTGCAAAGCGTAAGCAGTGGCGAGAATCGGATCCCCTTCCCACCAACGATCAACAGGGTTCATCCATGATCCGTCCTTCGATTGTCTTTTCACCAGTTCCGCAGCAATCTCGCGAGCCCAGTCGTGAGATACCCCAGAGGCATCGACCAACTCTTTTTGACCCAAAACCTCGAGGGCTCTGGCCATCACAGCGAGATAGTAGTAGTAGCCGGTTTGACCTCTCGCCGGCTGCTCAGGTGTCGCCATTCCAGGATTTTCGGTGACGGTCCAGTGATTACCCATCCAATCCACCGCGGCTTTGACGCGGGGATCGTCCTTCTCAAGTCCGGCGTAGATCAACGACTTCACTGCAGCGTAGGTCATCGAACCATAAGAAGAAAATGTCACTGCACCAGCGGCATCAGTCTTCTTGCCAGCCTTTGACTCGTCGGGGTGGTAAAAGAAGCCTCCATCTTCACTGGAAGACTTTTTGACTCCATCGAGAACATCATTGGATGACTTGCGATTCTGACAACGCGAGACAAAGACCGCAGCTCTCTTCCAAACATCCGAATCTTCAGCCAACCCAGCGGCTTGAAGTGCCTCCATCGCTAGTTGGGTATTACTCAGATCAGGTCTGCGATCACTGCCATAACCGATTCCTCCATAGGATCCGGTATGAGCCATACGATCGTAGGGGATGGGGCTGGAGTTTTCTGCGCATTGCAAGCCTGAGACGTAATCTCTCATCTTTGCGACTGCATCAGTGTACATAGGTTCAGGTCTACCTTGATCGAGGGCTGTCAGCGCCAAGATTGCGATACTCGTCTTGTAGTTCATCAATCCCTGACCAGGAACGTACACACCCCCATCTTCTTGTTGTTGATCGAGTAACGATTTAATTGCGGAGGTAATGAAAGGGCCATCTTTTTCGCGGTATGCGCGGGGAGTGTCAGCAAGAGCTTTGATCACCATTCCTGTGATCCCCGGATCCCCAGCCATCGATCCCCAGGAACCATCGGCTCTCTGGTTGTCGATTAACCAGTTAGCACCACGGTCGATGGACGATTTCAGGGTTGATTTACTCAACTCACCATCTTGGGCAACCACGTTTGAGGCCAAGAACATTAGCATTGCAAAACAAAGCAGCCATGCACTGCTCAAAGGGGAATATAGCTTTAAGGGCTCAACAACTAAACGATTGGCATTGATACTCATTTGCGATTCTCTTCCTCTTCGAGAGATTTTTCGGGTTCTCTTTTTGGCAATTCCATACGTATGGCAGCGGGGTCGATTTCACCCGGCTTCGCCTTACGGATTGAGACAGTAACTCTCGGCGGTTCGTCACCGTCTCTCCTCCAAGGGAGCACGTCACCGTATGCAAAATAATCGCCGTCAGGATAGGGTAATGCCAGAGGATTATCGAGGATTGCCCAAGGCCTATGGCTCAGGGAAATCAACTCTCCGGTGACACGTGCCATAAATTCTTCGGCGGGCTCTGCTCCCTCGGGAGCCCCC
Organism: Planctomycetia bacterium TMED53; assembly: GCA_002167285.1. GTDB lineage: Bacteria > Planctomycetota > UBA8108 > UBA1146 > UBA1146 > UBA12191. The sequence goes on from NHDG01000106.1 coordinate 13,837, forward strand.
GGCGGAGGATCCAGAACCAAAAAGCCAGAAGCGGTGAATGCAAAGCCGCAACGGGCCATCTCCTGTTCCATCGGTGCATTGATCAGGCAATTCTCCGCACGAATGCAACGAACGAACCAATCCCCCTCCCCGTCCTTCACGGGAAACTGAAAATTGATGACGACTCGATCGCCTCCGGTTAACCCCCCGAGATCTCTCTCTGATTCGGGGCTCCGGCTTTCCTTGATTTCAAGAAGCAATAATGCGGTCTGCAAATGCATCGGATCGCAATCGACAGCGATCAGAGTCTCATGTGCTTTGGCCCCAGGTAGATTCACAAGGTATTCAACAAAGCCCTGGGACATATTGAAAAAACCATCGAGATAAATGGTTTGAGTCTCGGCCTCATAGCGAACGGCACCAAGCGGGATGATCTCACCAGGCTGCTTTTCCGTTCCTGGCAATACATCGATGGGAAGCCCGCAGATGCCAGTCGCCAAAATGATGAGGATACAACCGGACATTTTCATCCCTTCAAGGTCGTTCAGGGTTTTGATCGAGACCCAGCCAATCAACCCTCACCCACCCAGTGGGTGCTGATCTTCCTCATGACGGATGATCAGCCTTCTATCTTCACTGAATCTATGGCCCTGAAAAGCCCCGTTGATCAGTTTCCAACCGCATACCCTCCCCGAAGAGACGCCCTTGACCGGTGATATGTTCCGGCAATAGAACCCTGAATCGGGCCTCCTTACCTCATCCTGTCCTCTTCCAAGGAGGCTGAATCCCCTCAACTTGCGTTAATTGGCCACTTTGTTTAGCCTTCTCATGGCGGAATCGGCTGCGGAATGCCTGATTCCCGAAATAGTAGTCTGATCCAGGAGCCACGGCTCCTGTCTGCGTACTCTCAGTCATTTCATTCGGGAGACCGATGCCCTCAGATACCACACCACCTCAACGAACAGCTTCCACGGATGCCTGGAGCATCGTCGTCGAAGTTTCTGCGGGGATCGTGAGGCTTCCCGTCGCTCGAATCGATTCACTGGAAGTTTTGATCGATTCAACGATTCGACTGCAGATCGGTGAACGTTACGAATTGATCGTCGAGAGGCCGGATGGCCACGCCGAGTTGATTCATGCGGTGGTTCAACAGCGCAATGAAGCAGGCCTATTGCTTCGCTGGAAACCTGCCCACCCCAGGGAGCTCACCGCTCTTGAGCGACTCTTCGATGAATCTTCAGCTCCCATCGTCAAAGGTACAGGTCTCGAAGATGCTCTTCGCTCCCGCTCGCGATTGGTCAGAACTTCTGCAATCGCGGCTCAGCGGGATAGTGTCAGAGTTCTCAATCTCTCAGCTATCAAAGAATTAATCCAAGCCTCGGTCGATGAAGTCATCCAGGAAAGTGGACGTTCCATCGGTGAAGAGGAAATCAAAAGGCTGCGCGAAGAATCGGAGAAAAGCTTTAAGGAAAAGCTTGCCGAATTTCAAAATGAAAATGCGGATCTTCAATCGCACATTGGCAGCCTGCGTGCAAAATTGGAAAGAACCCAGGAGCTACTGGGCACCGAGCGAGACAGGGAAGTGGAGAGGGATCGCTTTACCCTCACCCGTGAAAGCCTCGAGGAACTCGAAAATACCTTGGAACGAATCATCGAGAGGGCGACCAACACCAGCGAACTACCCGAAGAGGTTCAAGTAGAGATTCGCGAGGTGGTCCATAAATCTCTTGAGGAAGAAAGAAGTCGAGCCAAAGACCGTGAAGAATCGGCTCGAAGCGAAAACATCGACCTCTTGGAGCGAAAGATCCAACGCCTGGCGAAGAATCTCGATGCTGCCCGCTCCCAACGGGATCAAGCTCTCGAGAGTGCCAGAAGGGCGGAATCTCGTGATACCCCAGGATCAGGCTCAGCCTCGGTGGGAGCCGCAGTCACTCCTAGTCCCGCGGATGAACAGAGTGGTCGGCGCAAAGCACTCTTGGTCGACCTGATGTCAGAAAATCGTCAACTACGTCAGCAAATTTCAAAAAGTGTACCTTCAGAACAAAATCGGGGTCATGATCCACAGGTCGAGAAGGATCTCGCCTGAGCCTCTCCCGGCTTTCTGAATTAATAGCAAGGAGGATACCCCATGAGTGATACCGTTTTCGTGGGTATGGACCTGGGAACCAGTAGAACATCCATCACCACGTCCACAGGGGTCAGAACTACAGTTTGGTCCTACGTCGGATATGCCCAAGACCACGTCAGCAAAAAGCTGCTCGGAGGCAGGGACAAAGTATTTGGAGAAGAAGCGGTTCAAAACCGCATGGCCGTCGATCTGGTGCGCCCTCTGGATAAGGGAGTGATCAGGGACGACTCCAACGCCAAGCGAGCCACTCGAGATCTGATTGAGCATATCCTCGAACAAGCAGAGATTCCCTCGGGAAGTACCGTCTATGGAGTCATCGGAGCTCCCGCGGAGGCCAGTGTCGATTCAAAAGCCCACATCCTTGAAGCGGCATCTGAGTTCATGGATAGCATCATCGTTTGCTCAGAGCCCTTCTCGGTCGCTTACGGGCTCGACTTCCTCGCCGACACCTTGGTCATCGATATCGGTGCAGGAACTGTCGACCTGTGCAGGGTCCACGGAACGATGCCAAAGGCTGACGATCAGAGAACACACCATTTCGGTGGTGACGCCATCGACCAGAAACTTTTTGATCTGATCAGTGAAAAACATCCAGAGGCTCAGTTCTCTGTGAATATGGTTCGCGAGCTCAAGGAAAACTTTGCCAGCGTTGGTCGTCAGCAAGATCCCGTACTTGCAACTTTCCCCGTCAAAGGTAAACCCACAGAGTTCGATATCACCGATCTCGTTCGCGAGGCGTGCATGGGAATCGTGCAACCCACCGTTGAAGCACTGCAAGATCTGATCGCCACCTACGATCCTGAATTCCAACAAAAGATGCGCAATCATGTTCTTCTTGGCGGAGGTGGTAGCCAAATCACCGGCTTAGCCAGGGCGATGGAAGAAGCCCTTGTCGAGTACGGGGGAGGCAAGGTTAAAGCTGTCGAAGAGCCGCAGTATGCAGGGTCCAACGGTGCATTGAGGATCGCCCTCGATATGCCCGAGGAGTTCTGGAAAGAGTTTGTCGAAAATCAAAAGGAAG
>NHDG01000107.1 GCA_002167285.1 Planctomycetia bacterium TMED53
GCGCTGCCGCCTTTGGAGCCAAAGGACGGCGTGGCGCAGTGCTGCTGGGGGCAGTGCGCGCGGTGCAAGAAAGATGAGGACGACCAGTTGAAGTCGTCCTGTCCAGATGTGGATCAGGGTCAGGTCGTGTTGCTCAGATCTGCAGAGAACCATATGGATCCGTGGTATAGGTTCCCTAGGGATGCGAAGGACGAGTTGAAGAAGCTCTTTGATGGCGCGACGCTCGTGGAGGCCATGCTTGTGGCGCTGGACCACATGCAGGTGAATTATGTGACGATCTCGACATCGGGGTTACGGAAGTTCAGAAGGAATACGTTGTCTTTTCCGCAGGATCTGTCACGGTTCGCCGAACGTATGCAACTGATGAAGAACTACCGTGTGGGGGATCGCGTGGATTCCGTGCGTGGGCTCGGGCTCGACCCTCTGAATCCAGACCGTGAGGTGCGGCCAGCTGCGAAGGCCACGGATGAGGAGCGGGCGAAGTATGCGGTCGATGCAGCAGGCTGCTTGCTCTTCCCTGCGCGTGTGCTCGAAGTGTGGAAGAATGGGCGCTTGGTCCTGGAGTACGACGGTGGTGGCATCGGGCACGAGTGGCAACAGAATGTGACGCCGCGGCAGGTGATGCCTTGGCATCCGAGGAGTGTGCCGTTGCATGTGATGTTACGTAGGAACGTCGGGCGTGGGAGGCAGCCAGTCGAGGGCTTGCAGGTGCGCTGGTGGTATGTGGCGAACCTGCTGCAGGCGCTGTGCGCCCTTCCGCCACGAGACTACGGACCGTGGCGCTTGGGTGGCAGTGAAGACGAGCCGATGCATCAGCATTATGATCGGAGGCTGTTCCACGTGAAGACCAAGGAAGAGCTATACCGTGACTATGCACCGAAGGAGCGGGATGGTAAGGTTCTTGACCCTGCGGCTGTGGAGGCGTTGTCCGACGAGGAGAAGGTGCGCCTGGCCGTGGACGTCACTTCGACAGAGCATTTCATCGCGGCTGGGTTCGACGTGAACTTCGTAGGGCCTGAGGATGACGTTGGCAGCGGTGGTGGCGGTGCTAGTGGCAGTGGTGGCGGTGGTGCTGGTGCTGGTGATGCTGATGGCGCTGCGGCTGCGACAAGTGGCGAAAGTGACGGTGACGGCGGGGCGGTGGGCTCGGGGCGGGACGATCATGACACCGGTGCTGGCGTGGCGCCTGCGACGGACGCGTACGACGCACAAGCGGGACACATGTATGTGGATGAGGAGACGTTCCAGGTATGGCTGGACCGCACGGAATTTCCGTACGGTATGCAGGTGGCGAGGTGGTGGGAGGCAGCGCCAGCGAGTGAAGAAGATGCGACTGATGCTACGAAGCGGGGTGATGATGAGACGAATGTTGATCTCTTCAGGCGTATTCGCACGGATGTGGAGAAGGCCGAGGCGGAGGCGATGCTGTCGTCGCCGATTCCTGTCGTTAAGGCTGGTGCGGTTCTGCTGACAAAGCTGGTCAAGTGGCTTGAAGGGAAGATGGGCGGCGGGCATGGCGAGGACGTCGCCGCGGAGGTGCTCGTCGATGAAGTCATGCACGAGCTGTTTATTGCGGAGAGTCAGAGAGGTGGCGGTGGTAATGATGACAGGGGTGCGATTCGGGAAGACTTGCATAGGCCTGACGAGGAAGAGGACGCGCTGCGCATCGCCGAGCGCCTCGTCTACGGCTGGCCGAATAGGAATGAGGAGCCGACGGGCGCGTGTAGTCGCGGGCGCTTTGTCCGAGCGTTTCCGCTGGAGTTCCCGATGGGAATCGGTGATCTCTTCGAGGAGCGACCGCGGCGTGTGTCGCCCGAGGCATGGGTACAGCACTTGTTGCGTTACGAATCTGGGCAGTTCGTCGGGGGCGCTCGCGGCCAGCGTGTACTCTGGGCCATGGTGAACTCGCTCTTGCTGTCGGAGGCGCGTGCACGGGGCTTCGGTATCTATCGCAACGTGATGCGGCGCGTGGGCCTCGGGCTACAGGGTGGGCGAGTGCTGACGAAGAGTGCGTTGCGTGAGATCCTGCAGCGGGAGGATCGCATGCGTGTTCTGGTGGGTCAGCTGTCGACGGTCGGGCGCGATGTGCGGTCCACGACCATGCAGTGGGCCTACGAGGGAAAGAAGCTCGACAGTACCGTAAAGCACATGTCGTGGGTGCCGCCGTGGGTGCGTGTCGACGGAGGTGGCGAGCAGCCAGTGGGCCAGCGCTTCATGGAGGGCGGGGCAGAGACGGTGGTCGATGACGAAGTCGGGCTGGGGAGGCACCCGTCCTTGTGGTGGACCCAGAACTGCAAGTACAATGCGGCGTACGATGTGCAGCGGCTGAACACGGGGAGCGCTATGGGGAACGCAGGGCTCCGCACGCGTAGCGAGGGCGACAGGCAGGAGAGATTCTGTTTTACGCGTGAGAACCCAGACCTCGTAGCCCAGGTGATGACGCTGCGGGCGGAGCTGAACATGCGCATGGTGATGCCAGCGATCGTGCCGCATAGCGAAGAGTGGCCGTACATGGGGATGGCACGCTTTGAGAACGGACCCAGTGGCAACCCGCACTGGCACGGCTTTAGCGTGGGACGGCCAGGGCCTCAGGTGAAGCGTGTCGTGGCGGACGTAGACGGTGCGCACGATCTACCGCCGTCAACAGTGGACGAGGACCTGCGGGTTGTCTTGCGGGCGTTGCGTGCAGCCGACGACAAGATCGAGTGGGTGTACGACGTGCTGCTGACGGCGTCAGAGGTGAAGAAGCGCCTGGAGCGGGCCCTGAAACAAGACGATGATGCGCACGGCATCGAGGGCGACGCGGCGATGGTGGACGATGGTGATGATGCAGGAGATGTAGGTGTGGAGGCGCCAGCAGGAGAAGCGCATGGTGGTGGTGGAGATGGTGTTGAGGTGACGCCTGCCGCCGATGCAAGCGCAGCTGGGGCTGGCGGGGATGGGCAAGTAGGGGTGTACGAGGGACGCGTAATAGCGGTTATGCAGGCACTCATGGACGAGGGCGAGATCGAAGAAGTGCGTGGCGAAGGTGAGGGCGAGGGAAGCGAGGTGCGGTACCGCAGAGTGCCNCCCGTCCCAGAGCTGGGNGCTGATGNCCGACGGCACCCAGCCACGCGCCGAGCTGCTGGTGCGNGACGTGGTCGGGCGGCCATGGCGCGCCTCGCTGGCGAGGTCGTNGATTTTGGTGTTACGAAGCCTGAGTTTGAAGAGCGGCAGCTGCAGAGCGACCTGGAAAAGCTGTTCGCGGAGTTTTTCGATGGAGTGGTGTCGGAATGGAATCCATGCTTTACTGAGGATGGACGCTGGCGCTACAAGTGGGATGATGAGATCGGTGCCCATAACGTCGTGTACACAGAAGAATGGCGCGAGATGGACCCACTCGACGAGGGCGACCTGCTGCCCGAGGAACAGAAACGATGGGAGGAGGTCGAGAAGAATTTGACCGCGGAGGAGAGGGCCGTGCACGCAGTGAGCGCGCGGGAGCCCGATCGCGTCTGCTTGCGTGGCTTGCTCGATAAAGTCTATGCTGCGAAGGAGGTTGGTGCGGGTAGCGTGGACGTGCAGCGCGTGCGACGTCTGGTTGCGGCCCTCGTGAACCGCGTTGCACGCCATACGAAGCACGGCCATGATGCTCCGACACTGGGGGTGCACGCCTGTGCCCGCGGCAAAGATGGCTGTCCCGTGTGTCGCTATGGCTTTCCACGCGAGCGATTTCCGAGGGGCGGGCAGCGGCGGATGGCCATGGAAAAGGGAGCGCTCGAGGGACAATGGCACGCGAAGTTCCCGCGGAACGATCGGCTCTGCTGCAGCTACGAGGCGCACGTGCTCATGGCGAATATGGGAAACATCGATTGGCGGCCCGTTTTGAACTTGTGGGCGGTTGTGCAGTACGTGACGAAGTACGCGACCAAGGCTCCGAAGGGGACGCGGCGTCTGCAGGAAGTGCTGAAGGATGCCGTGGACGAGGTCTGCCAGTACGTCCCTGAAGGCGAGGGGAGTGACTTCCTGCGGCGGTCAATCCAGAAGTTTTTCGCGCGGTCCCTTGGCGAGCGCGACTATCACGCGTACGAAGTTGTGCAGCTGGGTTTGCAGCTTCCGCTCGTGATCCCGATGATGCCGATCATTAGTTTGAATACGACAGGCACGGCCCCCGTGAAGCCGTACTATGAGCTGCATGGGCCAGACAAGGATGACACGCCCGTGCACTATGACAGCCGTGTGGACAAGTTCGACAAGCGGCGCAAGCTTGTTCAGGACCAGTTGGCGCGAGGCGACGACTCCATCAAGCCCGAGGAGGTCAAGCACTTATCCCTGTTCGAGTTTTGGTGGAAGTACAGCGTGTACAAGGGTCGGGTTCGACGGAGCACGCGGCCCGTGTGCTTGATGGTGACGCCGTGCTTCAGTGCGGACTGTGCCAATGTCGAGCATGCGAATCATGAGGGCTATGCACGTGCGGCCGTGATTGCATACTGGCGGCACATGGCAAGGGACGAGCGGCTCGCGCGTATCACGGCCGTGGACGGCGCCAAGAGTGTGAATCCAGTGTGTTTCGGTGAGACCTCGTTTGAGCAACCATGGGACAGCGAGGGACGATACCTTGGCGTGCGTGACTTGTACATGAAGTTTGGCGCGCCCGAGAAAGTGGACGGCTGGGGCATGGCGCTGATGGAGATGTTGACGGATCCGTTGCTGCTGCAGTGGGTGCCCGAATGGGTCGTGGAGCAATACAGGCGCGCGAATCCGTTCTTCTGGGAGGTCCTGACGGCGATGGTCGCGCACGGGGGAACGAAGAATAATAGGCTACTGCGACGCACTAAGAAGGAAATGGTCAGTAGGCACCACCGTCAGCTGGTGAAGGATGCGGCGAAGAAGGAACGGGCGAAGGCGCGCGCGAAGGGATGCGATGTAGCGACGTCGGATGTGGGTGGAACTGGGGACGATGGCGGTGTGGACGACAGCGGCGTGGACGAGGACAAGGACGCGGATCAGTTAGCGGCGAAGCTGGCTGGAGAACGGGACGAGGATCCGAACGATGATCGCGTGGAGATGGAGCGGGAGGAGCGCCCGCGAGCGGGTCCCGCGGGGGAGACTGGCGAGCAGGATGTGTGGGCGCGGCGGACTGCGGCCGAGCGCTTGAGCGCGGCAGGGCAGGCGCCGCAGGCGCGGGATCGGGTTCTTGGTGCAGATGATGCTATGGATGTAAGTGGTGGAGCGGGCTTTGAGCAGCCGCTCGGTGTGATTTTTAATCCGAAAGACTTCCCCTGGACGGAGCAGCGGTGCAACGTGCATTGGTCCGAGGAGGGGCGACTGAAAAAACAGCAGGATGAGTGGTATGGTAAAGCGCACGTGGGCGACGGTGCCGATACGGTCGATAGGTCTGAATTAGATGCGTGGCAAAAGTTCGCACATGATATCGTGATGGACTCGCGATTCAAGCCGACTTGCCCCCTGCGCTTGATGCTTCTGGGGTCTGCTGGGACTGGAAAGTCGAGGACCGTTCGGTCATTTGTTGGCTCGCGGCGGGCGCAGGTGAGGCGTTTGGGTGAGCCAGCACTCGAGCGTGCGCGCTTGCGGGGTCGGCACCGAGGCGAAGCGGAAGCCAGGCGCGCGCATACACCAGAAACACCGTGCGCGGTGACCGTGGCCGAGATGCTGGGAGTGTCGATGGAGGAGGCAGCTGACGCCGTGTCCGCGTACGACACCGCGCATGCAAAGCGCGAGAAGACGCGGAAGACGGCTGATGCCACTGTTGCGCGAGCCGAAGAAAAGGCGGTTGCGGTTGTGCAGCACGAGCTGGAGACGCGAGCCCAGAATTCGTGCTTGCTAGCGGCGCCGACGGGCTGCGCGTCCTTCCAGTTGAAGTTTGGTGCGTCTACGCTGCATCGCGCGTTCGGAGTACCTGTCGGGTTCTGTGGGTCGTGGGGGGCTAATCGTGCATGGGGGTCGGTACCTGAAGCTGAAGACGCGCATGAGGCAAGCAAAGCTCTTCGTCATGGACGAGATGAGCATGGTCGGGCGCTCGATGCTGGGCAAGATCGAGTTCAAGATCAGGGACACGTTGTTGAAGGAAGTGGAGGAGTTGCCAGAGGAGATGGAGGGCGGGCGGCTCATGACCATGGGTGGGCGTGACGTCGTCATGTGTGGTGATCCGAAGCAAGCTTTCCCCATCGGTGACGACCCGCTGTTCCGAATGGGCGATTATACAGGCAAGGGACAGAACAAGCCGAAGGGCGCGGAGCGAACACCCGACGACGCTTGGAACACGCATCGTTTACACCGCATGGGGATGATGGTGCGCGATGGGTTCGATGATGTTTGCATCCTGAGGGAGGTGCACCGCTACGTGGACGCCAAGGCTGAGATTCCTGACGAGTTGCGGGACGAATACGCCCGTGACGCTATGCGGTTTCTGAGAGTGACGCGCGGCATGGCTGACTGCGATCCCGAGAAATTTACGAAGGAAGACCATCAATGGTTGTCACGTCGGAATCGATCACTGTTGCAGCAAACCGAGGCGGGGCGAGAACAGTTGAGGCGCTTTGATGGACGTGAAGATGGAAAGCTGGCGCCGCTGCTCATGGACGGCCGCAAAGACACAGTCAAAGGTGGCGTCGGCGCCGATACGATCAACCAGCTGAAGCTGTATCGACTCTCTGCCGAGAAGAAGAAACCCATTGCGCCACTGAAGGCATATCACGACAAGCCAAAGGGTTACAAGGATATGCCTGATCAGATGGATGCAGATGACTTCCGTGGTATCCAGAACGAGCTTTTGGTCTGCGAAGGCGCCCGTGTGCTCCTGACGCAAAATTTGTGGGTGGAGGCCGGCCTGATGAATGGCGCGCTTGGGCACGTGGTCGGGTATATGTGGCCTGAGGGAGGAAATCCGCACAGTACGAAAGCTACGTTGAGGTCGCCGCTGTGCGTCTTCGTTGAGTTCGACGACGTTAACCTCGGAACGGATGAAAGGGGTGTCCCGCGCTCGTTTTTTCCTGACGACCCCGTGCGGAAGAACTGGATCCCGATTTTCCGACAGCGCGTGACTTCGACGGTGGAGGAGCATGTGTGGCGTGAGAATTATCCGCTGCAGCTGGCCTGGGCTATGACGCACTGGAAGGCGCAGGGGATGACGTTGGACCGCGTGCGTGTACATCTGTCAGACAGGAGTGCGGCCATTCCAGGAATCGCTTTCGTCGCGTGCACGCGAGTGCGGCACCCGTGGGACCTGGTCTTTGAGGAGGATCTGCCAGAGTATGAGCATTTCATGAAGGCAAGGAGAACGCCAGCGTTCAGGGAGCGGAGACGCTACGAGCTTAGGTGTGAGGCGCGTGCTTCGAGGACGTTGAGGCGATATGGCTACTGTGAGGCAGATCTGTGGACGGCGGCGGAGCGAACGGACGCGGACGCGTTAATTGCTCAGCTGCATGCAACACGGGCTATGCGAAAGGACGCCATGCGCGGAAGTGCCGACGCCGATACATGGCTGTGGGGTGACGGCGAGCCAGATTATGAGGGTGAGTTGGTGAAGGCGGTGCGGCACTTGGCAGGGGCCGACGGACTTCGTAACGCGGCGCTGCGACGGGTCGCGGATCGGCTACTGGATCGTTCGCGTGTGCGTACTGCGACTGCGGATGAGCGGGCGATGGCCGAGGAGCTGTTGGACGGCGTAGACTTGTCAGACGCGGGACTCGTGGATGAGGAAGGGTGGCGCCTGAGGTTGTGCGAGCGCGCCCATGAGATCGCGAAGGGTGACGGGCAGCGTAGCGTGGGCTTGCGCGCCGCCGCGCATGCTGTTGCTGGCAACATGGTGCGACATAGGGGCAGCCCTGAGAAGTGGACGGTTGAAGTCGAAGATGATCACGTCCCCGTAGAGCTACGCCCGCTACATATGTCTGCTGTCAGGGAGGCGCTCGGAGCACTGATTCCCGATCACTTGCATAAGACGCTTGATGCAGCGGTGAAGAGAGGCAAGGATGACTTCGGTGCGGTGCGAGGAGGTGCGGTGCTCAGAATGGACAAGTGGACAGTGAACGTGCGTGCGGAGGATGCGCTCGCGCGTGGGCGCTTAGAAGAGGAGGTGCTGGAATTCTTCTTGAAGATCTTGCAACATGTTGCGAAGATGCTCGATTTGCCCGTGGCGATCGGGAGTAAGACCGTCGGCAAGTATATTGGGCAACAGGAGGGTCCCGAGAACCTGCACCGCGTAATGCAGGCGTGGCGCGCCGTATGGGATCGTGAGGAGGTGCGTCGGAGGGAGCAGTTGGTTCTGCCTGTTGCGCTGGACGACCGCCAACGGGACTGGGTCATGGTCGTGGTGCGTTCATGTGCTGATGGGCAGAAGCTTGGTGAGGCGAGGCGGCTCCGCGTAGCGGTGTATGATGCGATGAGACGGACGGCGGCCGCCAATCGTGTCGCACGTAATGTAGATGTGCTGATCCGTGGTCTCGGTGCACGGCAGGATCCAGAGTTGCCCATCGTGGAGGCGATGGTCGTCCCCGAGATACCAGTGGCCTCGCAGAGGATTCTGTACGCATTCGGTCGGCTCGTTGGCCACGTCGCTGCTTTGGGTGGAGAAGACCCGTTCGATTTCAGCCATGACAGCTTCTTGTCCAATGTGAGCCTTGCCGCGCGGGCCCTCTTTGCGTACTTGCGGCGGGAGCTGGCAGAGCGCGGTGCGAGAGATGTTGAAGTGATCTTGAAGGATGCGGACATGTGCAGGGTGGTGTTGAAGAAATTTGTGCGAGCGCCGTCGCTTTTGCAGACGGATGAGAGCGCGGGCCAGCGCAGTGGTGATCGCGACGGCGCTGGTGCTGGGACTGGTGGCGGTGGTGGTGGTGGTGTCGGCAGTGCCGCCGTGCGGGGCTTGGCATGGGGGCAGACTTCTTATGCAGCAGGTGGTCGAGCGAGGTACGGCGACGTGCGCGCCCTTCGGGTTGCGACGTGGAACATTGCCGATGGGGCCGACGGCTTGCTTTCCGCGCAGGCGCCGCCAAAGTACAGCATGCTGGACAAGCGCACCAGAGTCATGCGTGAGGTGGAGCGCTGGGGTAGTGTTTTCGGATGCGATGTCCTTGCGCTGCAGGAGTGCGCGACAAGTCAAGGCTATGCCGAGCTGTTGCATGCGTATGTGCTGATCGGGACGGCCGAGGCGACGGCCAACCGTGGGCATGTGCATTTGTATGTGCGTCGATGTGATGGCTTCGAGTTTCAGCGCGTTGAGCTCGGCGCGGAGGAGCCTTGCGTGGCCGTGCGCCTCTGCTACGGCGCGGGAGCTGGAGCAGCTGCACGTGCAGTGTTCGTTGTGGCTGTGCATCTGCCAGTCGGGAGGGAAGCACAAAAGAAGGCCTTGATCCAGCGAGTGCTTGATGGGCTTGGCGAAGACAGGGACAGGGTGGTTCTTGTCGGTGACATGAACGTAAACCAGAACGCGGAGCTGAATGCGCTATGTGAAGATCTGGGCGTCAAGGATGGATTCTACACGGGTTGTACCTGGGGGACGTCCGAGAATCGGTTCTTTGCAGATGTGGCGTACAAGGGGCCTGGCTTGCGCAAGGACCGCGTGCTCTTCGGCAAGCGGACGTGGGCACATGTGCACCGTGTCGGACTCTGTGCGGAATACTTCGACGGACAAAAGTTTTACTTGTCGGACCACTTTGGCTTGATGGCGTACGTGGATTGCGATGATTGTTACGGGTCGCGAACGCACCAGAATATTGCCGCGGCGAAGGTTCGGCGAGGTCAGCTGGCATACTTGATGGAGCAAAACCAGCAGAAGGAGTTGGTCGAGGTGAAGGAGAGCGGGCAGCGTGGTCGTGAGGAGCAGGCTTTGGCGCGGAGACGTGCACAGGAACGGGATCAGGCGGAGTATCGGCGGGCGCAGCAGCGTGGCGGACGCCAGCGCCGCGATCGCCTCGAGAGATTGCGCCAGGCTGCGTTTGGTGCAACTGGATTGTTTGGTGGTGATGTTGTGACGGAGGCTGCTGCAGGAGGGCAGATTCCGCTGGCGCCCGCGCAGATCGCGATTCCGAATTTCGGCGACGTGCAGGCTGGATCTTTCGCCGACAGCGAGGCCTTGGCGTTGCGTGGCATGAGGAGGGTGGGTTTTACGTGCTATGTGGTGACGGCGGCACAGGTTCTGCTGCGGACGCCAGGCGTACGCGAGTGGTTGCATGAACATGCGGCAGTGTGTGCGGGGCAGTGTGCGGTTTGTTCTCTGGCGGATACCTCGGGACAGATGGTCAGTGGCTTCGGCCCCGTGCGGAACCGCGTGCAACCATTTTTCGCAGTGCAGCGCGCGCGTGTCGGTGCTTATTTCGGCGATGCTAGGCAGCACGATGTGGTCGAGTTCGTGGAAGCGTTCCTGGCGCGTGCGCGCGACTGTGATCGGGCTGCGGGTCGGTATGACACGTGGGGCCACGTGCAGCTTTCGGACAGCCCTGTGGCGACGCACGCAGATCGGCTGTTCGGCTTCGTACGCGAAGAGCGACT
>NHDG01000108.1 GCA_002167285.1 Planctomycetia bacterium TMED53
CCTCTTCGGAGGTTCCTGCCGATGGTACGCCTGTGAAGGTCGATTCGAAGCAACGATTGGCGCCCTTAAGATTGGGGCCTTTGAAGCTGGAGACGCCAGTACTGCAGGCACCCATCGCCGGATTCACCGACCTCGTGTTCCGCCGTCTCGTTCGAGAACTGGGTGGGTGTGGTTTGATGTATACGGAAATGGTCTCTGCTGGCGGTTGGATCAAAGGCACGATCTCACCAGAGCGCCTCTTGGGTGTCGTTGAAGAGCCCAAGCCTCTCGGAGTTCAGTTGTGGGACCGGGAACCGGAGATGGTCGAGGAAGCGGCTCGCAGGTTGGTCGATCTGGGAATCACGATTATCGATCTCAATTTCGGCTGTCCCAAAAAACGCATCATGGGCAAGCAAGGAGCAGGAGCGACCTTGCTCCGGGACCCGGCGACGATTGCGCGGATGGTCGAAGCGACGGTACGCGGTGCCGGGGAAGTTCCGGTGACCGCTAAAATTCGACTGGGCCCGAAGCCGGATCAGATCACTGCGTGTGATGTGGCACGGGCAGCGGAATCGGCAGGAGCGGTGGGGGTGACGGTTCATGGTCGAACCGCCAAAGACGGTTATGGAGTCCCCGTCAATCATGACCGTATTCGTGAAGTGGTCGAATCGGTGCAGATCCCTGTGATCGCCAACGGTGATATTGGATGTGCGGAAAGCGCATTGGCGACCCTGGAAAATACCGGGGCTGCCGGGGTGATGGTGGCGCGGAGATGTCTCAGCGCGCCATGGGTTTTCCGTGAAATCACGGCTGCGCTTCGAGGTGAGCCGATTCCCGCTCCTCCCCAATTGGCGCAGCAGCGTGAACAACTCCTGCGTCACCATGGGCAGCTGGTTGACCTCCATGGTGATCCCTTCGGCACCGTCTTGATGCGCAAATTTGCGGCGCGCTATCTCGGTGGAGTTCGAGGGGCACGAGCTTTTCGCTCTGAAATCACGGTAGCAAAGGATGCTGCCGACTTTCGCAGGATCGTCGATACCTTGTTCCCCTTAGAAGCGGACTCTGATCCCGCTGAAACCGTTGAGGGGCTCGAGGAAGATAGCTGTACAGGATGAGGGGGCGGTCTTGAAGTTGGTGGTCGCGATCGCTGTGGGGATGCGCCAAAAAGACGTATCCGTAATGCCCTCCCTTCAGGCTCTTCAAGGGGATGGTTCAACAGCATCGATTCAGCCCACCTTGCCAGCGGTCACCACTTCGGTTCAGGCCACATACCTGACTGGTGCGCCACCTTCAGATCACGGCATCGTGGGTAATGGTTGGTATCACCGTGATACCCGTGAGATCCGCTTTTGGCTTCAGTCACGTTCTCTGATTGAGAAGCCGACCTTGATCGATCAATTGCAGGGGGATGGATTCAGCGTCGCCAACTTGTTCTGGTGGTACAACATGGGCAGCGGGGCACGCTGGAGTTTGACCCCGCGTCCCGAGTATCCAGCGGACGGTCGTAAAATCCCTTCCGTCTATGGTGAGCCTCCTGAGCTGCCGGTGAATTTGCAAAATGAACTGGGTACCTTTCCCCTCTTTGATTTCTGGGGACCGCGAGCAGGGATCACTTCCACGCGCTGGATCGTCGATGCCGCTCTCAAAGTGGCCCAGCAAAATAATCCGGACGTTCTTTTCGTGTATCTCCCTCACCTCGATTATGACGATCAAAGATATGGGCCTGATTCTCCCGAGGCACAGAGGTCAAGGGGCGAACTGGATCAAGAATTAGCTCGTCTTCTCGATGGGTGTCGTGAAAAGGGAGCACAGGCGATGGTGCTCTCTGAGTATGGTATCGAAGAGGTCGAGCAACCTGTCTTTCCTAATCGGATCCTCGCCGAGGCAGGAGATGTCGAAGTTCAAGTGACTTCCCATGGAGATCTCCTTGATGTTCATCGAAGTCGTGCCTTTGCCGTTTGCGATCATCAACTGGCCCATGTGTATATTCGTAATTCCGATGATCTCACTCGCATTAAGGAGCTGCTGAGTAAGGTTGAAGGGATTGAGCGAATCCTTGCTGGTGAAGAATTGGATTCGATCGGCTTAAATCACCGAAGAAGTGGTGAACTCGTTTTGATTGCGGAGCAGGGGTGTTGGTTCGCTTACCCATGGTGGCAAGATGAGCAGCGGGCACCGGACTATGCGAGGACCGTCGATATCCATCGTAAACCGGGCTACGATCCCGCTGAGTTGCTGCTCGATCCGGAACTGACTTTCCCCAAATTGAAAATCGGCGCCAAGATATTGGCGCGCAAACTGGGCTTCCGGAATCTCCTCGATGTGATCTCCACAGATCCTTCCAAGGTGAGAGGAAGTCACGGAAGAGCAGTGGGTGATCCTCTTCAAGGACCAGTTCTGGTTCGTTCTTGGAAATCAGGTGCTGAATCGATCAATGCTGAGGATGTCTTTGCCGAGATCATTGGACAGGTTCGTTCTGGTTAGAGGCCTCTTCGCTTAAAGAGGTCGCGCATGAATCGCAGTTACGCTTCATCCTTTTCTTTGGTTGCAGAGTGACGACCTCCCCGTGAAGTCTCCGGTGGAGGTGATACGAGAGATCCTCTTTTGAGTAGGGAGGAACCCTGATCGTCCTTCGCCTGGTCGAGGAGGCGGGTGACCTTCTCATCCTTTCGATTCGCCGTGTCTTCCCCAAAGAGTGTATTCTGAATCGGTTCATCGGCAGGTACCAAACCGGCGGCACCTAATCCAAGTAAACGGATTCCTTCTCCTTCAAGTTCGATTTCCTCGAGGAGGTTTCTACCCGTTTGATAGAGTGTTGCCGCATCGACGATGGGGTTGTCCATGGTTTTACTGCGGGTGTAGGTTTTGAAGGAGGAGAGACGAACCTTCAAACGAAGAGTACGTGCTCGCCATTCCTGCCGGCGAAGCGATTCTGCGATCTCCTCTGCTGCCTTCCTCAGGAACTGATCAGATTCTGTTCCGCGGGAGATGTCCTTAGTGAATGTATTTTCTGTGGAAATCGATTTTGTGGGGCCTCCTTCGCCAAATCCACGATCGTCTTGCCCGTGGGCCAAGTTCCACAATCGCTGTGCGCTGTTTTCGCCGAATCGACGCTGTAGCAATTCAATCCCAACTCGACGCAGATCAGAAATCGTGTTGAGACCAATTTCTTGCAATGAATGTGTCATTCGGGGGCCGACCCCCCAAATCTTTTTCACCGGTAACGGATCGAGAAGCTCTTGGATCCTATCAGGATCGACCACCGTCATCCCATCGGGCTTATCGAGGTCACTTGCTAACTTTGCAAGAAACTTATTCGGAGCGATGCCGATGCTGACGGTCAGCCCTCCCGTTTCTTCGAAGACTCGTTTTCGAATCCCTTTTCCGATGCAAATGGCCCCACCAAATAATTTGAGTGAGCCAGAGATGTCGAGGAATGCTTCATCGACGGAGAGGGGTTCGATGGTTGGAGTGAACTCTCGGAAGACTTCCATAATCATGCGAGAAACTTCTCCATACCTGCGCCCCCGTGGTGATCTCCAAATCGCGTCCGGGCAGCGTCTCAGTGCTTCGGTGGAGGGCATTGCAGAATGAATGCCAAATTTACGGGCTTCATAGGAGGCGGTGGAGACGACCCCCCGTGGACCTGGGTAGCCGATGACGAGTGGTTTCCCCTTGAGGGAGGGGTCGTCGAGAACCTCGACCGCAGCGAAGAATGCGTCCATGTCGGCATGGATGACCTTCCAGCGAGGATCGTCAGTCTCCAAATCCATCGCCTGCTCCCTTCCCTCCGAATCGTCTCCGATTCCACCTGTAGGTCAAGATCCCGGTCCGATGGCGAAAAGTGGAGGGGGTGGATAGAATGCTGGCCGAGAGGAAGAACCATGCCCACGATCACTTTGCCGGACGGTAGCGAGCGCTCCTTTGATCAACCGGTCACTGGATTTGAATTAGCCGGGGATATCGGTGAACGCCTGCAAAAAGCAGCGATAGGAATCGTGGTGGATGGAGAGCTTTGTGATCTCTCTGCGACCATCGATCGGGACTCCCATGTCTCCATCGTTACAAGTGGCTCGAAGAAGGATGAACCCGTCACCGAAACCCTCGAGTTAGTGCGTCACTCTTGTGCTCACGTAATGGCCGAGGCCATCGAGAGGGTCGTGCCCGGTGCGCAACTTGTATACGGACCTCCGACTGATCAGGGGTTTTATTACGACATTCGATTCCCCGAGGATCGTCCCCTCAGTAGCGATGATTTTCCTGCCATAGAAAAAGAGATGGCTGCCATCATTGGTGAAGATCGTCCCTTCACTCGCTACGAATTGGATACCGATTCAGGATTGGAAAAAGTCAGGGGCGAGGGTAGCAAGTACAAAATTGATAACGCGGAACGAGCGATCGAAGCTGGCTCAGATCGACTTTCCTGGTATGCAACCGGCGAACCCGGTGAAAACTGGGAAGACCTGTGTCGTGGGCCACACGTCCCAAGTACCGGGAAGATAGGAGCCTTTAAGCTGATGAGTGTTGCCAGTGCCTACTGGCACGGCGATGCCAACAGTGACGGCCTCACTCGAGTCTATGGCACGGCGTTTCCTTTTCCTGCACAACTTCAACGTCACCTCGATCGCCTTGAGGAGGCGCGCCGTCGAGACCACCGGGTGGTTGGCCGACGCCACAATCTGTTCAAGATTGATGATACGGTGGGGCAAGGGTTGGTTCTTTGGCAACCGAATGGATCGGTCATCCGAAGAGAGCTGGAAGAGTTTATCCGTGAGCGCCTCGTCGCCAGCGGCTACGACATGGTCTACACCCCACATGTAGGGAAACTCGATTTGTACCGAACCAGTGGGCACTTCCCTTACTATCGGGAGAGTCAGTTTCCGCCACTGATCAACGGGGATTTTCTGGAAGCGCTCTCCAATGAGGGTTGTTCATGTGCCGAACTCTCCAGCCGCATCGGTGATGGAGAGGTTGAAGGTTTCATGTTGAAGCCGATGAATTGCCCTCACCACATCAAGATTTATGCCGCTGAGCAGCGTTCCTATCGAGATTTGCCAGTGCGACTTGCAGAATTCGGAACTGTTTATCGCTGGGAGCAATCCGGGGAACTCAACGGGCTCACTCGTGTCCGAGGGTTTACCCAGGATGACGCTCATTTGTTCTGTACCGAGGAGCAGGTCGCCGACGAAATACGCGGCTGTCTGGATCTCGTGAAATTGGTTTTGACAGTTTTGGGTCTTGAAGATTATCGAGTTCGTGTTGGGCTTCGGGACAAAGATTCTAGCAAGTACACCGGTGATCCGGAGCGTTGGGACCGGGCTGAGCAAGCATGCAGGGATGCCGCCCAAACTTTGGGCGTGAGTTTTTCTGAAGAAGAAGGAGAAGCTGCATTCTATGGGCCGAAGATCGATTTCGTCGTTTCCGATGCGATCGGTAGAGAGTGGCAATTGGGAACCGTTCAAGTCGATTACAACCTACCTGAAAGATTCGATTTGACCTACACCGGTGCAGATAATGCGACCCATCGTCCAGTGATGGTTCACCGCGCACCCTTCGGTAGCTTTGAACGATTTATCGGCATTTTGATCGAGCATTTCGAAGGTGCATTCCCAACCTGGTTGTCCCCTGAGCAAGCAAGAGTTTTGCCGATCAGCGAAAAGCACGTTGAGTATGGTGAGGAAGTTTATCAAGCACTCAAAAAGTGCGGCATTCGCACGACCATCGATGATTCAAATGAAAGAGTCAACGCGAAGATCAAGGTGGGGGCCGATGAAAAGATCCCATACCTGCTGATCGTCGGAGGGAAAGATGCGGAGGCGGGAACAGTTTCCGTTAGGCAGAGAGGTGTGGGAGATTTAGGAGCGATTCCTCTGCAGAGCTTCCTTGATCAAATCAACACTGAGATTTCTGAGAAGAGATTGCCTCAGAGACTGGGCGAGGCGGATTAATGCTATTCGCAGTCAGTCTATGGGAAATTTTCACAGTGGTTCTGGTCATCCTTTTTATTGTCTTTTTGCCGACGATATTAGGTTGGATTGGGGCGAATGAAGGGGACGACCAATGAGTACTGCCATCGTAGGGGTGACCGGTGTCGTAGGGCAGGAAATGTTGTCTCTGTTGGAAGATTCTCCGCTCGGTGAAGAGCCTCCCCGTTTGGTGGCTTCGCCGCGAAGTGCGGGACAACAGTTTCGTTGGCGGGATGAATCTTTGACGGTAGAGGCTCTCGATTCTGATATAGATTTATCGGGAATCGACGTTGCTCTCTTCGCTGCCGGAGGATCGATTTCAAAAGAATGGGCTCCAAGGTTTGTTGCCGAGGGGGTCACGGTCGTCGACAACTCTTCTGCGTTTCGCCTCGCCGATGGTGTTCCACTGGTTGTTCCTGAGGTGAATGGTGAAGTGATTCCCAAGGGACCGGCCATCATCGCAAATCCCAATTGTTCTACCATTATT
Organism: Planctomycetia bacterium TMED53; assembly: GCA_002167285.1. GTDB lineage: Bacteria > Planctomycetota > UBA8108 > UBA1146 > UBA1146 > UBA12191. Next base: position 6,433 of record NHDG01000108.1, read on the forward strand.
CTGTTGATGGCATTGAAGCCTATTTGGCAACTAGGTCCGAAGAGGTTAATCGTCGATACATACCAGGCTGTGAGCGGCGCGGGCATCGCGGGTCTCGAAGCTTTAGAGCGAGAGGCTTCAGGGGGAGAGTTCAGACAAGGTGAGCCATTCCCGTTTCCGATTCACGGAAACCTCTTTCCAGCAATTGGAGAAGCGGACGAAGAGGGTGTTACCGTTGAAGAGCGGAAGATGCTCGATGAGTGTAGAAAGATTTTGAGTTCAAAAGATTTGATTGTCCAAGGGACTTGCGTGCGCGTGCCGGTTGCTCGCTGCCACTCTTTAGCTGCGACGCTTCTCTTTGGGGATGAGGATGTCAATCGCCTGAGTATGGCGGCGGAGGCTTTGAAAGCGGCCCCCGGAGTGGTTTTTCATGATGGAGCAGAAGCCCCTCCGACCCCTGGACCACTTTCTGGTGCTCACCCTGTTTCGGTGGGGAGGTTGCGGGCACCATTTGCCGATTCACTGCAAATGTGGATCGTGGGCGATCAAGTGCTCAAAGGAGCAGCGTTGAATACGGTTCAGATCGCAGAGAGTTGGAGTCGTCTCTCTTGAGCGAAGACAGTTTCTTTTATCGGCTCGTTGTCGCTTATGTCGGTACCGATTTCCATGGTTGGCAAGAGAATGACGGAGTGAGAACCGTGCAAGGTTCTCTTCGTGCTGCGGCAGATGTCTTGAGCGATTCTCCTGCGATTGTTGAAGGTTCCAGTCGTACCGATACCGGTGTTCACGCATTGGGGCATTTGGTTCGACTGCAATTGGACAGAGACCATGAACCCGTTGATCTACAACGGTCATTACAGGGAATCACGCCCGATGATATTGAGATCATATCCTGCGAAAAGTCCTCGGCTGAATGGCATCCCCGATTTGATGCTGTAGCCAAGCGTTATCTCTATCGGATTTGGAACGGACCGCGAAAATCTTTATTCGAAAGTGGAACGAGCTGGTGGATTCGAGCTCCCCTCGATGTCTCTGCGATGGCGGAAGCGGGCAAAGTTTTGATTGGTCGGCACGATTTCGCTTCATTCAGGACTCGTTCAAAAGACGAGCCGGAAGATACGGTAAGAACTATCCATAATTTGACAGTTCAGAAATCTGGAGATCATGTTTTAGTTCAGGTTGTCGGGGATGGATTTCTTTATCGTATGGTGCGAAACATCACCGGCACACTGATGGATGTGGGCAGAGGACTTATCGCCGTTGAGGATGTGGAGGGGATTCTCGCAGCTTCCGATAGAAGGGAAGCGGGAGTCACAGCACCGCCGGAGGGTTTGTTTCTCGTTGAGGTGTCCACAGATCCTGACAATCCGATTCACTGTTCCAATGGAGATCCTTTCCGTCAATGACCATTTGACTGAGAATTGGAATGCCAGAATCCGTCGATTACGGTACTTCTGTGCATGGTCAGGCTCGTTTCATGGAACAAGTTTTGTGTTCGTGTTATGAATGTTTTGGATCTAATGCCTCAAACGAGGTGGAGCCGATTCAGACCGCCCTCGAAAGGGAAGGCTCATGAGACCTGAAAGATCACGGCCAGAGAAGAACCCACGCCCCAGGCTGGTTGCCTTTGGTGGAGGAACTGGCATGTCCAGTCTTCTCTCGGGGTTGCGTGAGCAACCGGTAGATGTGACCGCTGTGGTTTCTGTGAGTGACGATGGCGGGTCCTCTGGTCGTTTGCGCAAAGACTTTGATATGGCTCCACCGGGCGATATTCGTAACTGCTTACTCGCATTGAGTAGTCAAGAACCACTTTGGGCAAGGCTACTCGATTATCGTTTTGAAGAATCAGAGCTGACGGGGCATTCTGTCGGTAATCTTCTCATCACAGCATTGACTCGTCTCAACGGTGATTTCGACAGCGCTATTCGCGAGATGAATAGACTTCTCCGGGTTCGTGGAAAAGTTCTTCCAGCAATCGGAGAAAAACTGACTTTGATCGCAACGCATCCCGACGGCACTAAGTCCACGGGTGAAGAGCAGATTGTTCGTAGTGGGAAAGCGATCGTAAAAGTCGAATCAAGACCTAGAGTCTTAGAGCCTGCAGATGATGTGGCTCAAGCCATCGAAGATGCTGACGTCTTGGTTTTTGGACCAGGAAGTTTATTCACTAGCGTCATTCCACCCTTGTTGATTGAAGGCATCCGAAAAAGAGTCGTTGAGAGTAATGCCCTCAAGATCTACGTCGCCAATGTGATGACTCAACCTGGGGAGACAGACCACATGGGTCTCGCCGATCATTTGGATTCCTTGGAAAGGCACGCCGATAAACCCATCATCGATCATGTTTTGGTCCATGACGGTACATTTACCGAAGAGATGCAGGCTACGTACTCTGCTCGGGGTTGTGAACCGGTGGTTTATCGTGGAGATCTCGGAGGTCGTGGAGTTCGCGTTACTACGAGTGACTTTCTTGATCACGAGAGTGCCATCGCGCGTCATCGTCCTGATTTGACGGGGCGCTTGATAGGGGAGTTAGCGATGACTAGAACAGGATTCATTCTGTGAGTGACGATAGCATTCAACTCAAAATCACTCATACCTCTGGTCTTCATGCTCGGGCTTCCACTGAGTTTGTGCGTTTGGCTCAGCGCTTCTCTGCTGATGTCCTTGTTCGCAAAATAGGTGGGGGAGAAGTTGATGGGAAGAGCATCATTTCTGTGATGACCCTTGGAGCACAACTAGGTGACGAGATCGAGATTTGCACGACAGGGGATGACGCCGGGGAAGCTCTCGAGGCTTTGGCTGATCTTGTGCGTAAGGATTTCCATGGAGTTTGAGGTGACCAACTGATGGAGATCAAAAGGGGAATCGCGGTCAGTCCGGGAATCGCCATGGCGGAAGCCTTGGTTCTCGATTCTGAAGAGATTCGAATCCCTCAACGATTTATCTCGGCAAAGGAAGTCGATTCAGAGATCCAGCGTTTTGAGAATGCGGTGGAAGATTCCAATCGATTGCTCGCCGAGGAGATTGAGCGCCTTGAGGGTGAGGTAGATATCCACGCAAGGATTCTATCGGTGCACCGCGATTTGGCAGCAGACCCAGCGCTGCATGCGGAGGTTCATCAGTCAATCAGGGATCGTTGCTACACAGCGGAGCATGCTCTCAGCAAGGTGATGAATCGATATGTGAGAAAGCTTCAGGAAACCCGATCACCATTACTACTTGAGAGGGTTCACGATCTCCAGGACGTGGAAAAGATGCTTTTGAGCACCTTGCTCGGTAAAAGAATCGAGACTTTGTCGAACCTGGATTCTCAAGTGGCAGTGATTGCTCATAACTTAACCCCTGCGCAAACAGCAAAGTTGGATCCCGGAAAAGTGGTCGCATTCGCGACCGATGTAGGGGGAAAGACTTCGCATACAGCAATTATGGCACGTGCTCTGGGTATTCCTGCTGTCGTTGGAATCGACGATGTTTCGACAGCTGTCGTCGGTGGGGATCCTGTCATCATCGATGGTTATCGAGGGGTCGTCATCATCGATCCCACGAAGGAGCAAATTGAGGAGCATCAGGGGCGGGCACTGGAGATGTCACGCATCTCTCAGGAATTCCGCAGTCAGTCGGCTCTTCCTGCCGAAACGATCGACGGCCATCGGCTTGAAGTTCATGCGAACATCGAATTGCCAAGTGAGGTGGAATCTGCTGTCGAGTGGGGAGCTGCTGGAATTGGCTTGTTCAGATCTGAGTTTATTCATCTGCAAGCTCCAGAGAGTGGTGAAGAGATTCACTACGAACACTACAAGAATGTATTGGGCTCTCTAGGTGGATTGCCATTAACGATTCGAACTCTTGATCTCGGTGGCGACAAACTACCTGAGGGATCTCCAGATGAGGAAAATCCATTCCTAGGGTGCCGTTCGATTCGCTGGTGCCTTGCCAATCCGGAACCATTCAGAGCGCAGATTCGTGCGATACTTCGCGTCGGTGTTCATGGGCCTGTCAGATTGATGTTGCCTATGATCACCACGATTCCTGAGTTAGATCGCAGTCTTCAAATTATCGATGAAGTCAGTGAAGAGTTGCGAAGTGAAGGAATCGAGTTCGATGAGAATATTCCAGTTGGAGTGATGGTTGAGGTTCCCTCTCTCGCTCTTGTCGCCAGTCACGTGGCCCATCGAGTTTCATTCTTAAGCGTTGGCAGTAATGATTTGGTCCAATACACATTAGCTGTCGATAGAGGAAATGAACAAGTCGCAGATCTTTACGATCCACTACACCCTGCTGTACTTCAATTGATCTCATCCTTGATCCGCGTGGGGGAAGAACACGACATTCGAGTTTGTTTGTGCGGAGAGATGGCATCTGAAGTGATTCATTTGCCATTATTGGTGGGGTTGGGCTTGAGAGAGTTTTCGATCACCCCCCAGTTGATTCCGGAAGTGAAGCAGGTGATTCGTCATCTGGTCGACTATGAAGTTCGGGATCTCGCATCCCGGTGCATGCAGTTATCGGACGGTGAGAGTATCTCACGAGAATTACGTCTCTGGTCATTGGAAAACCTTCCAGAAGTCGCCTCACGGCTGATCTGACCCAAATCGCCGATCTCGGCAATTTCGCGATTTGCCCCTTTTTTACCCACGTCGTACTCTTCTCGGGACCTTCCAAGGGGTCCCTCCCGGCCCAGTTTATGGACGACCGGGGAGTCGATCCGGTTCTCCTCTACTGAGAGGTGAGCCCTAAGCGCACCGAAGAGGTGTCAGTGGAAGGCATGAGAATGTTTTCACGTCAAAAATCACTGGTCGGACTCGATATCGGCAATGACGAAGTCAAAGTCGTCGAATTGACCCGGACCTCCGAGGGTCTGGAGTTGACCGGATTCGGTTGGGGGAAAATTCCATCACCTGAAGAGACGCTCGATACCGTCAAGGCAGTATTGAGGGAGTCCGGAATTCGTTGCCGCAAAGTTGCAACATCCGTTTCCGGTAGGTCAGTGGTGGTCAGGTACATCACTCTTCCACGTTTGGACGACGAGGAGCTTCCAGAAACTTTGCGTCTCGAAGCAGACAAGTACATTCCCTTTGACAGGGATGAAGTCTGCATCGACGGACAGCGAATCGAATCGCTGGACGCCGAAGAGGAACCTTCCGATGAGATGAAAAGTCTTCTTGTGGCAGTCAAAAAAGATCTGCTTCAAGACCACATCGACCAGGTTCAAGAATTGGGACTGATTCCAACAGTTGTCGACGTGGACACATTTGCTCTCGGAAACTCCTTTGATCTACGCAGTGAAACCGGCGTTCAGGATGAAGAAGCTCCGAAAGCCGTCGCTCTCGTCGATATCGGTGCCACAAAAACAAACATTCACATTGTGAAGGGGAAAACTTCCTGCTTCGCCCGAGAGATTTACTTGGGAGGACAGGATCTGACTGAAGCGATCGCCCGAAGAGAGCATTTGGACGAGGCAGAGGCAGAAGATCTGAAATGTGATCCCCAAGGAAACGAACAGATGGTTGCCAATGCTGTGCAGCCTGTGCTCGAAGAGATTGCCAGCGAGATTCAGCTGTCATTCGACTACTTCGAGAATCAATTCGACTTTGCTGTTGAAGAAGTCTTCCTCAGCGGCGGTGCCAGTCAAACGGTGGGTTTGCAAGAGACGTTTGAGCGCGTTTTCGAACGTGACGTCAAAACTTGGGATCCTCTGGCCGCCATCAAGGTCCGGGAGGACCTAGTGGATGTCGAGGCGCTGAATGAACACCTCGTTCAGCTGCCAGTGGCTTTGGGACTTGGCTCTCGCATTCAGGACTGCGTTTAGGCGCACGGGAAAGGACTATTGAGTTGATCAAGATCAACCTGCTACCCCATGAGCTCCAGCGTGCTGCGAATACTCCACGTTCGGTGTTCTACTCTGTCCTTGGCAGTGTCGCTGCGGTTGCACTGGGTGCCATCGGGCTCGTCTGGATGTGGATTGCACAGGGGACCATGGAAGCTCATGCCGAAACCAAGGCTGCTGTTGTGAAAGTTCTCGAAGAAGAGGCTTTGGAAGTGGATCGAATCCAATCAGATATCGATTTCTACCGCCAAAGGGAGGCTTCCATCGTCAAGATTAAAACCGGAAGGATTCTGTGGGCGCCAAAGTTGGATCAATTGGTATCCAAGGTTCCTGATGATCTCTGGATTACTTCACTTCAGGTGTTCTTGCTTGAGGAAGATCAGTACCAGTGGAACTCCGTTGAGTCGCAGAGTGGTGGAACTCTCACTCTCGATTGTGTTTCTGTCGGCAGTGATCCCAGCGCTTTGACACGTTTCCGTAAGAGTCTCGGGGAAGACGAGCGCTTTTATGGTGACCTCGTCGACGTCAGCGCTCTTCCGGATTCTTTCTTTGGAGACTTTCTAAAGTTCACACCGCTCTCCTGGGAGAAAGTCGTGGCGACAGAAGAAGCTCCAGAGCACTTCCGAAGCTCGATCGGGATCGAATTGAAACCTCTTCACGATCCTCCGGTAGTGAAGGACCCGAAAGGTGGTCAGTCATGAACCTGGATGAAAAAAAACAACTCATCATCTTGGCAGTCGTTTGCGGAGCTTTCTTTTGTGTTGAGGTTGTCGTTGGCTGGAATTTAAGCCGCGAAAATTCTTCAACGAGGGAGAGGCTGACTCTTTTGGAAGAGAGGGAAACCTCTGCTCTCAAAAAGAAGCAGAGAATCCCAGAGATGACTGAAACCGCTCGTGAGCTGGCTCAAATCGTTAGTGAGTACACCGAGATTTTGCCGCAAGAAGATGAAGTCAGACGAGATGCCTTCGTCGACACCATTACCAAGCTTTGTAAAGAGAGTGGTTTGACGATTACAGGTGCTGAGCCAGTGGCGCTCAACGAACGAACTTCTGCTCGTGGAAGAAGAGGCAAGGGCCCGGTAAATGTCCAGGTTCAAGAGCCGTTTCAGCGTCACAAATATCGATTTGAGATGACTGGGGAGTTCAATCAATTCCACAAGTTTCTCAATAGTGTGGAAAATCATCCCCGATTCCTTCGTGTGGATGGATTCGATCTATACCCAGTTGATCGTAGTGACGACCTCGTCGCCGCCTCGCAGCCCCTGAAGCAATTCACCATCGAAATCTCCACATATGTCTACGAGGAGAAAACGGTGTCCTCCAAGGAGGTTCAGTAATGTTGGAGAATCTCAAAGAAAACAAAATCTTTGAACAAATCAAAGAGAGCAAGTATTTGAAACAGATCCAAGAGAAAAAGTGGACAGTGGCTGGCGGTACATTCGCAGTTGTGGCCCTTTACTTTGCCGGCAGTTTTCTCGGGACTGAGACTATCGTCGATTCTGCCACGCAGACGACGGTCGCTGCAGATTCAGTTGCCGCAGTTAAAGACGACCTTTTTGTCTCTGAAGATGAATCTATGCTGGTCGAAGACGCAGATGTCCTTTTTGATTCCGAAGCCGAAATTGAAAGTACAGAATTTGCTTCTGAAGCGGTCATGCTCGTAAAACCAGCAATGGAAGTCATTCCAGCGACAGGGCCCGAGGAAGAAGAAAATCGCCGAAAAACTGAATTCGAAGAAGAACGTAGAATCGTCGAGCTTCGTAAGGTGTGCGAAGACCATCTTCGAAGAGGCCAGTGGCAGAGAGCTCTAGAGGGGCTCGTTGAATTGGTCAACTTGCGCCCTTACAACGCAGATTATCACCTGACGCTCGGCTTGGTGCATCGTCGTCTCCATGAATCAGAAGTTGGCCAGGGGCATTTAGAAGAGGCCACTGCGAAATTTCGTGAATACATGGATTACGGCGGCCAGGAAGCGATCGCATTTCTACTATTGGCTGAATGTACTGCTGTGACCGGAGACGAAGATTCGACCTTCGTCAACTTGGAAGAAGCAGCATCTCGGGGGATGAACATTGCACGTGCGGTTCAGCAGTTCCCCGCTTTAGCTCCCTACACCAGTGACACTCGCTTTGTAAGATCCTCTCTTAAATTGGAGCGCTATCTCCTCGAAGACAATATTCGCAGGGATCCGTTTACCGCTCCCTGGAGGGGTGCTGAATTCACGAACCCTGTTGGAGAATTCAGTTTTCTTGAAGTGAATGAGCAACGAGAACTTCTTGTACAGGCTCGCGAGGCCATTTCGCGCATTGAATATTCGATTCGCGAAGGGGAATACGAAACTGCCGCTGATTCCTACAAAGCCATCATGTCAATCAGTAGTGAATCTAAGCGGTTTGATCAACCAGAGTTGGTAGCTGAGCTGAAGGCGATCGGTGATCGACTGGAAGAACTCGAAGATGGTGTTACTGAAATTCGTGTTCGTCATCTCTATGAGGAGAGCCGGGATCGTTTAGACCGAATGAAGAGAGCTTTCGGCGACCAGGATTTTGAAATGGTGAATCGATTACACAGTGAAGTGCAAAGATTTGCCCTTGAGATCGAAGAGGTCGGAGAGCCTTACTTGACCACTTCAACCTTGGTAAGTATGGCTGCCAGTCAGCTCCGAGAGCGAAGCGAAGTCGTACGAGACTTCCTCTCTAAAACAATTGAGATCGACGGCGTCGCGATTTCCGAAGAGGGATCGCATGCCATCGTTGACGGAGAATGGGTCGCCCTCGGGGGAGAGATCCAAGGTGCAGTGTTGCAAGAAGTCCATCGAGATCGCCTGGTATTCCTGTTTCAGGGAGAGGTGATCGAGAGGCGATTTGGAAGATTTTGATCCAGGGACCGATAAATCGATAGATTTACCCAAAATTGAGTGGTCTGTCCCTCAGGTCAGGGGCTTCAGCGACCGATAGAGAAAACAGGAAGTCCTGACATCGAGACGGGAATGACAGAATCCTGTCCCTTACGGGAGGAAAGTTGAACATGAGAATTCTACTAATTCTGGCGACAATTAGCTGCGCCATTTTTTCGGCCTCTGAGGCTGCTGCCTATCAGGCTTCAGGAGACGGTGTCGATCTCGTAACGATTGACGTTCGTGACAAAGATCTTCGAGAGGTGCTGAGCCAGATCGGAGAACAGGTCAAGGTCAATATCGTCGTCGACCCACAAGTCGAGGAGAAGGTGACTTTAACCCTCGAAACCATCGATTGGCGTGAGTCACTGGACATTCTCGCCCGTGAGACAAATTGTGTTGTCGTCGAGGTGAGTAATCGTTTGATTCGGTTTACTCAGCCTCCTTCGATCAACATCGAATTCCAGGATGCAGAGTTGGCCGTCGTTCTTGAGCTTCTTGCCAAGCAATCCGGTGCAAACATCGTGATTTCTGAAGATGTTCAAGGAAAAGTGAGCCTTACACTCCGAGATGTTCCTTGGCGCGAAGCTCTCAACACAATCGTAAAGACCGCAGGTTATGTGGTCGTTAGCGAGCGTGAGGGAGTGAGCGAGATCCTGCGAATTGTTTCTCCTGAGAAATTGACTCAGCAGCAAGAGACTCGTATTTACCAACTGCGTTACATTCGTCCTCCTGAGCAGTACGTTGCCATTATCTCTGATATTGAGAAGCAAGCCGGAAGCTTAGGAACGAATACTACTGCCGATTCAGAGTCAGAGTTCACGCTGTTGAAAGCACTTCGTCGTGCCCTTTCACCGGGTGGCGAGATGGACTTCGATGTCAAAACGAACTCGATCATCGTCAAGGACATCGCTCCTCGTCTCGATGAGATCGCTGAGATCATCGCTGAAATCGATGTCGAGCCAGCACTGGTGCAGGTCGAAGTGAAATTCATTTCGACCGCCAATGACGACATTCTTGAAACCGGTTTGAAGCTCGATGACCCCAATACGCCAGGTCGTGATGGCTTCAGGATTAGTGCCCGTGGTGCGGCACCGGGATCGAATCTCGCAGACCTCTCTGGTCTTGGTGTGATTCCTGATGCCACGACCGGAGTCCCCATTTACAACGGCTCCGTCGTTTCTAATGGTGGAACATGGCCCTTCGATATCGGTAATTTGCAGAGTATCGGAGTTCCATACCAAGCACTCGGGGTTCTTGATTTTACGCAGACGCAGTTGCTGATTTCGATGGTTAAAGATGACGAAAATTCAAAGATCGTCCAGCAGCCGTTCTTGACAACTTTGGATAACTATCCTTCGACGATCTTCGTTGGAGAAGAAGTTCCATTTGCTGTTCAGAATGTGCAGCAGGATCAGAATGGAAATGTGACCGTTTCCATCGATGAGAACTCTCGTTCTCCAGTCAATGTGGGATTCACTCTTTATGTGTCTCCTCATGTGATCCCAGATACCGACATGATTTACATGAATGTGATTCCAAAGGTATCCACTCTCGTCGGAAATACCTCCGACATCCCGGGGTTCGATCGCTTCCGCTTTAGTGATCCGGGTAGTGGAACCAGTGCATTCATCGACCTTCCACGCGAAAGCAGCCAAACGGTGGTCACTTACCTCAGAGTTCGTGACGGCCAAACGGCAGTCATCGGTGGATTGCACACTGAGCGTCGCGTCGAGATCGAGTCGGCTGTTCCATTCCTCTCCGACATTCCGTACTTGGGTGAGCTCTTCAAGTGGCGTCGTCGTCAGGCAGATGTCAATCACCTGTTGATTCTTGTGACCCCCAGGATCATCAAGAGCAGCGATGTGAGTGAGGAGATTTACCAGAACGCGTTGCGTGAGGCAGAGCGCTGGGACTACTTCAAGGAAAAGTACGGTGAACCGACCACTTCTGGCGATGCTGAGCCCGAGGGTGAGGCGGTTGGAGCGACTGAAATGGCTCCGGCTGAATCGACTGAAGAAGGTCGCTAGTACTTCCAAAATCGATGAATTGAACGGGCTTCCGTGGCAATGCCATGGAAGCCCGTTTTTTTGTTCTTTGCCCGCTCCACTGGAACTTTTTCAAGCTGAGGATATCTTGGTCTAGTGTGGCTGATATCAGTCACTATCCGACGTTGGCCATAAGTGGAAAATTGTTTCGATGCGACTACTGATCCAAACCAAAGTTGAAGATGAAACCAAAGTAGGCTTGGTGGATAGCAGCGGGCAGCTGTGGGAGTACCATCGGGAGTCTCTGAGTGAAAAGGGTTCTCTGGTTGGGAATATCTACCTAGGCCGTGTCATCAATATCGAGCCTGCGATTCAAGCTGCCTTTATCGACCTCGGCGAAAGTCGAACCGCATTTCTCCACTTCTCTGACCTGCATCCTGCCTATGACGATGGAAAGAAAGTCGAGCTCAAATCCTTTCTTGACCCTTTTCCCCGAAAGCGGGGGGACGGTTTCATCCAGGATTGTCTTCGAGTGGGGCAGGAGATCGTTGTTCAAGTCACGAAAGATGCCATCGGTCAAAAGGGGCCCAGCGTCAGCAGTTATTTGTCGTTGCCGGGACGTTCATTGGTTCTGATCAGTGGAGTTCGAAGGCCCGGAGTCTCTCGCAAGATCGCTGAAGGAGAACGTGAGGCGCTACGGGGGCTGGCAGAACAGCTACCCCAAGTTCCAGGAGCGGGCTTTATCGTACGGACCGCTGGCTTGGGCTTGAATAAAGAAGGCCTGGAGAAAGAAGTCGATTCGTTAGCGGCAGAATGGGCAGAACTCGAAGATTCGGTAAAGGGAAGCTCTGCTCCAAAACGATTGCGCGTTGAAGTCGATCTTCTAAAAAAAGTTGCTCGGGATTTTTGGACCTCAAGAATCGAAGATGTGGTGATTGACGATGAGGCCAAAGCTGTGGATTTGCTGGCCGAGCGACGCCGTTGGCCCAGTGATTTGGAGCCGACATTGGAAGTTTACCGCGGTAAAACAAACTTGTTTCGCCATCGGGGACTCGAAGGTCAAATCGCAGGAATTTATGAACGTAATGTCAAGCTTCCATCGGGAGGTGCCCTCGTTATTGAAGAAACGGAAGCATTGGTCGCCATCGATGTGAATTCGGGAACAGACTTGACCGCCAATGATTTGGAAAATACTGCGATTCAGACAAATCTCGAAGCCGCGAAAGAGATTGCACGACAGATTCGACTTCGGGATCTCGGTGGAGTCATCGTTTGTGATTTTATCGACATGTTGGAAGAAGATCACAAATCACTCCTTGAGGAGGAGTTTCAGAGAAGTACCACTGAGGATCGGGCAAAGATCTGGTTCGCACCTCTATCACGATTCGGATTGTTGGAGTTGACGAGGCAGAAAATGGGACCCTCCAAAAATCGCTCTGGCCGGAGATCTTGTCCGACCTGTAATGGGCGCGGATCGATCCGGGGTGAGGTGAATCCGGCTCCGGGTCTTTTTGAAGAGTTGGCTAGGGGGATTGCTGCAGAAGGGGTCAAAGAGGCCATTGTGACGGTAGCAGAGGGGGTTTTGGACCAATTTGAGAGCCAAAGGGCCGAAGAAATTGGAGCCCTTGAGGAGCGGACGGGGACAAGAATCCTTCTGGAATCTGCCAAAGATTGGTCGCCAGAGTGCTGGGCAATCCGGTATCGTTAGGGATCGCCCCGAGCACGATATGTGTTGATTGGGGCTGCGCCGGTTTCCGTGAGACGAATTCGGATGGCTGAAGCGCAATCGAAATAGGATTTGAGATCGACTCCGCTGGGGTCGTTGATACGAAAGAGGAACGATGCACGCGATTTTTCGCGACGGAGGTCGTCAGTATCGGGTAGAGGAAGGGGAGACCCTTTTCCTTGATTACCGCGATGCGGAACCTGGAAGTACACTGCAGTTTTCTGAAGTCTTGGCTATCGAACCTGGCAGTGGAGATTTTGTTTGTGGAACCCCCTTGGTTGATGGGGCGTCTGTGGAAGCGGAAGTGATCGGTGAGGTCAAAGGCCCGAAGGTCATCTTCCACCGTTTTCGTCGCCGTAAGAATTCACACAGCCGCAAGGGACACCGCCAAAAGTACATCAAGGTTCGAATCGGTAAAATCGCCAGCTAATGAACTTCCGATTTGCTGTTGGCAGCAATCGTCGAAGACCGAATTAGGAGTAGAGACATGGCACATAAAAAGGGTCAGGGCGCATCACGCAATGGACGTGACTCCAATGCTCAGAACCGTGGCGTGAAAAAGTTTGGTGGTGAGAGTGTCATCGCCGGAAACATTATTGTTCGCCAGTGTGGAACGAAGTTCCATCCCGGACATAACGTCGGCATGGGTAAAGATTACACCTTATTCGCCCTCGTTGACGGCAAGGTTCGCTTCGGAACGCGTCGCCGGGTCCACATCGACCCTGCTGCCTCCTGATCTAAGAATCCCGGCGGTCCCGTCTTGAGTATCCGCTTCGTCGATGAAGTCTGGATCCACGTTTATGCCGGTAAGGGTGGAGACGGGTGCTGTTCATTTCGCCGGGAAAAATATATCCCCCGTGGAGGTCCTGATGGGGGAGACGGGGGTCGTGGTGGACATATCATCCTGTACGCAGACCCCCATGTTCAAACTCTCCTCGATTTCACCGGACGTCCTGTTCACAAGGCTGAAAAGGGTCGTCCAGGATCCAGTAAAAACCAGACTGGAAGAATGGGCGCTGACCTGCGTATCGCCGTTCCTGTGGGAACGATGGTTTACGACGAGGACGGAAATCTTATCGTCGATCTAGCCGAATCTGAGCAGGAGTTTGTCATCGCCAGTGGAGGGGCAGGCGGGCGCGGGAACACCGGATTTGCAACTTCAACGCATCAGAGCCCACGAGAGTTCACCCCCGGTGAGGAGGGTGAAGAAAAGCGGGTTCACCTCGAGCTTAAGTTGATTGCCGATGTCGGACTTCTTGGATTACCGAATGCAGGCAAGAGTACATTCCTCTCGCGGGTCTCGAGTGCCCACCCAAAGATCGCCGATTACCCATTCACCACTCTCAGTCCCCAGTTGGGAATCGCTGAGTTGGATACCTTTCGTAGAATCGTTTTGGCGGATGTTCCCGGGTTGATTGAGGGAGCAGCGGAGGGAGTCGGACTCGGAATCGGATTTCTCAGGCACCTTGAGAGGACTCGGGTTCTCCTTCACCTCATCGATCCCCACGATCGAGAAATAGAGGATCTGATCCACGATCATGCTGTCATTCGTGGGGAGGTGAGATCCCACTCAGAAGAGTTGGCTAATCGACCCACTATCACGGTGATCAACAAATCTGATCTATTGCCACCTGAAGATCTCGATCGTTTACGTCAGGAGCTCGAGAAGCGCCTCGGTGAGCCGGTTCGTGTGATCTCGGGGGTAACTGGGGCAGGTATTCGGGAAGTTTTGGAAGCATTGTGGGTCCTGTTAAACCCCTCTGAGTAGGGTCTAGGGACGTATTCGACGCGATTCCTTAGCCATCGTATTCTTCTATGGATCTTACTGTCTCCTGGAAAGGCAGTCCTGATCCAGGGAGAGATCATGGAATTCCACGAGTTACTGCGTCGTATGGTGATCGAAAATGCCTCGGACCTCTTTATCAAGGTGGGTTGCCCACCTTCCTTGAGGGTTGATGGATCGGTCAAGTTTCTCGATTGTGAAGAAATCACACCGAGGAAGTCTCAGGAGATTCTCGAGATTATTCAAGACTCCCGACCTGAAGCATTACCTCAGAAACTCGATGTTGATACTTCGTACGACCTGCCAGGAATTGGCCGATTCCGTGTCAATATTTTCCACCAAAGAGGACAGCTTGGATTTGTATTGCGACACGTTTCACACAATGTCGCGGGGTTTGAGGATCTCGGTCTTCCTACTGAGACCTTGACTAATCTTGCAGAGCAGAAGCGTGGGCTTGTTCTCGTTACTGGAAATACCGGATCCGGTAAATCAACGACCCTTGCATCGATGGTTCACCATCTCAATGAGACGGCAAATCGTCATATTGTGACCATCGAAGATCCCATTGAATTCACATTCCGAGATCGCAAATCGATCATCGATCAACGCGAGGTTGGGATTGATACCGATTCATTTCCTACTGCGTTGAGGCACTCACTCCGGCAGAGCCCGGATGTGATCCTGATCGGGGAGATGAGAGATAGAGAGACGATGGAAGCTGCAATCGCAGCCGCAGAGACAGGGCACCTCGTACTCTCAACCCTTCATACCGTCAACGCCGTGCAGACGGTGGAAAGAATTATTCACTTCTTTCCTCCTCACCAGCATGATTTGATTCGATTGCAATTATCACTGGTTCTCTCCGGGGTGGTGTGCCAACGCTTGATCCCTTCCCTCGATGGAAAGGGGCGGATTCCGGCGTTGGAGATGATGCTCAATAGTCCCACGATCAGAGAGCTTCTTCGTGAGGGTAAAACCCATGAGCTTCACAGCGCAGTGAGGGATGGGGAGCACTTTGGTTCTTGCACTTTCAATCAATCACTGCGGGATCTTTACCGTGCGGATCGAATCACACTCGATGACGCATTGGCTTTCTCAGACTTCCCCGAAGAGTTGCAGCTAGAGCTGCGAGGGGTGGTGAAAGGGAATGCCATGGGGGATTTCGATTTCGATTACTAGTCACGATAGCTAGGGTCCGGTGCTTATACGCGGTATGCTTCTTTACTGGAGGCGATCGTGTACTCACTGGTCATCGATGTCGGCAATACTTTGGTAAATTGGCGTTTACGTGATGGGGGTGGCGTTTCCACTGAAGGCCATGCTCCCATAGGCGATCTCACTGCCAGTTTAGCAAAGTCTCCTGTTTTAGAGATACAGCCTCAACAGGTTGCGGTTTCATGCCTACGACCAGAGCACCGCTCAATTCTCGAACCGATATTGGGATCGCTGTTTCAACAGTGTTCCTCCCCTTCAATTTTTTGGATCGAAAATGGCTCAGCTCCGCAACTCTCTGTTGCGACCCAACACCCTGAAAAGACGGGTGCCGACAGAGCTCTCGCTGCATTGGCCTGGGGGGGCAAAAATCTTGCTCGCCCTGCAGTGATCATCGATGCGGGAACTGCTGTCACTGTCGATGCGGTTTCTCCTGAGGGGGAGCTTCTTGGCGGGTGGATCACCCCTGGTTGGCACTCTCTGCATGATTCCCTCAGAAGCGCCGCTCCTGCTCTACCTACGGCAACCGGAACCGTGGAGGTGGACGGAGGATGGGCAACTGATTCTGAGCCTGCTATCGGCGCAGGAGTCGATACTTTTTTCAGGTCGGGGGTCATGGGATTACACCGAAGGGTCTTCGAGGGATTAAAGATCGAATTTGAGAGCGATCCTGAAACTGTCATTACAGGGGGGGATGCTCATCGTCTCGAAGGATTGATCGCTGGCGCAAGATCGATACCAAACCTGGTGCTGGACGGATTGGAAGCGGTGTTGTCGAGGGAGAAGCAACGATGAGGGCTCGTGTGGGGGTGGCCACTGGTCCCGGGACCTCTGCGCTTCATGCTATCGTCATCAGTGGAGAGGAAGCCGCCTCTCTGGTCACCGCTCTATTGTCGAAGCCCGCTCCTTCAGGGTCTTGTTATGCGAACATTCTCTCGTCCGAGGGTGAAACGATCGATGATTGCATCTGCCTGCGTTGGCCGGTTGCTGGCGAAGTTTCGGCAGAGGAAATGTTTCTATTGTCCACTCATGGAAGTCCTTTGATTCAGCAACAGGTGCTAGAACGTTGCACCGAATTGGGTGCAAATGAGTGGAGGGGTCCGATCCAACTCTTTACCAATGGTTCGACCTCTGACTCTCAAGCAGTGGCTGAGGCAGTGTCCAGTCGGGTTCGGCTAGAGGCTTTGGACCGATTGCCTCATGCGGCCAGCGCTGAGATTTGTGAGTTTTTGTTAGTACAGGCTTCAGGCTTCGGCTTCGCTGGTGAAATCGGTCGTTGGCGGGACCACTCCCCTGAAATCTCACGAGTTGAAAGATTGCTCGAGCTTTCAAGTCTCGGCTTGCGATTGGTAGAACCTCCCAGAGTAGTGCTGACGGGAGTGACGAATGCGGGCAAGAGTACTCTTTTCAACGCATTGATTGGTGAAGATCGATCGATTGTCACAGCAGTGGAGGGCACGACTCGCGACTTGGTGACTGCTCATGCGCAATTTTCTGGGTGGCCATGCACACTCGTAGATGGAGCCGGAATCAGATCGACCTCGGACGAGGTCGAAGTCGAGGGTTTAAGAAGACTGCAGCAAGAACTAGATCGTGCGGATCTCATCCTTGAGTTGCTTTCGCCGGGGCAGAGTTCGCTCCAGGAGGGGCGACGAGATCGTACCCTGACTGTGTTTAGTCGCTGTGATGAATGGGGGGGCGACACTCGTGCACAGGCTACTTTGGACGGGATCTGTGTCTCAGGACTCACTGGAGAAGGTGTTGCAGACTTGGAGAACGCCATCATTCAGGAACTACACGGCGGGAGGGAAATACCCCTCGATGAACCCTGTCCTTTTCTGTCGAGTCATGTCATCTTTTTACAAGAGATATTGCAAGCATTGCGCAGTGGGAACGACATCGAGCAGTGTCTTAACAGATTTATGGAAGGAGCAGTCGATTGTCACCGATGACTGACGCCACAGGTTGGAATCTGGTTGAAATCGCCGACCTCAGTCGCGAGGAGATGGTTTCAATTCTTGATCGGGCCGTGGAATTACGTCATGCGCCACCTGCCGTCTCTGCTTCCTCCTCGCATCTCGTTGCACTCCTCTTTTCAGAGCCTAGTACCAGGACTTCCCTCTCTTTTCAGGTCGCATGCCAACGACTTGGGGTTTCATTCATTGAGCTCCCGGCAGAGCGATCGAGCTTGCTCAAAGGCGAGACGGTCCTCGATACCGCTCGAGTTTTGGAGGCCTTGGGAGCAGGTGCATTGGTTGTTCGCGATCGTAGCGATGATGTGATCCGAGGATTAGTTCACGAATGCGGGGCCGGAGTTTTGAATGCCGGAGGGGGGACCCGAGCTCATCCCAGTCAAGCACTCCTCGATACCCTGGTTCTTAGGGATGAGTTCGGAAGTTTAGAGGGTCGCAGCATCGGCATCCTTGGAGACGTGGTCCACAGTCGTGTGGCGCGGAGTGATATCGCGGCATTCACTGCAATGGGGGCAAAGGTTGTTCTGATTGGACCAAAGGAATTTCTTCCGGATGGCGATTGGCCCGAAGGTGTTCGTGTGAGTCATGATCTAGATGCCATCTTGCCGGAGTTGGATGCGATTCAAATTCTTCGCATTCAGCATGAGAGAATCGAAGGTGGCATGGGACTTTCGTTGGACGATTACGTCTCTAGCTACCAAATGAATGGCACTCGATTAGCGAGTTGCGGATCGCACTTTTTGGTGTTGCATCCTGGACCGATGAACCGGGGGGTTGAAATCTCCGATGAAGTGGCCGACGGCAAGGCTTCTCGAATCCTTCAACAAGTTGCGGCAGGCGTTCCTATTCGTATGGCTCTCTTAGAGCGTGCTTTAGGAATTCATAGAGGATCAGAGGAGATTCATTGACCGTCGCTCTGACCAGTCGCTGGTTTCCTTGGCTCTTGATCGGCCTCGCACTCTTAGCAGGGTGGCTGCCGGGTTCGATGCTTCAGGAGGCGATTCCGGAGGCTTTTCGCAAAGAGGGACGGGACCAGGTTCTGCACGCCGTCGGGTTCATGATTTTGACGATCGGCTTTCGCCCCTGGGGAAAATCCCGGATGGATGTCGGGTCTTGGCTCCCTGGGGTGGTCTTTTTACTCTTGGTTTTTGCGACGCTTCATGAGGGAGTTCAAGCTCTGATCCCTGGCAGAACTCACTCCTGGGCTGATTTCAGGGCCGATTTGATCGGTATCGCTGTCGGATCTGCCTTAGTCCTCTTGTGGGATCGTCCGCGAAATTCCTGAAGTTTCGCGATTTTTTTGAAGAATCCCCCTGTAGCAACGTCATCCCTGGAGGCCTCGGTGCTGGGTCCTCCCTGAATCAGCGGATTCAGGCTATTCTATAGGTCGTTGTGTTAGAGGGTGATCATTGAGGTCGCCGGAAAGGGGTTCCATGAAGATTCACTGCTCACCGCTGACGATTCTTCTCATGCTCACGTCTGTTTTTTTGGGCCTCTGGGTGTCTGCTGATTGCGCCGAAGCCCAATCTAGGGGCAGTGGGACCTCGACCAGTCCACAGGTGAGACCACAGAGCCGACCACAGAGCCGACCCCAAGTGAGACCTCAGACACGACCCCAAACACGGCCACAAGTCAGACCACAGAGCAGACCTCAAGTGAGACCCCAGACTCGTCCTCAAGTACGACCTCAAACAGGGAGGCCGACCACGATTTCGAGACCGGGAACCCAGCTGCGACCTCCAGTTTCGACTCCTGGCCCCATTTCGATTCCTGCCCCCGTGGTGAATCCACCCCGTGTGAGCCCGCCTTCTAGAGGAACTTCGACGAGAGGGTCAGGATTATCGGGTCGTTCCACGACGGTCACTCCAGGAAGCAATCTTGGGGAGAGGAATCAGCCAGGGATTCGCCCAAGAAAACAGCCATCGATCACCTTGCCCGGGGCCAATGGAGTCTCCACTCGTACAGGAGTCCGTGCACGTCAGATTCGTAAGAAGCCGGTCTCTGTTCCGAATGCATTGCCGGTCTCACCCTTGCCGGCACTGAAGCCGACTTCTGATCAGTCGGTTGGAGGCGTCTCCACAACCTTGGGAGGTGCAGGGTCCAGTACGCTCAACAAACCGCCAACTCGAGATATGATTCAGAGATTGGGAAGGGGAGGAGATCGAGGTGTCGATCTCTCAAATCGAACCCGTGCACGAACCCTGAGTCAGAGGAACCCACGGGTGCAGCTGTCTCCTTCGGGGGCGATCCACACCGGGGTGGGTACGATTCGGCCCCCGGTTTCGGCTTCTGGTGTTTACACGAGTACTTCACTTCACACTCATCAGCTTCCTTGGTACTGCCATCCCATCTATAGCCACGGGGTATACACAAACGTGGGGATCAGTCTCGGGTCAGGAGTCTACGGTTGGTATTCGCCCTTATGTTCACCCTGGTATTTTGGATATCCCCAAACTTGGTGCTACGGTTGGTGGTTACCATGGAGTTGCAGTAGTACTCACTTTATTTACTGGTGGCACCATGGTTACTGGAGCAGCTATTCCCAAGGGGTCCGCTGGTCTTCGACCGTCTACTGTGATTCAGAGATCAGGAATCACATCGTCTTTGTGGAGACTGAAGAGGCTGAAGAGGAGCAGATCTCCTCTGCTGAAGTACAGAGATCTGCAATTTGCGATGCCTGGAGTGCAATGCTTCTCTCTGAAGAAGAGGAAGCGCTGGCTCATCTTGAAAGAGCGAAGATCGGTCATCCAGATGTCGCATTGGTCCACTTCCTGGAGGGTGTCAATCGGCTAAGGCTTGGAGATTTGCCAGGTGCAGGGGCCAGTTGGAGCGACGCGATCGCTATCGAACCAGAGTTGATGTCGTTGCGATGGGATGCTGTGCTGTATTTGGAGAGGCGGACCGAAGCTGTTCTCGAGGAGCTTTGGGCGCTTATCGAGGAGGATTCCCAGCAGCCAGACGTGGTGACTGTGGTGGCATGTCTATCTCTCTTTGCTGGCGATATTGCCCTGGCGCCCGCCCGCGGAGCTCTTTCTGAGTTGCTCCTAGCAGGTGAAGGGGATGAAGTCACCGTGCAATTGCACCAGGTATTGCGAGGAGATCGTGTGGCATTTCCTTCCGAATCAAGCGCTTGGTTGGAGAAGCCATCCTGCTCTGCTCTTTTGAATGTCAGCTTCTGATTCTTGCCGGTCTCAGAGACATCGTTGCGTGGACCATGTTATGATATCTCCCCGATGAGGGGAGTAGAGGCGACATGGCTACGAATTCAGATTCAAGAGGTAGCGAGAAAGCTGAAGGCCAAGAAGTTGGCCGAAAAAGTCATTCGGTGCCACTATCCGAACTATACCGAGTCGCATATTCCCAACTGGATTGTTCTCGGGCGAAATATTCAGGCTTCCGAGTCGGTGCAGCGCTACTGAGTGACGGAAAAATCTTTCCTGGGTGCAATGTCGAAAATTCCAGTTACGGAT
Organism: Planctomycetia bacterium TMED53; assembly: GCA_002167285.1. Lineage (GTDB taxonomy): Bacteria > Planctomycetota > UBA8108 > UBA1146 > UBA1146 > UBA12191. The sequence continues at coordinate 27,289 of NHDG01000108.1, forward strand.
TGACGATCTGTGCCGAGCGATCAGCGGTGATGCATTGGGCGTCCGCCGGTTCACCCGGAAATCCTGAAGTCATTGTCGTGGTTGCAAAAAACTCTGCAGGAGAATTGGTGACGGCGATGCCTTGTGGGGCGTGCCGGCAGGTCTTATCTGATTTACCAGGCTCTAATTTACTTCAGGTATACACTGGTGAGGGCGAGAAGATGGTTAAAGCCACTCTTCCGGAGTTATTGCCACACGCATTTGGCCCTGATGATTTAAGTTCTTACGGAGGTGATCGCTGATGGAGCAGATCTACAATGAATTAGGTCTGGAGCAGAATGGCCTTTGCCATGAGTACGGTGAGGGAGTTCACATTCTTGCGGAGCCATTCTCTCTTGGATTACTCGCTGAGTTAGGACACCCGGAGACGGTTCAACCGCGTTTCAATGAGATTCTCGAAACACTATACAGAGGCCTTCTTCAGCGAATGATTGGTCATGAATTCCCGCGTGTCATCGTTGAAAAGGAAACAAACATGATACAGACCTCTCCAAGAGGGGTCTTTCGAGGCCAGGTCATCGATCCAGAATCCAAAGCCGTGACGGTCAATGTTGCACGTGCGGGTACGATTCCTTCCCACTTATGCCAAAACGTCCTGCATCAAGTCATCGATCCTGCCAATGTGCGCCAAGACCATGTCGTGATGGAACGGGTGACCGATGAAAGTGGAGCCGTGACAGGCGCTGCACTTCATGGCAGTAAAATTGGAGGCGAAATCGATCGCGCGCATCTGATCTTTGCTGATCCGATGGGGGCAACAGGGTCTTCCTTGGCTCGGGTGATCGATCATTATAAAAAGGAAGTTGAAGGCCAGCCCCAAGCCATCATCTCAGTGCATTTGATCGTGACTCCGGAGTTTGTTCGTAACTTGCGGGAGAAACACCCGGAGGTGCGGATCTGGGCCTTGAGATTGGATCGTGGAGAGAGCCCTGATGACGTCTTCGCACAAACGCCAGGTGCGGATTCCCGCGAGAGTGGCTTGAATAAGATCGATTATATCGTGCCCGGTGCGGGCGGAGTCGGCGAGCTCATCAATAACTCTTGGATTTAAGTGAACTTCGGTTTCACCAGATGACAGGTACCAAATGAATCAATTTAACCAAATGAGATTACAGCCTGAGCCGCCCCTACCGGGGCACCGCCTGGAAATACTTCATGAGGAGCAAGATATTCGGCAACGTATTGCTGAACTTAGCAAAGAGATTCGTGAACAGTTGGGCGACAAAGATCCAATAGTGGTATGTGTTTTGAAAGGAGCCTTTGTCTTCGTTGCCGATTTGGTTCGGCAACTGGATTTTCCTTTCACCGTCGATTTTCTTAGGGCTTCTTCTTACGGTGATTCAGTAGTGACCAGTGGAGAAGTGAAGTTGGATCTCGATCTGCAGCAGTCGATATCCAATCGTCATGTTCTTCTCGTTGAAGACATCGTTGATACCGGCCTGACTCTCAAGTATCTACAATCAAACTTGGAGTCGCGAAATCCTGCTTCGATAAAAATTTGTACACTTCTTCACAAACCTCTCAACAACGTAAAATTGACCCATATCGACTTTTGCGGATTTGAGATCCCTAACGACTTCGTCGTCGGGTATGGCCTCGATTGGCAGGGCTACTACCGTAATCTCCCATATATCGCCCAGGTTCACCAAGTCAGTAAGTAGTGACTGAAGAGGTTTCCACAGGTTAATCCTTGGAGCCATGCTGCCGCTGAACCCCATAGCGATCGAGTCGACGATAGAGGGTGGTTTTGGGGATGCCCAAGATTCTGGCTGCTTGCGCCTTGTTGCCCGAAGTTTCTCGCAAGACGTCCCTGACGACACCGCCGAGGACGATCTTCTCGAGTTTAACGAGGTCAGTACCGACCTCTGCTCGCAATCTCAGGGCCATGGGGTGGGGGATGCCTTCCTCTTGTAGAGTGTTGGAGAGATGTTCTGCCTGGATCTTTTGATAGGGCTGGTTTGCGAGCCTCTCCATCTCATTCTGAAGTTCTCGGATATTCCCCTGCCATTTGGCACTGATCAGAACCGTCATCGCATCCGCAGAAATGATCGGCATCTTTTTGCCGAGTCTTCTGCAGTATCGATTGAGAAGAGCTCTGCAGAGGACCGGAATATCCTGACGCCGTTGGCGGAGTGGCGGCAGTTGCACTCTGAGTACGTCGATTCGGTAGCGCAGGTCATCGCGAAACCGTTTTTCTTCGACCTCCTCGGCGAGATTTCTGTGGCTTGCAGTGACGAGGCGAAAGTCGATTTTTCGGGAACGATTTCCACCTACTCGGCGAATCTCTTTTTCCTGCAGGACTCGAAGTAATTTGCTTTGGAGATCGCCGGAGGTTTCGGTGATTTCATCCAGGAATAAGATCCCACCATGGGCCGATTCAATCAGTCCTGCGCGCTCAGAATGCGCTCCGGTGAAGGCTCCACGATCATGGCCAAAGAGCTCTGATTCGAGAATCGGGGGAGAAATCGCGGCACAGTTTTCTCCGACGAAGGGCCCGTGTCGCCTTGGGCCCAGTCGATGGATGGCTCGAGCGACCAGTTCCTTTCCGGTGCCACTCTCTCCCAAGATCAATAAGGGAGCTTCTGCGCTGGCAACCCTCTCGATTTGTTGGAGCATTCGATAAAACGGCTCTGAGTGGCCGATAAACTCGGGGAAGCGCTGTTTTAAACGTTCCACTTCCGACGGTAACAGTGGGGTGGATTCATGGGATTCCACCTCCGGGATAGAAAATCGGGACATTTCCCCCTCCTCTCGCATTGAAGGATCGCACTATATTGATTAAAGTCAACGCAGAAAAGCGTCCTCGAGCGGTCCTGGTCGGGAGGGAGTCTTTTGCCCTCTAAGGGAGTCATTATTCAGCAATGATTGACACTTCTGCGCTGGAGGGATAAGTTTCTTCACACAGTACTCCCCGGTAGCTCAATTGGCAGAGTAGGTGACTGTTAATCACTTGGTTGTTGGTTCGAGTCCAACCCGGGGAGCCATAATCGCCCCTTTCCGTAAGGAGAGGGGCGATTTCCAATTTCATTCTGCATTACACCGATCTAACTCCTGCCTAACCGAATTTGGCCTCAGCATTGTATGACCAAAGTTCTTCAGAAATCGGCGGCCTATCAGTGTTCAGAACCGTTGCCTCGATTGTTGATTTCTCATCATCGGTTAAAGTGATCGATCAGGTATTTTGGATTTACGATTTCTTCGTATCTTCAAGTGGATAGGAACTCATGACAGACCTTTTCCGACGGCTGAGCTTTCGCTCGATCAACCACAGATCGTCCAGCGCTATTGCGCTGTTGATTTTGATCAGCGGTTGCTCCGCAATGGACCACCGATGGGCTCAGGAGCAGGGGGAGTCTATTCGTGACGAGGTCGTTTCGGAGGTCGCAAGGTTTCGAAGTGAAGAGTTGATCGACCCTATTCACGAGGCAGAGGAAGTTGTCGATGAAGAGGCGCCGATCCTCACGGAACAGGTGACATTAGAATCTGCTTTGCAATTGGGAACTCTCCTCAATCGGGGATACATCAATCAGCGAGAAGCGTTGTTTCAGTCAGCGCTCTCATTGGGAGTGGTTCGTCGCGATTTCTTAAGGCCAGTTTTTTCCGGAAGTCTTTCTTACGATGTCTCCGGTTCATCCGACGATGACGAACTTTCAAAAGTTACTGGGTTGTCTCTCAATGGTCAGCAATACCTGTTTACCGGTGGGCGGCTTAGTGTCTCTGTCGGTAGTGATCGTATCGATGACGGATCAGCAAACGTTCGCGACTACTCCGGGAATTTTAGTGCAAGTATCTCGCAGCCTTTGTTAAGGGGAGCGGGACGGAACATCCCTTATGATGCATTGACAGATGCAGAGCGAAATCTGCTCTATACGGCACGAAACTTTGAAGGCTATCGGCAGGAATTCGCCATTCAGATCACTCAGAAGTTTTATAGTCTGTTGAGCCAAAAGATCCAGCTGGCCAATGCGGAAGAGAATGTCCGTGGTCAGCAATTTGCTTATGATCAAGCCAAGGCTCTTTTCCGGCTTGGAACGGGTAGTAGTCTCGACGTTTTTCGAGCAGAGCAAGCGTTGCTCGTGGCGCAAAACAGCCAGTCGAATGCCAATGAGCAGTTCAAGACCGCACTCGATAGTTTCAAAATTGATCTTGGAATCTCCATCGACAGTCAAATCGAGTTGGTGGGTGAATTCCCAGAACTCACGGATTTTGCGATCCCCTTAGATCAGGCTCTGAATGCCGCGATGAACAATCGTTTAGATCTGTTGAGTGCTAGGGATCAGTTGGAAGATGCCGAAGTCGACCTGGAGCTACGAAGGAATGGGCTTTTGCCGGACCTGAATCTCAATCTTCGTTATGGCTCTTCGTCATTGGTCGCAGATTCTTTTTCAGGAATAGACTGGGATGAAAGTGATTCCTTCTCTGCTGGATTAAATCTTGAAATTCCACTCGATCGTATGGCACGCAGGAATGCGTTCCGTAACTCTGAGATTGCACTCGAGCGAGAGATCAGAGATTTTGATCTCAAAGAGCAGCAAGTTCGGTTGGAAGTGCAAGCTGCGCTTCGGCAGCTTGACCAGCTCAAATTCCAATTGGAGATCGGGTCTCGAGCTATCGAATCGTTGTCATTAACGGTTGAGAAAGCAGAGATTGACCAAACTCGGGGAACGGTGACGAACCGGGATGTCGTTGAGGCGCAGGCGGCATTGACGGACGCCAAAAATGCCCAGCTGGATCGGATCGTGGCTCACGAAATCCAGATTCTCGAGATCTATCGTCTGTTAGGCCTGCTCTTCGTCTCGGAAGAAGGGATGATCATTTCATGATTTCCAAAAAAATGTCTCAGGGGCTTATTGGCTTAGTAATCTTTAGTGGATTGTTCCTTCTAATTTTTGGCGGTGATTCCAGTAATGAGATTTCCGGCGGAATTGCAGTGGTGAGTCGAGGTGATTTACCGATCAATCTGACCGAGAGAGGGACTTTAACGACCCGTAATGCGACCCGGATTCGTTCTGAAGTCCGTGGCCGGCGCAGAATCGAATGGATGGTCGACGAGGGCTCTCAAGTAAAAGAAGGAGACCTCATCGTCGAGCTCGAAAAAACCGAGGTTCAAAGACGAATCGACCAGCTTGAGAACGAACTGATCGCTGAGGAGACCTCTTTAAACTCGGCGCGAAATGATCTCAAAATCCAGGAGGATCGAAACCAGACTAATCTGGAGAAAGCCCAGTTGAGTCTAGAGGTGGCCCAAGTCGAATTGGAAAAGCTGAAGCAGGGTGATATTCCACGCAGGGAGCGAGAGTTAGAACTCGCGATCGAAAGGGCCGAATCTGAGCTTGAGCGCTCAGAGGGGCTGTGGAAAGACATGCCGACGATGCTTGAGAAGGGCTTTGTTACTTCCGATCAATTTGAACAAGAGAGAATAAAGCTCAAGGAGCGGCGTGAAGCTTTAGTGACGGCTAAGCAAAACAAAACCCTCTACAACTCCTACGAAAAACCTCTTTCTCTCAAGCAAAAGGAATCGAGCGTTTCTGAGTCGACTCGCTCTCTTGAAATGGAAACGAGGGGTGCTGAGACCGCCATCGCGAATCTCGTATTACGGGTCAGCCAGTTTGAGCGTCGACTGGGTGAGTCGCAGGAGGAGTTGGAGCGAGAGAAGAGTAATCTGAGTAAGATGTCAGTTTATTCGACCGCAAGTGGCATCGTTTTTTACGGGAACCCAGATAGGCCGTGGGACCGCGACGAGGTTCGAGTGGGTGGGGACACTTACTTCAACCATGTGTTGTTGACGATTCCAGACCCGAGCGAGATGGCGGTGTTGATCAAGATTCACGAAGCAGACATCGACAAAGTGAAGGTAGGAATGGCTGCCGAGATTCGCTCCGACGTAAACAAGACGAAAATATACAAGGGTGAAGTGACCAAAATCGACTCTGTCGCCAACGCCGGGGATCGTCGCTGGGGTGATCGAGTCCGACGATTTTCTGTTGAGATTCAATTGAGAGGAAGTGAACTTTCCCTAAAACCAGGAACCTCTGCAGAAGTGGTGATCAACACTGGGAACCTGGAAAACGTCCTACATGTGCCGATCCAGGCGGTCCACGCCGAGTCTGGATCCTTTTTCTGCTACGTGCGATCGGGGGGGAAACCGGTGAAGCGTGGTGTCAAGGTGGGGCGTTCCAACGAAAGCTTCCTTGAGATTACTGAAGGACTTTCCGAGGGAGATAAGGTATTGCTCTACAAACCCGATGAAACGGAATCGACATCGGAAGAAAAAGCTCCAATGGGAACCACCGCAATGATATCCCCTAAGATTTCCCCAAAGATTCTTCCAAAGATATTTACTGGAAGTCAGCGCTGATTTTGGCAGATCCGATGATCTCCCTTACCGGGATCCATAAATACTACGGCGAGGTTGAGCCAAGACTACATGTTCTCAAGGGGATTCGTCTCGATGTGGTTCAAGGGGAATTCGTTTCGATCATGGGAACCTCGGGATCCGGTAAATCGACTTTGCTGAATCTCTTGGGTTGCTTGGATATTCCCACTGAGGGCTCATATCTCTTGGGTGGTAGAGATGTTTCAAAGTTATCAGACGACGAGTTGTCAAGAATCCGGAATGAGGATATCGGCTTTATATTTCAGAGCTTTCAGCTGATTCCCCAATTGACGGTTCTTGAGAATGTTCAAGTTCCACTTCTCTACGGTGACAGTTCAATCTCAGAAAATGAAGAGCGCTGTAAGGTGATCCTTGAATCGGTTGGGCTGTCCCATCGGTTAACCCATCGACCCGCACAGCTCTCCGGGGGAGAGTGCCAAAGAGTCGCTATTGCTAGATCCTTGATAAATGATCCTTTGATTTTGCTCGCAGACGAACCGACAGGAAATTTGGATTCAGCTACAGGACAGGAAGTTCTGGAGTTGATGGCGACTCTTCACGATCAAGGAAGAACCATCATCATGATCACCCATGACCAAGAAGTCGCACTGAAGGCTCAGCGACAAGTTCGAATCCATGATGGCCTGGTGATCGAGGAGTCTGCATGATTTCCCGCAAGAAAAAAGAGCTACTAAGGATGGGGCTTCAGAGCCTTCTCGGATATCCGATGAGAACGGTGCTCACGATGCTGGGGGTCGTGTTCGGGGTTGGATCCGTGATCGCCATGCTTGCTTTGGGTGCCGGGGCAGAAAGGGAATTGCTTCAAGAGATTGGGCGTCTGGGAATCCAAAACATCATCATCAATTCAGTTGAGCCGGAGCAACCAGAAAATAACAACAGCGGTGGCAGAGGTGGTTGGATTAATTATTACGGCTTAAAGTTCAAGGACCATCGCCAGATCGTTGAAACCGTTCCAGGAATTAAGCGGGCATTGCCAGTCCATTTAAGCAAAAAGAAAGTATGGAATGGAAGTCGTTGGTTAGAGAGTACCCTCTTTGCTGTTGAACCCGAATATCTCAATGTTTTTGGTCTAGATGTTTCTATTGGTCGCGGGATTACTGCTCAGGATGAGGAAGATCTTGCTCGAGTCTGTGTGGTTCGCTCAGGTTTACTTCAAGAGCTAGGGATTTATGAAGATCCCATCGGGTTCTCTTTGACTATCGATGATCAGAAGTTCCAAATTATTGGAGTTTTGTCGGAGGATCGATTCCAGGGATATGCGCAAAAAGCTCTCGTTTCCGATGCNAGAAGTTCAGAGATTTATGTTCCATACCAAACTGTTTTCAAGAGACAGGGAACAAGGTCGTTTTCTGGCAGCGCGGGAAACTGGGAGGCAACGGATGTTGAGCTCAATCAAATCGTTGTCGAGGTTGACAATTTGGATCAAGTTATTTTGACCTCAAGGATGATCGAGCACCTTTTGGTACGAAATCACCCAGAGAAAGACTATGAACTCATCGTGCCCCTTGAGGTTCTTGCGCAGAGAAGAAAAACTCAGCAGGTTTTCAATATCGCATTGGTCGCGATCGCTTCGATATCTCTCTTGGTCGGAGGGATCGGTATCGCAAACATTATGCTGGCGACGGTCACAGAGAGAACGAGAGAGATCGGAGTCAGGAGGGCACTGGGGGCTCAGAGGCGACATATCATCGCCCAATTCCTCACAGAAACGACGACCATCTCCATCTTCGGTGGATTGTTGGGTATCGTCGTCGGGTTTCTGTTGGTGCAAATTCTTGTCGTGTTCACCGGATGGACTGCGGTGATAACTCCGTCAAGCATTTTGGTGGCGTTGACCATATCGGTAGCGGTCGGAATCTCGTCAGGGATCTACCCTGCCAAGAGAGCTGCAGCTCTAGATCCAATTTCAGCACTCAGGCATCAGTGATTTTTACTGTTGCCCCTAGCGAAATTAATCTTGTCCAGAGATGGCCCTTGGATTGTAGAGATGATCAGTTCTGTTTCCATATCCAGCCACACACTGCATTAGATCGATGACTCCAGGGTTCGAGACGGTGTAATAGATCTTGCGACCTTCACGCTGACTCGAAAGTAGACCGGATCTTTGCATGAGCCTCAAGTGTTCAGAAGCCATGTGGTTTTGGATATTGCACTCCTTGGCTAACTCGCCGACGTTGAATCGATTCAGCATCAAGAGCTGAAGCATTCGAAGTCGCATGGGATGGGCCATGGTGCGCAGAACATCGCTGACCAGTACCGGGTCAAACGGTAGTGATTGTTTTCGATACTCTTCCATAAGGAAAAGATTACCGTCTAGGGCTGGAAAGGTCTCCATCCAAACGAGGTTGACGGAGGAGTGTCACAATGAACACATTTGAGCAAATTTAAACGACCTAATGGATCGCTTAGTCAGGTATGACACGTCCATTTGGATTCATAAGTCGACTGACACAGAGTGCAATCAAGAGGCTGGCAATGACGTCCGAAGGGTGATGGCCGCGCTCATAAATTCTCGTGATCGCGCAGCCGATTGCGGCCATACCGATTAATGGGGTGGTTTTGGGCCAGCGACGACTGATGGCCACGGCGGCACCAAATGCCACTGCGCTATGTCCACTGGGAAAGCAAAAATCGGTTCCATCCCACCATTGATCGTTCAAGGGGGCCCTCTCCCATGATCCTTCGTTTCCTACTTGGGGATCAGGCCTTCTGAAGATGGGCTTCAGAGTTTCAGCGACGATTCCTGAAATCATCGCCGTGAGAGTGATTCGTAACGCATCTTCACGGAATCGCTTTTTCTGGTCAGTGGGGGCCGCCAGTACTAACAGAAGAGAGAATAAGATCCAAGTTGGGAGATAGCCAAGAATCCTGAGCAGGGAGATGAAATCTCCTCTTTGAGTACTGGATTCGACGGGCATCTTTGAAAGTAATGCGCCATCGAAGAGGGTCGCCACAAGAATTAGCACACCTGAAGCATATAAGGTCCAGGAAGGAATAGGGCGTAGGATTGTTAGGGGGGTCAACCAGCACTCTTTTCAAAACGGCCAAGCTTTGCCCGAAACACAGACCTTGGGCGTCCTCTCTGTTCGAGAATCCCCAACTCTTTGATCTCCTCAGGTGCCAAGGCATGTTGCCATGCTTCGATCGTTGAGCCTACGAGAATTACAGTCTGACCAGAGAAGCGGGGTGCCGGAAAAATCGTCTCCTTAAAGTCGTCGTATGCGGAAGGTCGTGATCCGAGGGTCACTGAGGCACAGAAAACAGTGGGTTTTCCCGGCAGATAGTAGGCGAGTAGTGCGGTCTTGTCGTAGTAGTTACAGATGATCGGTGCCGATTCTAGTTTTTCGTCGATTGCAATCTGCTGGAGTTGTTCTGCGAATAGAGAGTGTCCTGCGACTCGATGCAGTGGCAAGGGCTTTAGACCTAGTGATTGCAAACCAGAATTGAGGCTGGGTGCCACAGCCATGAGTAGCAATAGCAACCCACCAGTGAGCGTCCCTCTGATTGCTATGAGCAGGAGAAGAATTTTTTGTGTAAAGAGGGAATGATGCTGTGAGAGCCAGAGCATGCCCAAAGGAAGTAGTGGGGCATATGCGCCGACGATCCAGTTCCCTTCAGTGGGCCCCTTTAGCGAGACGAGCAGGTAAAAGCCCATCACGGGAAGTGCGCTCCAAAGAGGGATCCTTAGGTCTGCTTTGGTTGAGGATCCTCTCTCGAGAGCGGCTACGGCTCCCCGCAGAAGGAGGTACCCAAGGATTGGACCTGCAAGTCCGAGAAGCTGTAGAGCAAATTGGAGCGTCCAGAGGGGGTCATATTCGAGCCATGAGGTGGTTCCGCTGTCGCCTCCTGGGACGTGTAGGTGGCCGAGCAGGTGCTCTACAGTCGGCCAGCCTCTGGTCGCATTCCAGAGGATTACAGGAAGCATGCCAAGACTGAAGGAGAGTGCTGCGCCACAGATTCCAGCTTTGTATCCCCGGGCAGATTTGATGAGTGCTTTGTTGGGCCAAACTCCAATCAATAATCCCAGTAGGCCTAGTAAGGCAGTGTACTTGGCGAGGAAGGAGAATCCCATGGCAGCACCGATGAGGCAAAGATGAAAGGTCACTGAATCTCCAGAGCGAGCCATTTGGACCACTCTTATTGTTGCCCAGGTGGCCACCGACCACCCTGAGACCATCATCATATCTACTGTCATCAACGAACCGGCGATTTGATACCCGAGTAGAAATTGGTATGCGAGAACGGTTGTGAGAACCACTTTCCGATCGTTGCCAGAGATCTGTAAAGCGATGGATCCGACGGCAATTCCAGCAATCGCATGGAACAGAAATGACCCGATACGGATTCCTAGAATGTTGTCTCCGAAAAGGGTCGTGGTAGCTGTGATGAACCATGTCACGCCTGGCCCTTTGGTGTAATAAGAGAGTGCTGGATGTCGGGTCCAATCCCAGTATTGCGCTTCATCACCACTGAGTTCCCAGGGAAAAATCAATCCTTGAAAGAGGCATCGTAGAAGGAAGACACCTATCGGAATGCCCCAGATCCACTTGTAAAGCTGGACATTCGAATTCAACCGTTCGCCTCCTGGGACTCGATAAGGCCGCCCGGGAGAAGGTCTGATTGGTTAAAGAGCAGGCGGAGAAACACCAGTAGATCTGCGGGAAGTGGGTCCACTTGTTGATAGGAGGAGATTCCTATCGAGTGATCACTGTGTTCCAGTTGATATGCATGAAGGAACAATCTTGGAAGCCCGAAATCTTTTCTCAAGCTCTCGTTGATTCTTCCCTTGCCGTAAGTACTGTCTCCGATGACTTGATGTCCAAGTCTAGCCAGGTGCCTACGAATCTGGTGTCTGCGTCCCGTTTCAATCAACGCTTCCAGCAGGCTGAAGTCACCATTTGTGAGAATGGTGCGGAAGTGAGTCTTTGCGGGTACAGGCTCTTCTTTCTTCTTACGCGCCAAAGGAATGTCGCATTCGAAGCTTTCAGGCGTTTTTCCTCTGGTGAGAACAAGATATCTCTTCTTGGCACTGGGTGCTTGGAGAAGCGATTGCAGAGCTGCTGCTGCTTCAGAACTGAGTCCCATGCAGACGATGCCGGATGAGGCCCGATCGATGCGATGTACCGGATAAACGTAGTGTCCCACTCGATCTCTTGTCCAAGTCAACAAGGTTTCGCCGCCGTTACGCTGCTCTGAAGTGGGGTGGACAAACATTCCGGATGGTTTGCTCAAGTAAATAGAGTGGCGAGTTTTATGTAATACTCGGGGGAGCATCAGGAGTGATCCTTAAGGTTAATCTGCGGCTTTTTGAAGTTTGGATCTTCCTGCTGTAAGATTTCATCGATGCGATGACAAAAATCATCGATTTGTATTCCTTGAAAAGATCCATCGGGTTGACCAGAACGAATCTTCGAGAGTCGTTCTTTTCCGCGACTCCAAATGGAATGAGCCGGTTTCGGCTGCCCCAGTCGAATTTTCAAGAGAGCTGCGCTGCCTTGAATCAATCCTTGGATAAAGACTCGAACTGGGTCTTCCTTCTCCAGGGGTAACCACAGGTCTTCCCATGCCTCGTGGGCTTCCCAGTAACAGCCGTGATTAAACAGATCAACCCCGTGACGAAATCGATCCTCGCGGCCCCAGCCGTCCTCTTTGGATAAGAGATGGAAGCTTGGATCTTTTTGGTTGATCCCCGGCATATAGGGGTTGCTCGGGATGGATGACCCGGGTTGGTATCTGAGTTGAGACATATCCAGGTTCAACCTCTCTCCAGGCTTGGAATTCCTCCCAGATCAAGGGTCAGAATACCTCCGTAACGGAGAGATTGAACAGGGAATTAGGAATCGATTCTGAATCGAAAGATTCCTAGGAGAGTTGATTGGAAGAGTGATTCCCGCAGGTTATCCGCAGAAGCCGAACTCCATGCAATCCAGGTCGTCGTCACCCGTCTGGTCAGGACCGCATGATCCGTCAGATCCTGGAATCGGTGCTCCACCGGTGAACATGTATTGGAACAGGTAAACTGCATCTCCAAGGGTGAGAACGCCATCGTCATTAATGTCGTCGGCGTCGCTGCACGAACCAGGAGCTTCAAGCCCGGAGACTCTGTAAAGCAACAGCACACCGTCCAAGAGAGTGACGCTACCGTTGTGGTTGAGGTCTCCACGGATGAAGTGAGGCTCGGTTACCAAAATTAAGCCTGAGATCATCGCCGGGGTCACCTCTGCGAGCTCCATGACGAGAACTGTTTGTACGGCTGGGCTTCCGAGGGCGGAAGTGAATTCGAGGGGAGAACTGGAGCCCACTACAGCGGTTGGCAAGATGCGATAATCGATCTCGATCAGGGGAGAGGAATCCATCGGCGGGAGAAAATCAAAGGGACTGAAAAGGTCTGTGATGCATGCAATGGTGAGACCTGTGCCACCCGCAGGTGCGATATTAATCTCAAAGAAGTCTGGTCCCGAATCTCCATTCACGGCGCTTACGACGGCTCCTGGACGTACATCCGTGAGAGCGTCGATCGCCAATATTGTTGGGTCGTGACTTAGCCCAAGGCTGAATCCGTGCGTGGCCAAATCGGTGGTACCGAGAATCTGTGCCGTCACAGTGGTATCGATGTATCCATCTCCACCAACAGCTTCAATCGTTGCGATCTGCGCATTCACTTCTGAGCAAGTAAGGCATACTAAAAAAAGAAATACGACGATGGGTGAGAATTTCATCGATAGACTCCCGTGATTGATTAAAACTTTAGTGATATCTCTTCCGCAGATACGGCTAGTTCAAAGTTATCAGCTACAGGAGATTATGGTGAGTGTTGCAGAATAGGTTTCACTATTGATATGTAAGTCACTTCGTGACTACTTGGATGGGGGGGCGATTAGGGAGTCGATGTTGTTGGGTTTGAAGCGTACAGGAGTTTTCCCCTGTTCTTGAATTGTGATGGTCGGGATTTCGCTATTGCTTCCTAAGCCGAATGTCACGACGGCTTCACATTGGCTCAGATATGAGCGAGTGGTACCGACCATTTGTCTTTGGACCTCTTCGCCCCTTTTGCATTCGATCCAGCTTCCTGGGGAAATATTGGAGGTTTTGATTCTGATCCAATGATGGCCTGTCATTTGATCATTGCGCAGCAATCTGGCCGGTTCGCCGACTTGGGTTAATAGTAGGTCGAGATCTCCATCCCCATCGATGTCTGCACAGGCGAGAGCTCTTCCTATTGCAGGTTTTGACAAATCCGCGAGTTCTGCTGCGGGGACTTCTACGAAGCAACCTGCACCGGGACCACGGTTCCAAAATAGTTGCGCTTGCTGACGGTATTCCTGACCCGGTTGTACCGTGGAGATCTTCTCTTCGAGGTGCCCATTGGCCTGAACCAAATCTTGCCTACCGTCGAGATCGACATCGAGAAAGAGGAGCCCAAAAGAGAGCGCTTTTCTACTGGGAGGCCCAACCCCTTCATTCACCGATTCGTCGATGAAGAGACCCGATGAGGGCATCGATCGATATAGGCCGGTCATTTCTGCAGAGAAGTTCGCGACAGCGATGCCCATGCCACCGTCATTTCTGTAGTCGCCAAGATCCAAGCCCATGGCACCTGTTGCCGAACCGTTTGAGTCGTAAGCGAGACCGCACTCAACTCCGATTTCTTCGAAGACCGCATCGCCGTTATTTTTGAAGACAAAATTACGAGTCGTATCATTGGCGACGACGACGTCAATATCACCGTCTTTATCGATGTCGGTGGTCAACAAAGCGAGGGCTTTGGTTGCCCGAGATAATTCAGGAGTTTGCAGACCAGCTTCTCGACTGACATCTGTAAACTGACCTTGGCCATTATTTAGATAGAGCCGGCAAGGGCTTCCTTCAAAGTTAGTGGGGGGGCCGTAAGCTCTTCCAACTCCGGTCAGGCGATAATCGACTTCGAGATCTTTTTCAGGGGACCATTGGACGTACTGGCACACAAAAAGGTCTAGATCTCCGTCTCCCTCTGCGTCAAAGAACCCAGCGCTACTGGACCAGGCACTTTCAGTGCCACTCACTCCTGCTTTAGCCGAGTTTGAAAATCTATTACCCGAATTGATGAGTAAGAGGTCAGGACCGACCGCTGCCACGAAGACGTCTTGGTCGCCGTCAGAATCCACGTCGCCGATCGCGAGCCCTGTACAGTACGCTTTGACTTTTAGATTCCATTGTTCAGTTTGTTCAGTGAACTGACCGGTGCCGTCGTTGATCCATAAGCGTAGAGTCGATTCGGGCGCAGTTTCGTCAGTCCATTCCCAAGGACGACCACTGGCCATGAGAATGTCGCTATCTCCATCCCCATCCACATCCACAAATGCGCAACCACTCCCCATCGTTTCTGGAAGAAGTTTTTTGCCACGGGCGCCGTCTTCATGGTCGAACTCAAAACCTGAAGCTTTTCCAACGTTTGTGAAGGGAAGTGGAGGGTGTTGATTGGTTTCGTTGACTCCCCGGGGGCGAACCGGTACCTCAGGCCCTTTTTCGATGGGCTCACTCGTCGGTTCGAAGTTAATCCCGATCCAGGTGATCAGAGAAACTAATGCGACGATCCCTATGAATTTAACGCTTTGTTGAAACGCCTGACCGATGATTTCATCATTCTGTTCATCGGAATCAGGTGTTGGTTCAGGCGTCGCCGGATTTTCTGTCATTACTTCCTGCCCTCATCGTCACCAGATTCTACTGGTTTCAATGAATAGATCACAATCGCCTCTGCGGAAACATTGGCGGGCGGATTGTTGGCACGGTGAACAGAAACTGCAACATCTCGGGCATTGTCATCGACTTTGTAGCGCGCATGTTGATTTCGGTGGAAGTCAGCTTTTTGAGAATGAGCTGCAAAGTCTCCTTCTGCGCTTCCTGGTTGCTGTCCTTCTTGATCCAAATAGCCGTAGATTTGTGCAAGATTCCAATGGGCAGTGGTGTTTTCAGGATCTTCTTCGAGGACTTTGCCAAACCAATCGAGAGCGATTTGTAACTGTTCCGAACGAGCGTTTCCACTTCTTTGGCGAGCGATGGCAAAACAAACCGTGCCCAGTTCATTGAGGAGGCGCACGTCTCTGGAAAAATCAAATCCTCTTTCAGCTGCACCGGGATAGCGAGTTTCATACAGCCTCGTTAAAGTGATGAGTGCTGCGTCGTAGTAGCCATTTTCCCGATTGACGAGACTACTAAACCAATCGAGGCTCCAAGGGGGAGGAGGCGGATCGTGTTGAGCCGCTTCCTCTAACGCAAGGGCTGCTTCATCGAGTCTTCCTGCTTTGATGAGAGCACGTGCTTTGTTTAGAGCACCATCCGGTCTTCCCAAGCGGGTGACCTCTTCAAAGGCCTGAATCGCAGAGACCAGTTCTCCTCTAACAGCGCCTTTTGAGCCTTTTCGTAACTGGCCGATTCCGTAGTCATTCCAGCGCATCCAAAGGGGCTTGCTCTCTTCGATAGATGAATCCGTTCGCGAACTACCGATGGTGAAATTGACTTCATCTTCACCCAGTGTGACGACTGGTAGGTCATTGCGATCACTCTCATGAAAGAGTGCCAAAAAGTGACTGTCGAATTTGCGATACAGCGCCTTAGCGCGAATCGTCAGTGTCGATCCCGGTGCATCTGGGACATCTACTCGGTAATGAAGGGAGTCTGCCGCTCCGGGTGGGATTTGGTGATTGTAAAGAGCGATGAAGATATCTTCGACGTTGCGCTCATCGATACGCCCACCTTTACGATCCAAAACCAGTGCATTCATCATGTGCGCCCAGGGATCCAAGCGCCCTTTTTCGTCGAGAAGGCCGCTGGCGGCGATGAGATTTCCATCCAGGAGTAGCTCAAACGAAACCCAGGTTTGATTGGAATCGGCAGTTCCTTCTGTGAAGTGGTGCCCCATTCCCATCGTTCTTAAAACTGTTTCAACCAGGATTGTCTCACCGGGCTGCAGCGCAGGAATCTCTGGATGAAGGGGGGCGATCAGGGGGGCGTCTACGTCTTCTCCACGACGAATCCCAAAGATGTCCACGTCTATAGAGCCCTCTAAAAACTGACGGTGAACTTCCAATGAGGATTCACTGGTTCCAACCATCGTTCTCATGGCGGTATTTGCCCCCGGATAGAGGTGATCGTGAACAGAAAGGATTCCGGTTCCGGCGAAATCTTTGGCGCCAAAATCGGTGCTGGGCATAAGCGGCATATGGCAGCCGTTGCAATTGTTCTCGGCTTTCTCCGGATAATAAAAGGAAGCGACGCCATGGCCGCTAACACCACTTAATAACCATGAATCGTAATGATTTTGCCCGCGAAGCCAGCGGTAGTGATTGAGCTCTTCCGGAATGTGAACCTTGTGGCAGGATCCACAGAATTCCGCCTGTTGATGGAGCGGTTTCAGGTAAGTCTTTTTATGGAAAGCGGGCTTCGCTTTGATGAGCTGCCGATTCACCCACTTGAGCAGTGGTTGTTCGCTGGTAGCAAACGGGTACAGCTCCGGTTGGCCGATCACGTACTCTCCATTTCCACGAGGGCCTGGGATCGATTCGATTGCATGGCAAACGGTGCAAGTGATCGCGGCGTGGGCGGTCTCGTGGTTGTCCATGTCGAAATTGGGATCATCAAAGGCGCCACTAAAAAAGGGCACTGGATCGTGGCAACCGGCACAGAATCGAGATGCATGGACATCACCATCTCGCTCCATGAGAAAGTCGCGTGTGTTTTTGACACTGGCTAAGTAAGCGGGATTGTTAAAGGAACTAAAACGGTGTGCGGATTCTGCCCAACGGGAGTGGACGTCCGGATGGCACTCACGGCAGGTGTCATCTCGCATCAAGCGATGGGCACTAATGAATTTTCCATCGCTAGTCCTCGCCAGGGAGGGTTCGAAATATTGATCTCCAGATGCGGGAGTCATTCCGGTCGGTACCGAGTACTGATGCCAAACGAGCATCAGTAGAGCAAAGAGCAGACCTGCGAAACTCCAGCGATAACTTACTGCCCAGAGGATCGGTTTTCCTGCGAGTCTATGGAGTACGAAGAGCCATACCGTCATCACCGGAGTCGCGACATGAGCGATGTAAAAGATGCTGCGCCAAGCAGGGGAGCGAACTTCGAGAATCCCCTCGATACGGGTCAGGAGGACACCCGAAATCAGTAACAAGAGACTTGCAGCAAATAGTCCCAACCCCGCCTTCACTGCTCGACGATTCGGATGGGACCAAGATCTCTTCAAGTGCCAGATGCCAAACACGATAAATGGCAAGATGATGAGAATGCCGAGCACCAGATGGACTAAAAACATCCACTGGTAGAATGAATCCTGAAATTGGCTCTTCAAGATCTTCTCAGCCAATGTCACGGCGAGAAGGTAGAAGGAATTGATTCCTAGTAGAGCAAACAGTCCCAATACGGCAGCGAGCCACGGCCGCAGGCCCGAGTGCACGGGATCTGGCCTTTGAGAGGGCAATTTGCGTGATTTTTTCCCAGCGGGATTCTCTTCAGTAGCCATATTTGAAGTATAACTCTTCAGGCGATTGAAGAAAAATCCTGCGCTTTGATTTCTTGCCGGATTCACACTTCAAAAGCCGCTGATCTCCGGAATCGGTTCTGGAGGATCTCTGGAATTGGACCGACCTCAGGTGTGGAGGAATCGATTGAGAGCAAATCTCCATCATATGACGCGTACAGGGGGGGATTCTGTTCCCGAGGAGTGGATTCTACTCCTTCACGGAATCCTCGGATCTGGGGGGAATTGGGCCGGTTTCGCGCGAGAATTGGCCCAAAAGCGACCTGAATACGGAGTTTTGGTTCCGGATCACCGTTTACATGGAAGGTCCGATTCTGGCTCGCCTCCAGATCAGCTGGAGTCCTGTATTCTCGACTTGGAAATGTTGCTGCGTCAATTTCCCGGGACGATTCGAGCGGTCATTGGTCACTCTTTTGGATCAAAGATCGGTGTGGAGCTGGCGATTCGTCAGTCGAGCATCCGGCAAGCTTTTATTCTCGACGCTGACCCAGGTCCACTTTTGCTCCAAGGCAAATCCAGAAGTGATTTTCAAGTGTTGATATTGATGGATGCACTTCGAGCGGCACCACCTTTGTTTTCAGGCCGGGAAGAATTCGTCAAGTACATGGGTGGATTTGGATTTCGTCCTGAGATTGCAGGTTGGGTAGGAAAAAATTTACGGCGTGAAGAGGACGGCCTGAGATTAAATCTAGATTTGGATCGAATCGAAAATCTCTTGTTGGATCACCATGAGTTCGATTTGTGGCCTCGTTTGTCTCATCCCGCCGTCGATACCATCAATTTCATCGTCGGTGATAGATCAAAGGTGGTTACGGATACGACTCGAAAGCAGTTGATACGATTGTGTGATCAAAGTCCAGATCGGCATTCTTTGGCGATCCTACCTAATGCTGGGCATTGGCTTCATGTGGATCAGCCGCGGATGTTGCTCGAAAAGTTGTTAGAGCGCTTACTTTGATCACTATTCCGAAGCGGTTTTGAAATTGCCACTGCCTTCCGGTCGTGACAACTCACCCCCTGGGCCAAACTTATTGACTTGTTGGCGCAATTGGTCGCCGGAAGGGATTGTTTCGGCGGGGAAGGGGTGCTCTGGGGTCGATTCCACATACAAACTCGTGGATGGGAATGCAAAGCCGACTTCCATTTCTTCAGCGAGGCGAATCACCTCGAGGAGAAACCGCTGTTTGACTTGCAGCTCTTCAGAGTAATCGACCACTTTGAAGCGCACATTGACGAGGACGTCGAGGCTTGAAGCACCAAAATCGACGAGTGCAGCCCTGACTGTTTCGGAGTCAATCTTTTCCTGAGCTTCGGCGATTGCTTTAACACCCTCACAGAAGGCTTCGATCTTGTCTGCAGGGGTTTCGTAGCGCAGGCCGACCAACGTTTTGAATCGACGATAGTTACGTTGACCCATATTGTCGATCACGCCATTGACCAGCTCTGAATTGGGAACGCTCACTAACGAACTCTCAAAGGTTCGGATTCTTGTGCAGCGGAATCCGATCTCTTCGACGACGCCTTGTATTCCTCCGACTTTGACCCAATCCCCAAGGGAGAATGGACGATCAGCGAAAACGGTGATCGATCCAAAGAGGTTGGCGAAGGTGTCTTTGGCAGCAAGACTGACACCAATTCCCAATACACCAAGGCCTGTTACCAGCGGCATCACGTCTTCGCCGGTACTTTGGATCAGATAGATGACAGCACAAACGGTGACCAGCAGCTTAAGGCCCTTGCGGATCATTGGTGCGAGTTGGTCGTCCAGCTTACTTTCGGAGAGGCTTGCCGCTTCTTCGAGCCGTGCTCCAATCAGATCTACCAAGCGATAAGCGAGCAGCAATCCACCGATGGTGGCAAGGGCCCGAACGGTGACCGCCATGATAGAGTTTCCGAAATCAGTGAATTGAAGAGCTGGGTATAGAAGATCGACCGTCAGTGCAGAGGCAAACCAACCCAGAGATTTTCCGACAGAGGTAATGACGGAGGTCGTTTTCTCTGATTGACCGACTTTGGAAAGTACCGATTTTAAAATCACCGCTCCCAGGTGAGAGCAGATTTTTTGAATCAACCATGCAGCGACTGCAATGATGGCGAGCAAGAGCCATTGCCACTGTTCCAAAAAGAGGATCGTCGAACGCATTCCTTCAGGGATGCGGTCTTGCAGCCAGGCAAAACTCAGTTCCGTTTCAGAAGTGTTTTGAATCGTCTCGCCTGAAGTTTCAGTCTGCGCTTCAAGAACCGGGGAGCCGGTCAATGCAAGAAACGCAACAAACAGGAAAACTATCTTGGTACGCATATCCAAACCCACTTCCCACTCGACAATTTTGCGACCGGGCGGTCACCAAAGTCTAAGGAAGGAATTTACCCGGATTTTTGAGCTTTTGGGGTAAATATTCTTCGATGACGTAGTTCAGGCCCCACATTGCGAGCGCCTGCTGTTCCGCCCTGACCCCCATCGAGAGCAGCTGCTCAATGGCGGATTTCCAAGCCTTTTTACTCTTGAAGAAGGGGTCGTTTTTCAAGGCGTCCTTCGCGCGCTTGATATCGACCTCTTTCAGGGGGTGGGTGGGCAGTTCGTAGTCGATGATGTCTTGGGGTGTCACTCCGAGATAGGTGGCGTTGGGAACACAGAAGAAGCGATTGATATGGGCAGCGTTTCCAGATCCGACCTTGAGGGTGCGGTAGATGTTAGAAATACCGTACGGGTCACAATCGACGAAAGCGTACACGGGGATCTTCGCTTGCTCGCTGAGCCTGCGAATGAAACGTCGTGTTGAACGGGTTGGAACACCCGCCATGTTGACGAGGATACAGTTGGAGCTTTTCCAGAACTTGTGGCTTTGAAGTCTCTGGAAGACACCTCCAGTCTCGATGGCCAAGACGAACTTCGCTCCTGTTTCAAAACTGAGATGTTCAACGGACGTTGGAATCGAGTACGCCCCGCTTCCAAAGCGGGTGCAATCGATGCGTTCAATCTCTCCGGATTCAATGTCAGGGTCAAGAACGACCAGGTCGCCAGCGACTGCACCTCCATGCTCGTCGGGAACAAATCGAAGCTGTTCACGGCTAACGTCATCCACTGAAAAGAGTGCTTCGATGTCATCCATCACCGTGTCCGACTCGGATTGATCGTCGAACTTCGCTTCTTCCCAGTTTTTGGATTGGTAGTAGACGTCTCGCTTGGTGGCGAAGTCGTTGTTGGTCACAAGATCTCTGGAGAGTCCCATCATGCGAAGGGTTTGGGCAAAGCCCTTGACGGTGTTAACGGTCAAGGTGCGTTCTTTTCTGGCTTTGCCGATCTCCAGGTAGCCTTTGCGTTTGTCGTAGGAAACGTTGCTGAGGCTGCGAACAGGGAAGCGCATCAGTGGCTTACCTCGGCGCAGGATCTTCTTGTAAATGTCATCGGCAGCATTCTCGATACTGGCGATGGTTTTCTTGTCCTTCTTTGCGTTCTCCCGCCGAACCTTGTCCATGTATGCACGAGTGATTTTTTTGGCCATAGCGGTTACCTCACATCTTCCGACTGCGCTCGAGAACGTCAGCAAGTTTGGTTTCTGCACCAGTTCTCTGTCGGTCGCTCAGCTCAAGGATGTCCTGGAGAGCGATTCCGATTTGGGGAATGTATTTTTTGATGTAATCCTTTTTGCGCTCAGCGTCGGCGAGGCGACGTTTTTTACGCAAGTGGATCGCCAGTTTGCGTCCTGCTTCCATGATGGCGAGGCGCATCTCTTTGAGGATCTCGTCGTACCCGGCGACCGCTTTTTTACTCTCTGAAGTAAAAGGTACCCAGACACTTGCAATGTGAACCAAGATGGCCAGTGGGCCTGTCGGCAAAGCCCCACGAGCTTGGAGGACTTCATAGTTTTTCCATGGAGTGGAGATGATGGACTGGGTGATGGCGCAGGCACCTTGTTCGTATTGGAGAGGAACTCGATTGGCGAACCGAAAGATGCTAGCGAGCTCATCTCCGGGTAGTTCTCCTCCGTAAGCGATTCCCGCTTCAACTTGAAATGGATTACCTCGATACACCGCAGGTTGCCGGCTGACGGTCAAAACCAATTCGGGATCGAAGTTTCGGGTTAGGGTCTTGGCCATGAGACTCTCACCGATGGGCGAAAGGCAGTTGGTGGGTGGCGCCATCATCTTCGTTTTTTCGATGGCTTTGTGGAGCACTTTGACATCTGGATTCGAGAGTCGTCTCGGATGACGATCGGTATCGATGTACTTCCCTAGCTCCTCGCTCTGTTCGCTAATTTTCTTGACCACATTGGGAGTCATTCGGCAAAACTCACTACAGAGGAAACCGCTGACGGTTCGTGAAGAAGTGTCCTTCATCATTTGCATGAGGATGCCGAGTTCGACCCCATGGGGGTGAGGCAGGATTTCCATCGGTGGTTCCGGAAGTTTTTTGGTGACCCGTTCCCAAACGATGGGCTCCTCATCTACGGGATTCTTGTAATGAATCTCAACGTGAGGATTTGCAAGAGAGACCTGCTCAAGGAATGCGTCGATGGAGTGCTTGCCTTTTTTGTAGGTGCCTTCGAGTTCGATTTGGATTTCAGTCCCGTGGGCCCAATCGACTTCGACTTCCCGTTCTTTTTTGACCACCGGTTGGTTTTTGGCCATGTCGATGGCGAGAGTCACTTCATTGGCGGGTTTGCGCTTGGAGGTTCGACTGGTGACGATCATCGGTTGGCCAGTCGTCAAGTTTCCATACATTCCTGCTGCACTGATCCCGATGCCCTGTTGTCCACGGGTTTGCTTTCGAGCATGAAATTTTGACCCGTAGAGGAGTCTTCCAAAGATTTTAGGCAGCTGCTCAGGGACGATCCCGGGCCCATTATCCCTGACGAGGATTTTGTGCTGATCTTCAGAGGAAGCAATGACTTCGACGAGGATTGTGGGTAGGTATTCCGCTTCTTCACATGCGTCGAGGGAGTTATCGACCGCTTCCCTGACGGTGGTTAGCAAAGCTCGGGCTGGGCTGTCGAAGCCGAGTAAGTGACGATTCTTCGCGAAGAACTCACTGACTGAGATGTCTTTCTGCTTGGCTGCCAGCTGCTCAGCTTTGGAAGAGTTTTGTGATTCAGTGTTTTGTTTCTTTGAGGATCGAGTTGTCGACTTCGCGGTTTTTTTCTGGGCTTTGGAGGTTTTTTTTCTTCCGGATTTCCCACTGGAACTTTGACTGAAGAGGTCTGCTTGTTGGGGCTTCGAACGAGAAGCAGTCTTCTTGCGAGAGCTGGAAGACTTCTTTGCCGTTTTCTTTTTGCTGGTTTTCTTGGCTGCTTTTTTGGCAGTTTTCTTCGCGGCCTTTTTTGTGCTCTTCTTCGCGCTCTTGGTCGGGGACAACCCGCCTCCTCATCCATCCCGTGAAGCTCACGGGTGTTGAATCATACTCACAATTGGCGTGCAGGAATCCTAGCCGTTCTGCAGTCGGCGTCCAGTGTCGCATCGTTGGGGGAGCTGATCAGTCATCTTCAGCCCAGAATTCGATCGCACTTTCGATTTCGGAGTTTTCGGCCAAAACCTGTTTCAAATGGGGTGGGCGGATGTCGAGGTTTGCGAGGCTGGCTCGAGGGACCCATTCTAAGTCTTCGGTGGCTTCAACCCCGTCGACGCCATGCACGAAATTTTCTTTTGAACCCGCAGCGACTTGGCACCGATAGATGAGTGCGATCACATGCAAATCCGCAGGCATCTCGGGGGAAAGGCGTTGATGGCGCTCAGCGATGAATTCGCGCAGGAATGCTGGGCGAACCTGGTCGATCTCAAGGCCGGTTTCCTCGAGAATCTCTCGACGAAGGGCTGATTCCAAGGATTCGCCGTGATCCACGTGGCCGCCAGGGAGGAAGTACCAGCAGCCATCTTCGCTGGCAGCGCTCGAATCTCGGGCACGCAGAAACAGGATTTTGTCCTCCTGTTCAATAGCTGCCCTGACCGTAAAACCCGGTTTACGCTTTCTCGGTTTTGTCGTCACCGATTCCCCTCTTTCACCACCGGGGAAGTGCCCCCCAGAAGTCAAGTTATGATAACCTGAAGGGACCTGCCACCGAACCTTGCTGGATGTGGCCAAAGAGAGGACTTCTCGAGATGAATCTGAAACGACTGCGGTTGGTCGTCGCCTTCATGGCAGTGGCTTTGGCCTCTATCCTGACCCAACCCTGTGCCGATGCCCAGAGTAATGAGGAATTGGAAAAACGTTGGC
>NHDG01000109.1 GCA_002167285.1 Planctomycetia bacterium TMED53
GCGCTCTGCGGTGGCCTCGTCCAGGAGACCCGCAACCAGAGCGCGGGGATAGACTTGCCACCTCACTGGAATCGCAGGCCGATAGTCATTTCCTTTCCTCGCCCAGCGAATGGTCCAGCGTCCGGCAATGGCACCTTTACCCTCCTCCGGGGCCCATTCCTGTTCGACGATGAACCCCTTGGGAGTTTTTTTCATCGGAACCGACCTCAGCCAACCGCGAATACTCTTTCGCGATTCAGAATTGACCTCTGCAATCGCTGCCGACTTCAACTGCAGATTCACCGCTGATTCCCCATAGATGCAGGTGGTCTTACACACTTGCC
The DNA here is from genome assembly GCA_002167285.1 of Planctomycetia bacterium TMED53. Lineage (GTDB taxonomy): Bacteria > Planctomycetota > UBA8108 > UBA1146 > UBA1146 > UBA12191. Next base: position 324 of record NHDG01000109.1, read on the forward strand.
AGGTCACATTCGCTTCCAGAAGAACCTGTTTCACTTCTTTCTCAGCAGATTCTTGCGGAGGAGTCGCCGTAAAGAGAAGCATAAACGGTTTCTTATAACCGTAGGCGATCAGGTCCCCTGGCTCGACCATCCGCTCAGGTGCCGGGAAGAGTGGCTCCGAGATCTTCCAGCCGGCAGGAAGATTCCAAAAGACTTCTGGAGGATCGCCTCCATCCCGCGGCGAATGCCAGTAACCATGCCACCCGGGAATCGGCTTCACCCAGACTCCCACCTCAAAAGGAAGACCGGGTTGGAATGCGGAGACTTCAGCTATCAACTCTGCTGTACAAGGAACATCTTCTTCGAGTTCATCGAGAAGCCCCCCCTGTCCTTCTGCAACATTGGGGAACAAAATGAGAGCGTAGATAAGAAAGCTGAAGAGGTATTTTGGTGTCTCACCGATTCCGATGGCAGACATGCTGGAATTCCTTTCCGGTGCGGTAAATCCAACTGTCGAAATTAACAGATTCTCGTTCCGTTTCCTTCAACAGGGTTACCAAATATAGACACACTGTGACGAATCAGGGGGCGATTTGCTTCAATATCTGAAAGACAAACGAATTCGGCTCCTCCTCCTCTTCGGTTTCTTACTTCTGACTTATCAATTTTTTCTATTCATCGAAGGGCGGCTGATCTTCGCCCCGACGAGCCTATGGGCTGTGGAGCTTCCTGAAGGCGCTGAGGAACTGACCATCGGCAAAGAGCTCTCCGCCGCATGGTTTCCAGTTCCCGGAGCGAATTTCGTGATCGTTTACTGCCATGGCAATGCGGGAAACATATCGCATCGATTTGCTCTCGCCCGGCATTTTCAGCAGATGGGCTGGCCGACCCTGCTCTTTGATTATCGCGGTTATGGAAAATCTACAGGAGGCCCCCCCAGTGAAGAAAAGATCATCCTTGATACCCAATTGGCGACGAGGGAGGCTCTTCGTCTCAGTAAGTCTGATAAGGTCATCTTTTATGGAAGAAGCCTGGGCTCTGTCCCCGCCATCCGAAATAGCGCAAAATTTTCACATCAAACTTGTGGCTTAATTCTTGATTCCCCTCTGTTGTCCGCGAAAGCGATGGCAGAACAAATGGGGTTGGGCTGGCTTTCACTATTCATCACCCAAGAACTTGATAATGAGTTTTGGATTATTGTCAGATCTGGCCCGACCCTCATCATTCACGGTGATGCAGATCGCATCGTCCCCATCAGTCACGGTAAAAAGCTCGCAGAAAGGGCATTTCCGAAGGCGACCCTCGTCGAAATTCCCAATGGTCGCCACAACGACTCCCGGCGAAAAGGGCTCGCTCTTGAAGCGCTGAAATCCTTTATCGAAGAGGTGACGAAACGCTGAAGCGCCTACCAGACGTCGGCGGCCTTGACCCGTTCGGTGGCGCGCTCAGCATTACCATCGGTGGGAGAGCATTCGAGCCCGATGTAATCGCGGTAACCGAGATCCCAGGCTTCCTTGAAGACTCGGGAATAATCGATCTCACCGGTTCCCGGTTCGCGACGCCCTGGATTGTCCGCCAGCTGCAGATAGCCGACCTGATCCCAGCCCTCACGCATCCTTCGGCAAAGATCCCCTTCGGTGATCTGCATGTGATACAGATCCCAGTTGATCTTGACCATCGGAGAGCCAACTTCCCGACAGATGCGCACCGCTTCAGGACTGCCGTAAAGGCAATGCCCTTTGTGATCGACCCGAATATTCATCGGTTCGAGGATCAGCATCACGCCCGCAGCCTCCGCCATCGGCGCCCACTTCTTGAGTCCGGTGATGACATTTTCATGCATCTGCTCCTGAGTCATCCCTGGCTGATCATTACCAGCGATCACCGTCATCTTTTTAGCACCGATCTTCTTTGCTGCTTCGATCGACTCGGCGATCTCCTTACCGATGCGATCATGATTCTTGGGGTCATTCATTCCCGGATTGAAGGGCCATGCGGTGAACTGGGCAACTTCGATCCCCGTTTCCTCACACGCAATCCGAATCTGTTCGAGATCCTTGTTACGCCATGGCCAAAACTCCACCGCCGGATAACCGAGCTTGGCCGCAGCACGAATTCGATCTTGAGCGGGCCCGCCCCCCAATCCCCACATTTCGATGTTGACTGCAAATCGCGTCTTTCCCCAGGGAAGAGTCGAAGTTGATTCTCCTGAAGCTTCAGAATCTTGATTGGCAGCAGCAGTCGCAGTGGAAACCGCAGCAACACCCAGGGCTGCAGCCTTGATAAATTTCCGTCGATCGGGGCTCAAGGATCACCTCCTATGAAATGGCGAAGAGGATTAAATCTGATACTCGCGCCCAGTGCGCATCACTTCGACGCCGGGCAAATGCTGATTTTCCAATTCGGCTCTGATCTCTTCGAATTGATTCGGTTTGAGATGCACAGCAAGGAAGCGGCAATCGTCCGCTGATTTCAACTTTTCCCTCTCGCGTGCAAACTCGGATGTGGTCAAGTGTTTTGAGATTGTTGCTAGCCATTGCATACGGTCAGGGAATGACAACTCTAGAATCACCAAACCTAATCCTTGCAACTGTGAGCACACCTCCCATATCCGGTCAGTGGGGCAAGTGTCCGTCACCAAGGCAAAAGATTGCCCACCCTTTTCGACGACAAAAGCCAGGGTATCGACGATGTGATCCACTCGCACCGGCGTGATCTTATAACCTAGAACTGATATCGGTTCTTCTTCCTGAATGATTTGGATTTCGAGAAGACCCAGCTTTTCCTCTTGGTTGATCCTTAAAAAATCGGGCCAATGACGATCGTTGAGGATATCCTCCTTGATCGCTTCCGCCGTCGATTCTTCCGCGTAAATGACTAATGGAACCGGCTCTTCCGCTCCCTCACCAAAATGGGTATCGAGGAAAATCGGCAAGCTCGCCAAATGGTCACTGTGGCAATGGGTGATGAAGAGGTGCTTCACACCCAACTGAAGACTCAGATCAAAGTGAAACCCGATAGATCCCGCATCGAGGCAAATTTGATCATCGATCAGGTATGAACTGAGGAGCTGATGTTCTGCGTCTCCGCCGATCGTCGAAGGGAGTAGTTGTACTTTCAAATCAATCGACCCTTCGATCGAGACTCGATTGCAAACGGGCGGAAATCAGACGGGCCAACCCCAAAATCATGCGGTAAACAGTCCGATCTTCCATTTCGATCAATTCTTGCATGCGGGCAATACTGAATCGCCGCAAGCGGCTCTTCTCTACTGCAACGACACTGGCACTATGTGGCTGACCACTGACCAACCCCATCTCACCAAAGCAACTCAAGTCTGAAAGTCGCGCGAGAACCAGAGCCTCATCTACCTTGTCAGTGATCACGACGTCGAGGACTCCTTCGGCGATGACGTAGAAGTAGTCAGGCCCCTGTCCTTCTTGGATAACGACTTCCCCAGGATCAACCTCTATCGTTTCAGAGTATCCCAGCAGGGCACCGATCTCTTCCGGTTGCAACCCTTCGAAAAGGGGGACTGAGGAATACTTTTCAAATCTCGGTGCGTCCACACTGAACTCCTCAGGCCATTCACTATTCCAAAACGATCTTGCCGCAATGTTACAGGTTGGATCATGGGATAGCATATCGCTTGAAGCGGGAGTGACAACATGCCAGATCACCCTGATTCCAAACCCATGTCATGATCGGTCACTCACTCAAAACCCCGAAAGATCCGCAGATTGCAGATCTCCCGGGGGAATCATCAATTCTCTGATGGCAGCCTCAAGATGACTATGGACAAGCGGTAAAACTCTCACAGGTCAAAGGACTGTTCAAATCAACCCCGCAATCGGGGTAGGGAGCACTTGGAGGAGGAGTTCCAGCGCAGAAGAGGCTACATAATACCAGCACCCCATCGGAGATACTGATATTCCCAGACTGATTCATATCGAGAGATTTCAAGCACGTATTCGGTTCGCCTTGGAATAGGTAAGCCAGAACACCGATTCCATCTGAAAGATCGAGGCTTCCGTTTTGTGTGCTATCGCCCCGAATGAAACGGGAGCCTGTAAAGGGCACCAAGTCGATGTTGGCATCGATAACACTCGGAGCGTTGGAGGCCCCATCCACCACGATGACAAGATCCACAGGAGGATTACTGGCAACGGTATTCGAGAAGGTCAAGGAAGTCGTGGTGGTCGAGGTGTTTCCTATTAAAGCTCCAGGAAGCAACTGGTAATCCACGGAAGCCAAGGGCGTTGGATCTTCATAAGTCAGAGTCCACTCATTTAGAAAATCAAAGACCAAACCCAAAGTTACGCCGTTGGGATAAATGGCTGCCTCATTAAAATCGGGAGGTTCAGAAGCCGGCCCGCTCACCAGCGTTGTCACTGCAGTCGCCTCGAGGAGAGTGGAGTCATGATTGAGGCCAAATGATCCTCCTTGAACCGCAGAATACTCTCCTGTTCCTCCACCCCCTGGGAGAAGGATCTCCTGAAGATTCACAACCGCAGTAAAAGTTTCCGCTGCGGGATTGGCTTCAGGGTAGTAAATCACATCCGGTGCCGCTGCCGAGAGCTCAAATTCGGGAACGAAAGGAATCAACGTCATCTCAGTAGGGTTGGATGGCCAAGGAATTGAGGCTCCATCGACCACCACCACATTAACCGTGGGAGGGGCCCCCAACAAATCAGTGGTCGCAAGCGTCGTCGCAGTTGGGCCGGTGGCCGTACTCAATGCACCTGCTGCAAGCTGGTAAGTCATCGAAACCACTTCGAGAGGTTCAGTAATCACGATCGTCCACGAACCTACGAAGCTCAAGACGACCCCAATGGTGAATCCATCGCTGTAAAGATTCTGAGTACAGAAGTCGAGGTTCTGCCCTGGTGGGGGAGTGATGGTACAACCTGCACCGGTCACAGATAAAAGGCTGGGATCATGAGCAATCCCTAAAGAAAACCCCTGAATCTCTGAAGCAGGATCTGCTCCACCATTTGCGGTTTGAGCTTCATCGAGAAATATCGACCCCTGAAGGCTCGTCGACTCGGGTGAAGCCGGATTGTAAAAAACCTCTGCCGGAGCCGAAATCGTCAAATCAAACACAGGATCTTGTGCTTGAAGCGTAGGCGCAGCAAAAATCAAGAAACCACTCGTTAGCAGGATCAACGTTGTTTTAAGTTTATTGTTCGTCATATCTTCTCCTGGATCTGCCGGTAAGAATTCTTTCAAATTCTTTGCTCTCTCATGAGCGCATCGAGTATTCCACTCGAGCTCCCAAGAGTCCTCCGACCATGTAATCTTGGGTGATACCCATGAGATCAGAGAACATCGCTTCACGTGATTGACCCAATGCCATATGTGCCTGACAGCCGTCCGGGCCACGATAAATTTCAGTAATGCCAAAAAGGGTATGACCGGTATCCCCGGATTCCGGGTCGAGGGGATCATTCAGCTCAGCTCCGCGAAGCACCGCGTAGGTCAGAACCACCGGCTCTTCATCACCTTCCAGGTGATGGGTTTCTCTCATGAACTCCTGATGGGTCGCAAAGAAATTATCAACTCGCTCGACCTCGTCATGAGGGACTCGAAAAGTGATATGAAAACCGTAACAACCGTTTTTGACATTCATTTTAATTCCTCTTTTACTTTCTTTATGGACACGGAGTCACGGCCGAAGGCGTTGGATCCGCACCGGAGACCAGATTGGTGAAATCCCCAAACGGTTCCGGCGGATTCGGTGACCCCGAGACGAAGAGAGCATTCAAAAGGTAAATTCCATCACCGATGTCGACGGCGTCGTCGTCATTGACGTCGAGGCTGGCGAGGCAATCTGGCCCCGGAACACCGCTAAAGAGGTAATCGAGAATCGTAACCACATCGCCAATATCGACGAGGGCGTCGAAGTTCGCATCGGCGCGGGTGAAGGTACCGGTCGATTGCACCTGGTAAACGGTTCCGTCACTGTTACCGGTGATCGTGTAGGAATCTCCTTCGAAGACGATTCCGCCGGGATCTTCGATGCCAGCGAGGCTAACTCCCTCACCGATCTGAGTCGCAACTCCATCAGCGACGGCGACCTCGATGATCTCCAAGGTGCCATCCTCGGTTTGGCTCGTCAGCAGGATGGTGGTTTCACAACCGCCAACAAAGTTGTTGTTCACCAGGCACTGCTTGGTAGTACAGCCCTTCTGTGAACTGCCTTCACTGGGATGATCAAAGGTCTTCCCAGTATCGACTTCGCCACTGCCACCGTGAGCAACACCGAGAATAATGCAGTCTTGTTGACCAGTGATGTACATGGTGCCATCACTTTCGTCGTAACCCATCCCCCCCGAGCTTCCGTTGATGGTCCCCGGAAGTAAAGCTTTGCTACCGAAGGGCGCCGGTATGAAGAGGAAGTAATCGCGGATGAACTCACCGCTGAGAGTGATCTCGATCAGGCGCATCGCCACTCCCGATTGTCCATTTCCTACTACCAGGGAGCCATTGTTGTTATCGCCGGTACGGATGTAGATGATGCCGGTGCACGGCACCCCTTCCGGGTAAGGACTGGCGATGATCGCCACCGGATTGAAGTTGGCATCGAGAGCGTAAATCTGGCCATTCGCCGAGTCGGTGCAGTAATAGCGCGCACCATCATCCGCTGCGGTCGGATTCACCGTGATGTCGTAGATCTCGGTAAACTCGAAGGGCACCTCGATCGGCACTTCCTGCTCGACCTCACCGGCACCGACGACAGCACTCGTCTCCTGGCTGGCAGAAGTACCGCCCTGGAGGAGGGCGACAACCACGTAGTAATGGGTCCCCGGGGGTGGGTCGAGGTCGGTGTACGTTCGAGCGAGCCCATCCAATCCGATCGGACCTAAAGTCGCTACCCCATCGGTGAAGCGGGTGATTTCGAAGGAGTCAGGATTATTCGCCGTCGGCGAACTCCAGTTCCACTCCAAGAACACATCATCGAAGCCGCTGGCATCGCTATCGTCGATGACGATACTCGACAACCCCTCCACCGGCGCCACGTAGTCGGGGATCACCGTGGTCGGATCATCGAGGGCATCGAGGGGGCTGGAGCCACTGAGCAACTCATCAAAATTACTGTACTGATCACCGTCGAAGTCTTGATCGCCAAAGAAGGCCGCCACCGGAACCGCTGAGGAAGAGGAGTTGATGAAGACGGTCTCTCCCTGGTAGGTCTGCTGCCATGAACCGGAAGTCGACACCCGACTCAGGGTGCCATCACCGTTGGCGTTGGTGCCGTTGATCAGAGAGGACGGGTTGTTATTCAAGGCGACGATAAAAGCGAGTTCGATCGAGTTGCCACTGCTGAAAGCCACTTCGTCGGCGAGCAACTCGAGGCCGGTGGTCGAAGTGGAGTAGGTGGTCAACAAGGTATCTGTGCCGCCACCCTGGCTCAGGACACCGATCAAAGCCTCCTCTTCCCCAGAGGCATTGCTCGGAATCGAAGCCAATGAAAGCGCGACCCGCGCCGCTAAAAGATCGGTGGTTGATATCACCGATCCATCCGCTGCCCGATGGTCGAGGCGACTCGTCGTCAGTACGAAGACGCTTCCATCCGGGCCTTCGGCGAGATCGACGATCGACTGACCCGCGGACATCACTCGATCAGCGACGATGTTGCCGTTGGGACGCAAGCGCACCAAGCGCTCACCACCGCCGAGCCAGCTACTGTTGCCAAAACCGGCGGCGTATTCGTCAAACGCAGTGGCGCCATCGAGGTTGATCGCCGGCCCGAGAAGGCCATCTTCTGGCGTATCACCGACACCGTCACCTCCGAAAAGGACGGTGCCATCGGGATAGATCACCTGCAGGGTGCCATCCGCATGGGTCACCCCCACTCTCTCTCCACTGATCTCGATCACCGCCAAAGGGTTCGCGCCGGTGGCGACCTCAGCCGAAATGTTTCCACTGGTATCGATTTGAATGACACCACAACTGTCGGTGGCGCTCCAACTGAGCCCCTTCGAATCGATGAGGGAATCGACCACATTGCCAGCACAGGGGAAGGAAGTACTCGACACTTCTGTACCAGTTGCCGCATCGATGGCGACGAAACGCAGTGTATCAGTACTAGCATTTTTCAGCGCCGCCCGAAACACCGGACCGCCAGTCGCCGGGTTGCCATTGGAGAGAGGCTGCAGAACTCCGATGCCCCCATCGACCAATAGCGGTGAGATGTTATTTCCAACCGCGTCCGCAAACTCGGCGTCGATGGGTGGATCGCCGACAGTTCCTGCGGTCACTACTGCAAAGTTACTGACCGTCGCCGTATTGGAGACTTGGTAACTGGCGAAAGCCACCAGTCTTGGACCACCAGCGGGAATCAAATTCACCAGTTCCAAATCGAGGACGACACCGATGGTGTGCCCCTCCGGTTCACTACTCGTCGCAACAAAGTCGGGAACGATGGGCCCGGCGTAATCGATCGCCAGCGGTGTCAAAAGAGCGGGGTCGTGAATCAGACCAAAGGAGAAGGCGGCGATCGCCACATCATTCTCAATCGTCACCGGTAAGACGGCGACATCACCGCCGGTCACCGCCGTGGTACCGACCGCAATTCGATCAGCCGCAAATACTGCTGAGGAGCTGTAATGGATGGACAGAATGGACAGGACTGTCAGGAGTACCTTGTTCATATTTGCCCTCTCTGGGGGACTGGAACCCCGAAAAATTTGCTACAAATTTACTTCTAAAAAGTATTGGAAGGGCGGGCACTCCCCGGACATACCGGCGCAAACCAGCAATATACCGCTCTAAACGGCAATTCCCGGTATGTAGGGTGAATACACACTCCCTCTCAATACCAATACTACAGTGTGAATCCGGATATCGGAACCGGTCGGACAGCCGCTAGGTCACCAAATACGGGCTAATTTGAAGGGATTCTTGATATTTATGAAGAGTTACTCTTCGAGACGACGCAATCGCGCCTTAAGGAAGCGCCGTCGATAGGCGGGCCGTTCGATCAATTTGGCCCTCTCCTCCACCGCCGCCATCGCTTGGGCTTCCCACTCTTCCCGCTGCGAAGAATCGCCAGCTTCGAGAAGTGCGCGGGCAGAGAGCACCATGTCGAGGGGAGCACCCGGCGGAACCTCCGGAAACTCGATCACCTTTTCTAGGAGCTCCTTAGCGAAATCTGGATCACTGATCAGCGGCGCCACCGAGGCGGTTACCAGACAAGCCATGTGTGAACTCGGAAGAGTGAGGAGCTGCTGCGAAAAATTGACGATTTCGTCTTGAAGTTTCTCGGGGATTTTTGCACCGCTGAGTTGATGACTTCTGCACACAAGGGTGTACCAGAGTACTCGATTCTCTGCCCGGCCATTGACTCCCGGGTTTAAGGTTTCCAGGTCGGCACAAGCCAGATCTTCCCCCGTCGAAAGGAGGTTCAGCTGGGCACGAATCTCCCCTTCCTGAATAAAGACGGGGTGATTCACCGCGTGGGAAATCTTGAGGGCACGCTCGGTCGCTCGATCCGCTTCTTTCCAGTCACCCATCGAAGCATGGATTTCCGCCAAAAAGTACAACGACTCTGCCAACCCCAATTGATCGCCAATTTCGTTTCGAACTTCGATGGAACGATTCAAATGGTCTTGGGCTTGATCGAAGTGCCCCTGGAAGCGCCGAATCTCCGCCAAGTTATGGTAGTTTCGCGAAAGCGCCTGACGATTTTGTAGCAGCCGGAAACCACTGATGGCTTTTTGGTATATCTGGCCAGCACTATCTAAATTCCCCTTGAGAAACTCTACGACTGCAAAACCAACATTAGCGTTGAGCTCTAGGTCAACCCTTCCCAACTCTTTGAAGATCGAGGCTGCTTGAAGTTTGCATTCACTAGACTTATCCAATTGGCTCTCTGAATCTTCGAGATTACTCGCCAATCTCATATGCGCAGTTCCTCTATTTGACAAACACCGTGCAAGTTCAAACTGACTCCCCGAATTCTTTGCCAATTCCAACTCTCGATTGGTACTTGATATCGCCTCTTCGAACTTCCCTTGGCCAAACAAAAGCGCGAAATTGTTTGTGAGATACTTTAGTTCAATCTCAAGCTCACCCAGTGATTCAACAACCTCTCTTACGGATTCAAGAGTCTCTTGGCACTTGTCAATATCACCTGAGGTGTAATCCAACTTGAATTGCAACAACCCAGCCAATGCCTGACCTCTGCTACCATCTTGAAATATTCCTGAATTGAGTGTGGCTTGCGCCCCCTCGCGATTCCCCATCGTCAACTGCAAATCCGCATACTCTAAATGGTAGTTTGGCAGCTCTTCTGCGGGGATCTCTGCCCCCGCTTCGATCGCCTGCTGCATCAGTGTGTGCAACTCATCCGCTTCGACGAAGCGGCCCTGGGACTTTCTTCTCAACATGCCACCAAGAAGGTGGGGCATAGCGGTAGGAGCTTGGCCACCGGCGAGGTACAGCTTGCCGATCGATCCAGAGCGCTCGCTGCTTTCTTCCCCGTAGAGATCGACGAGGGCACCGGCTAATTGACGGCGCCGCCGCATCGCTGCGCGGCGGCCACGATTCTCAAAGTGTTCGAGGACCGAATCGCGGGCGGTCTCCGTGCGAAAGCGGTAAATCGTCAAATCGGTATCAACCGCCTCGCCGAATCCATCGGTTTCAAAACGGTCAAGGGCATCGTCGAGGAGATCTGCATCCTCGTGCAAGCGCTCGAGGACCTCGACAGGAATCTCGCCGTCGATGAGAGCGGAGGTCTCGAAGATGGCGACCTGCTCATCTTCCATCTTCTCCAGTAATCCGCTGTAGAGATCACCACGGCGGGCGGGCAAGTTTTCAGAGAAGACTTCCCGCTGCGGCAGTGGCTGCACCAACTTCCACTGTTGCCCCTCCCCCGGTTCAAAGATGCCTTTGTCGGAGGGACCCAACGAACGCACCAGATCGATAGCGAAGCCGATGTTTCCTGCTGCCCTGTCGTCCAACTCCTGCGGTAACCATGGTAGGTCATCGAGAACTGGCGATCCCGGATAGGCGAGGGTCAACAACTCTTCAAGCTCGCGTAGGCCGACCCGCTCAATCTCGATAATCTGCGGCTGGAGGCCACCGCCCCACCCCTCCGGTGGCTTTGTTCTCTTGTCCTCTTCACGATCGATCGCGAGAGCGAAGGAAGTTGGAATTTTTTCCTGCTGACAACGCTCCATCAATCCCTTCAAAAGTGTGTGGGAGTCGGGATCCGCTTCTTCCAAATCATCGAGAGCGATGAAGAGCGGCAATTCCCGAGCGACCGCAGAGATCAGCTTGAACCACCAAAAAGAGCGCATCTGTTCCGAGCTCTTCTCCGGTGTCGATTCGCCGGTGAGCTCGTCGAGAAAGTAAGCGATCGCTGCGGCATCTTCGCCGAGCCACAGCTCGAGAGGGATCGCTGCGGTTTCACGAATCTCTGCACCAGCCGCGTCACCACTTTGGATTCCGAGCATGTCGCGTAGAAGATCGTGAAATCCTTTCAAGGGTTGCCCTGCGGTGCCGCGGAAGGTTCCGCGTAGATCGCGCATACCCTTCAACCGGCACTGTCGGGCGACCTCTTCAAGGAGCGCACCAGTGCGCTGACCCTGCGCACCTCCAACCAAGGTGACTGCGCCCTTCTTCTCAGTATTCGCCATATGATCGACGATTTGACTCACCTGCTCCTGACGACCCACCAATGGTAGAGAGTTGCCATCGGTGATTCGAACCGGGCCTTCCGATTCGAGGACCTTGGGTCGCGGATCGAAACTGGAAGTGACGCGAATGACAGGAGGTGCGATGGTGCCGGCATGATCAGCGATCGCTGCCACAAACCAAACTCGTGTCTCGTTGGCTCCAACCTCTTCGTCTTCGACAAAGTTCTCTTCACACCAAGTCCAACCCGGCGATTCGATTCCCTCGACATTGAAGCGGGCAGGTATCGGCGACTGATTGTGCAAAACGATGCGACTCCAAAGCCGCTCACCGGTCGTGACGGCGAAGCGTAAAACTTCAGAACGCACCGTCAAACGGCCAGTGACCACCTCCGCGCTACTTCCAGCCACCCGATCCATCGAGAGTTTTTCGGTGAAGCGCGACTCGAGGAGTGCGAGGCCATCTCTTCGACTTCTTTCTCCGGAAGCAAAATCGATGAACTCTGTTCTTCGCTCCCGGGGAGTACGGTCGAAGAGGAAGACGTCCCCACCTTCGAAGTGGGTCAACTCGCCCATGGTGATCAACAGATCACCGGATGAGCGTTGCAGATAACATTCTCCCGGCTGAGCATCTTCGGGGAGCGTACCGGCACTCTCCGATCCAAGATCGACTCCCTGCAGAAGCACTGAGCGACCCGCTTCTTCTAGGGAACACGCCTGCAATACCTGATCAACCTTGGCGGTCTCTTCGAGGATGGCACTCACGACCGCATCGAAGAGCGGGGCCTTCTCCTGGTAATGGTCATCGGCCAGGTACCCGGCGTGACCGATGAAATCATTTCGATAGGGGGGAAGGTGCTCGAGAGCATCGATCCAGCGCTGGGGCTTATTACCGCCACGACCACTGATGGCTTTCACCATCGCAGTGTATTCCTCCCGGGGAGTCACGAGGATCTGTCGCAGATCTTCAAGGATTCCTAGAGCACCGGTTCCCTGTGAAACCCGGTCATGCTCACGGGCACCGTGGCGCAGCAAAACTTCGACCCAAGAACCAAATGAGGGTCGCTTGAGGAAGTTCTGCACCCTCTTTTCCCGGTCCACCGGCATCGACAATCGCGAGCGTGCCGTCAGCAGCAACAAACCCTGCCACCGGACGACCGCCTCGAGACTGGCGAATGCGGCCGCATGGAGAGATCGGGCATCGCCCCGTGCTTGATTCATAACCGGAACGATGCGAGCCAGTGGCTGCGGAAGTTGTAGGTCGGGAAGACTCCCGCCAGATTCCTGCACGACACCTCCGAAAATCGGTAGAAACAGGCTCATCTCGCATCATTGCGTTGAATCGGCCAATGCCGATTCCTTTGCTGCAAAGAAGAACGATATCATATCCCCTTGACGACCCGTATCGGAGATCCAAACTCAAGAAAGATCACGATTTCGCAGGAGGCACGATGTTCGGAGATGGCAGCAAATTGATCGTCGTAGGCGACCGCGTTCTCGTCTCCCCGACCCAAGGGGAAGAACGCACAAGAGAGGGTTTAATCCTTCCCGCCAGCGCCGTCGAAAAGAATGAAGTTCAGAGTGGTCGCGTCGTCGAGGTCGGCCCCGGCACGCCGATGACTCCCCCCGCTGAAATTGGCGATGAACCTTGGAAGGTGACTGAGCCTCCCAGCCCCATCTTCATTCCTTTGGAAGCCAAAGTCGGTGACCAAGTCCTCTTCCTACGCAAGGCTGCCATCGAAATTCAGTTCGCCGGCGAGAGCTACCTGATCGTCCCCCATGGCGCGATCCTTGTTTTGGCGCGAGACGATGAAGCTTCTTCCGACGACGTCGATTTCCGCGAAGAGGATTTTGAATTGTAGATTTGAAGTAACGGATTCGACTGGGTTTTACTCGACGGGGATTCTCAGCACCGGTACCGGTTCGCTAAAACCTTTCATCTCGTAAGGCTTGAGGATCGCATCGGGTGCTTCGAATCCAACCCTCGCGGCGATCTCCGGCAGAGTCACGACCTCGCCGATCTCCCCCTTCGATTGCAATCGCGCTGCCAAGTTGGTGGTCTTACCGATGGCGAGCCACTCCTGCTTAAAACTGGAACCGAGCATTCCAAAGACAACAGGCCCCGAGTTGACACCCGCGCGTAGATCGAGCCCCCACGATTCTCCCATCTGACGACGCACCCTCGAAGCCAGGGAGGTTCTTTGCACGAGATCGATGGCAAACTGCAATCCTCGCGCTTCATGGTTCTCTCCCTGACACGCAGCGAGTAATCCATCCCCCAAATGCTGGAGAGGTCTTACCTGATGCAGGGCCAGCAATGGGACAGCCAGCTCAAAGACACTGCGCACCGTCTCCATCACCTCTTCGGCGGAGAGTTCGGTTGAGCGTTGGGTGAATCCAGCGAGGTCCGCAAAGATGATGGTCGCATCCTCGGTGGTCGTCAGGGACATCTGCTCTGCAGGGCGGCCACTGAATCGCTCGATGCTCTTTGCGGCCTGACGCGCTGGATCGACGCCCCTATAAGCTTCATCCACCAGTTCAATCCAGTGGGGCTGATTGGTCTCGACGACTCTTCCATAGGTCTCATCAAGGCGAGCGATGGCGGCTTCACGCTGTCCTTGATCGAGATCGTTTTGCACCAGTAACAAACGGGCGAGAACTTCTCCCTCGGTGACCTTATCTTGTTCTGAGACCTCTAAATCAAGAGCCATGATCTTCTCTTGGAGCTTTTGATCTTCCGGGAACAAAACCACTCTCCAATAATTGATAAGTAGTTGAAGCTCAGGTTGCTTCAACAAATCTGAAGCGAGGTTTAAATCCACGATCGCCTGCTTTTGAAAACCAGCCCGGGTAAGTGCTCTAGCCCTGATCATTCTAGCGAAGCCTACCGGCGCAACTTTTTCTTGCCCACACTCGGCAAGACACTCTTCCAAATGAGAAAGATATTTAGAGAGTTGCTCTGGGTCGTCCATCTCTAAAAGAGCCTGCAAGCAAAAGGTAAAGAGACGAAGCCGCGTCAACGGTTCTAAATGTTGCCCTCTTCGATCAAGGGTTTCTTTTAAAACATTCAGAGCTTCCTGTGGTTGACCCGACTGAATTTCGGCTAATGCCAAGGACCCTGAAGAGATTGCAATTCCAAGATGGTCATCTTCTCGATCCTTATCAACAATAGTCTTCTTAAGAGACCTTCGCCATTCGGCTCTGGCTCCAAGATAGAGATAAGCGCGACTAATCGTATCAAGAATCCAAGGCCGGCAAGGAGCATCGCCGATTAACTCCAACGCAAGTGTCAACTCTGACAACGCTAAGCCTGGCTGATTTGCTTGAACATGTAATGTCCCTAAAAAATGGTGCGTCCGAGCCTTTGTCGGAGAATCAGGATTAGCACCAACAAGCTGCTGAGCCTGATCTCGAATTAATTCAAGAATTGATTTATCGCCTCGGGCTAAAAATAAACGACTTCTTAAATCAATCAGGGTGCGGGCAGAAACCCACGGCTCCGTTAGTCCTTCTGTCTTTTTTAGGAGATCCGACATGGGTTCGAGGTCCATGCGAACAAGGCACACCGCTGCCTGAGCAAGATCAACGATCAGAGGGTCCAACGAATCAGGTAGACCTTGCGGCTTTGACTCTCCACGAATCACCGACTCTTCGATGCAGCGCCACCAGTTATCAAGTGCAATGCCTTCACTCATTCGTCTTCGGCTCCTCAGCGGCTTGATCTTCAAGATCGACAATCCAAATGTTTCTAAATTGCATTAGATTGCCGTGGTCCTGAATTTTGATGGGGCCTTTCCTGGCGGTGTATCCATTGTAGTCAGTCTGGTTCAAGTGACGGGTGGGCCCAATAAAAGGCTGCTGGTTGTGAATCAACACACCATTGTGCAGCACCGTCACCCGTGCGGGTTCGACCACCTTATCAGCTTCATATCGTGGCCGGGTAAAGAAGATGTCGTAGCTTTGCCACTCACCGGGACCACGGGAAGCATTTACTCTTGGAGGGCACTGTCCATACAGTGCCCCGCATTGGCCGTCGGCGTAGGAGAGATTTTCGTAACTGTCGAGGATCTGAACTTCGAAAACCCCCATCAGGTAGACGCCTGAATTGCCGCGGCCTTGACCACGACTCACCACCTTTTCAGGTGTACGAAACTCCAAGTGGAGTTGCATATCTCCGAAAAAATCCCTAGTGAAGATATCCCCGGTTCCAGGTTTGACTTGAAGCGCCTCACCCAACCAATCCCAACCGATATCCCTGCCGCCCTGGTTCCATGCACTGAGATCCCCTTTTTCGCCGAGCAAAACATGGGCGTGGGCGGGACGAGTCAGAGAGACATGCTTCCCCGGATCGACCACCTCTGGACGAGGTCGATCCGCATCGTGAACACGCCACTTTTGGCCCGGGATTAGCGGTGTATTGCGATACCCAGGGAGATCATCCTGTGCCGTGAACAAACAAGAAAACACCAGAGTCGTCATTAAGAAACCCATGGGAGAATTGACCTTCCAAATCAGAAGCAAACTGATCGATCACCCAAGGATACGGCTTTCAGGTTGCAAGCGATACCAGCACCAGAGTCGGCGATCTTCACCGGAGCCCTTAACCATGTCATAATCTGCGGATGAATGAGGAAAGGTTCCATGAATATCTATTCCCGCCAGCAATCCCTAAGCATCCCCGGGTCTACCACTTTGATCCTTTGCGCTGCACTGCTCGCGGCATCGTCGTTGCTATTTCTCCTGCCCACGATCACAACAGCAGCACCATCCGCAGAATCAAAACTTGAGAAGGATATCGCAGCGACAGCGCCGACCTTCAACAAAGATATTCGCCCAATTCTTTCCAACCATTGTTATGCGTGCCACGGCCCCGACTCTGCTGCTCGCAAAGCGGGGTTGCGACTCGATCACTTCGATTACGCCACCCGTCCAGATTCGGGGATTGCCGCCATCGTTCCGGGAGATTCCCAAGAGAGTGAAATCTGGCATCGCATCACCAGTGACGATCCCGGGGACCAGATGCCTCCACCGGAGATCCACAAACCGCTAAGTGATGAGCAAAAGGAAACCCTGCGCCGATGGATCGATTCCGGAGCNCAATACGAAGNGCACTGGTCCTTCCANCCNNCCNCCGANCATGCNNTNCCNNCCATGGAAGNANCTGGNNGCNCCNNCCNCCATCGATGCNTTCCTNNGNAANGCNCTCNCNGATCGCAACCTNCCGTGGCNANNNNCCGCANNCNGNGAAACNCTGATCCGNCGNGCNACCCTCGATCTCACCGGCCTGCCNCCGACCNTNGCAGAGATCGANGCNTTCCTCNGCGGATGANNAACCGGNAGCCTGGGANNGGGTTCTCGATCGNCTGCTCGCNTCNCCNCGNTTCGGTGAACACTGGGGNCGNACCTGGCTCGACGCCGCCCGCTACGCCGANACNCANGGANTGCACCTCGANAACTACCGNGAGATGTGGCCCTANCGNGANCGNGTCATCGAACTCTTCAANGCNAANACCCCTTATGACGAATTTGTCATCGGCCAGTTGGCGGGGGATCTGCTGCCGGAATCGTCCCTGCAGGATCAGGTCTCCAGCGGTTTCGTCCGCGCCCACCCGACCACCAGCGAGGGCGGGGCCATCAACGAAGAGTATCGCATGATTTATTCGGTGGATCGCACCAACACCTTCGGCACCGTCTTTCTGGGGCTGANTCTGGGCTGCGCTCAGTGCCACGATCACAAGTTCGATCCGGTTTCCCAGGAGGAGTACTTCGGTCTCTACAGTTTTTTCAACAACACCACCGAAGCGGAGATGGATGGCAATGCCAAAGCCCATCCACCGGTGGTTTCGGTGCCGTCGGAAAAACAGTCGCAGGAACAGACCGAGTTGGAAACGAGCCTTGCTTCACTGGAGGAGAAGAAATCCCAACCCAATGAAGAGATGGATCAAGCGCAGGCCGAATACGAAAAAAACTGGCTCGCCAAATCAGATCGCTGGAATCAGATCGACCCACAAGTCGCCACTACCACCGGAGGAGCCACCTTCGAAAAACTCGACGACGGATCTCTTCTCGCCGTCGGCAATAACCCTGATCAAGACACCTACACCTTTACTACGACGATTGACGGCGGACAATTTCGTGCCCTTCGCATCGAAGGCCTTCTCGATGATTCCCTTCCTGGAAACGGTCCCGGCCGATCTGGCAACAGCAATATCGTGCTCACTGAAATCGAGGGTGAAGTCGCATCTGTGCACACCGAAGACGCGGCAAATCGCGATCCTATCAAGATCCAATGGAAGCACGCCTATGCCGATCATCAACAACCGAACTGGCCAGTGAGCGCCGCAATCGACGGCAACATTTCTCTCGATGATGGTTGGGCAGTGGAAGGTTTCAATCGTAAGGAGAGGCGCATCGCGATCTTCTCCAGCGATGAACCTTGGGGATCAGAAGGTCCGGTGCAGGTCACCTTCAAACTGCACTTCGGCAGCCGCTACGCCGGCCATGCCTTCGGCAGAATACGTATCGCCGTCGCCGAGGATTTCATGCCCGCTGCCGAAGACCGGGTCTGGGGTGATGACAAAGTTCCAGCCTCCGACCGTATCGTCAATGATGGCCCCGAAGAAGATTGGAATTGGGTTGAGGGTGAGCAACACCCTATTCATTCAGGAAATCGCAGTCGCATACAACAAACGGATCAGGATCGCATCACCCAGCACTACTTTGTGCACGTCCAAGAGCAGCGCACGATGCGTAAAGGAGATCTCCTCTATGCATACGTTTATCTAGACGAAGAACACCCTCCACAGACGGTCATGTTGCAGGTTCACAGTAACGATTCATGGGAACACCGCGGCTTCTGGGGAGAGGACCGGATCACGTATGGGGGAACCGGGGTCGATACCCCCGGTCATCGTCCTCTGGGTGAACTGCCGCCCACCGGTGAATGGGTCCGCCTCGTCGTCGATCTGGAAAAGATCGGCCTCAAGCCTGGCGACAAGATCAACGGTGTCGCCTTCACCCAGTTCGGCGGCAAGACCTACTGGGATGATTTTGGCCTCAGTGGTTTTGGCGATGCCCTCGAATGGGAAAGCCTTCTCACCGGTCCTGTCGCCGCCGACGATGAAAGAAGCGTAAACCTTCGTCGTGATTTCTACCGCTCCCGACATAGCCCCGAATACGGAGTCCTTCTTGCTGAAATCGAAAACGAACGCAATGAACTGGAGATGCTGAAGACTCAGATTCCAACGACTCTGGTCGCCGCTGAACTCATGGAGAAGCGCTCGACCCGAGTCCTCAAGCGCGGCCAATACGATCAGCCCACCGGGGAACCCATCGCCCCAGCGGTACCCGCGTTCCTGCCACCGTTGCCGGAAGGAGAAAGTGCCAATCGACTCGGCCTCGCCCGTTGGCTCGNCGATCCGAATCACCCACTCTTCTCTCGGGTGACCGTCAATCGTATCTGGCAACAGCTCTTCGGCACCGGGCTCGTCGGCACCTCAGAAGACTTCGGTTTGCAGGGAGAATGGCCCAGTCACCCGGAACTGCTCGATCACCTCGCCCGCGATTTCATCGCCCGTGACTGGAACCTGAAGCAATTCATCCGTTCGTTGATGACCACCGACACCTACCGCATGCAGACTCGAGTCGATGCATTAGTGAATGAAAAAGATCCCCGCAACCGCCTCCTCGGCCGCGGCTCCCGCTTCCGTCTCGACGCAGAAGTGATCCGTGACCAAGCCCTTTTCCTTTCAGGGTTGCTCGTCGAAAAGATGGGGGGCCCCGGGGTTAAGCCCTACCAACCTGAAGGACTGTGGAAAGCGGTAGGATACGTCGATAGCAACACCGTCAACTTCGTCCGCGATTCCGGAGACAACCTTTACCGCCGCAGTGTTTACACCTTCTGGAAACGCACCAGTCCGCCGCCGTATCTCGCCATCTTCGATGCACCGAACCGTGAAACTTGTGTCGTCAAACGGGAACGCACCAACACACCGATGCAGGCGCTGGTGCTGATGAACGACATCCAGTATTTGGAAGCGGCGCGCCTCTGGGCACGCAACCTGCTGAATGATTCAGCAACACTCGATGACACGGCACGCATCACCCGCCTGTGGCGAATGGCCACCTCACGTCATCCGGAGGCGGCAGAACTCCAAGAACTTCAGAGTTACCTGAATACGATGCGGAACACCTGGAAAAGAGATCCACAACAGGCGGAGGAACTCCTCTCCGTCGGCGAGATGGAACGGGACATCGAGCTCGAGGCTGGCGAACACGCCGCCTGGATGATGCTGTGTCACCTGATCCTCAATCTCGACGAAGTCGTGATGAAAGGCTGAGCGATGGACCCTGAACTGGAAATCAACATTCAGGAAACGCGACGGCAATTCTTTGGCCGATCCCTTGCCACCGTCGGATCCACCCTCGGCCTCGCCGCGCTCTCCGGCCTCGAAGGATCTCCCCTTTTCGCTGGTGACTCCCCAGTAACAGATCTCACTTCCCTGGGAAAACCAGGCAGCCTGCTGCACCCACACCACCCGCCAAAAATCAAACGCGTCATCTCTCTGTTCATGTCCGGGGCCCCATCACAGATGGACCTCTTCGATCACAAACCAAAGATGGTTGACCTCTTCGACAAGGATTTGCCTGAATCGATCATCGACGGCCAACGACTGACGACGATGACCAGTGGTCAGGCGCGCTTTCCGGTAGCACCAAGTCGCTTTGAGTTTGACCGTTACGGTCCATCCGGAGCCGAGATCAGTGAGCTGCTACCGTATACTGCCGGCATCGCCGATCGCATCACCATCATCAAATCGATGTTTACCGAAGCGATCAATCATGACCCGGCGATGACTTTCATGCAGACGGGAAGCCAACAACCGGGCAGGCCAAGCCTCGGTTCATGGCTCAACTACGGCCTCGGTTCGATGAATTCGAGCCTACCCGCTTTCATGGTGATGCAAGCTACCTGGACTGGCCGCCGCTCTGCCCAAGCCCTCTTTGAACGCCTTTGGGGCGCGGGAATGTTGCCGTCCGAATATCAAGGTGTGTCATTGCGCTCCATCGGTGATCCGGTGCTTTACCTCTCTGATCCGCCCGGTGTCGAACGCACCACCCGCCGACAGATGCTTGACTCCCTCGCACGCCTTAACGGCAAGCTGGTCGATGCCATCGGTGACCCGGAAACTGTGGCACGCATCGCCCAGTACGAGATGGCGTACCGCATGCAAACCTCGGTTCCCGAGTTGGTCGATACCAGCGATGAATCAGAACACGTCAAAGAGATGTACGGCCCCGACGTCGACAAGCCGGGTACCTTTGCATCCTGCTGTCTCCTCGCCAGAAGGATGATCGAACGCGACGTGCGCTTCGTGCAGATCTACCACCGCGGATGGGATCAGCATGAATTATTGCCGGAGACGATTCGACGCCAATGTGCGGATGTGGATCAGCCGAGTGCTGCCCTGATTCGAGATCTGGAACAGCGCGGTCTCCTCGATGACACCTTGGTCATTTGGGGCGGCGAATTTGGGCGCACCATCTACTGCCAAGGGCCACTCACGATGGAAAACTACGGCCGCGATCACCACCCACGCTGCTTCAGCATGTGGCTCGCGGGGGGTGGTATCAAAAGGGGCTATGTCCACGGAGAGACCGACGACTTCTCCTACAATATCACCCGCGACCCGGTGCACGTGCATGATCTCAATGCCACCATCCTGCACTTGCTGGGAATTGATCATGAACGTCTAGTATTCCCCTATCAGGGCCGTGATTTCCGTCTCACGGATATTCACGGCGAGCTGGTCAAAGACATCCTCGTCTGAACCAGGTCGAATTCACTTTTCCCCCCTTCGTGGTAATTTGGGTCTATGCAGGGGAGGCCCTGCCCGTGTCACTCCAGCGGAAAGAGATTCTCACCGATGGCTACCAAGACCCGCAGAGGCCAGCACCATCTTGAACATCGCATCCACCCGGTTCCCCACTGGCGACTGACCCCGGCATCCGGGGAGATCCACTCCGAGATTCTCGTCGTTCACGGACTCGGTGAACATGCCGGCCGCATGTTACCTCTGGCCTCAGACCTTGCGGATCGCGGCTTTGCTTGCCGCTTGCCCGACCTTCCCGGTCACGGCGGTGATGGCAGTGAAGCCCATGAGCGCCTGATGCGTTGTTATCTCGAGAGCTCTGATGCAGCAGAGACGATGAAACTCATCGAGCAGCTCGATGACACGGATCGCCAGCACCTCGAATCGGTTTGCAAAAAGCGCCAACGTGAACTCAACAGCACCAGCTTCGATGCGGTGATTGAAGCGGTAGAACGTTGCTTTCTTTGGAGTGGTGGCGATGGCAATGAATCCCGCAGGCCCCACTTCATCTGGGCCCACAGCATGGGTGGACTCGCCTCCATATGTGCACTCGAAAAAATTGATCGAGATATGGCTACCGCTCCAAAAGGGTTGGTTCTTACCACCCCCGCCTTGGCTCCTCCGCCTTTTGCGGATGATCTGCTGTCACGCATCGCCACGGCCAAGGCGTACTTCATGTCGAACTTCTTGCCTTTGAAGCCACTGGCATTTTTACAGTTACTCACTTTACGAGGCCTCGACATTCAATCGGATGGACGTTGGTCTTCTCATCACATCAGTGACCTTGCCGACGAGCAAGCACTGCACCCCGTTGATCCGCTGCAACAGTTGCTCTTGCCGATGTGCTTCCTCGGCCGATTACTGCCGGCGATGGGAAGAGCTCATTCAAAGGTTCGTGAAGTTCGCACTCCGACCTATGCCATCGCCCCGGGGTTCGACCCCATCGTCAACAACAACGGCCTACTGCGCTGGGCACCGAAATTGCGTGAATCGCTGGACCCGCAACGGCCACACCGCCTCGTTCGCTACGAAGATCTGTGCGTCCACGATCTCGTCCGCAGTTCGGCTGCGGATGACCTCATCGATTGTGCAGTCGAGTGGCTAGAGGGCAAGGAAAGCTAATCGGCAGCGTGACCGACTAGTTTGACTCCTCTTGATGCAAACGGCGGAAGATTTCCTGCACCCGATCGGTGTGCACGTCCATCTCGATACGCAAACGCTCCTCTGGCTGGCCGGCAAGGGTGGGTTCAAAACCGATACGAATCGCCAACTCGCGCAAACTCGCATCCTCTTCCGGGACAGCCTTGATGCTCGCTCGGTGCATCATCGACAGACGGTTTTCAACCAGACGTAAAAAGTGGTAAGCGGTTCGGAGTATCACAGCGTCATCAGGAGGGATCACCTCGGCAGAAGCCAATGCCTTGATCGCCGCCGCGGTAGATGGTTGCCGAATCTCCGGATGATCCTCGTGATGCCTCAAGACCAAACTTTGTACGAGGAACTCGATATCGATCAACCCTCCCGGTCCTGTTCGGAAATCGATTCCTTCACGACGCCCCGCCTGGCGACGGCGCTCGTGCATTTCTCCCAGTTCGAGGACGATCTTCTTCGGCTCAACATGGCGACCAAGATGACTGTCGATCCACTGTATCACCTCTTTTGCGAGATCTTCATCTCCACATGCAGCACTGCTGCGGACGAGCGCTTGATGCTCCCAAAGCTGTGATCGCTCACCAAGGAAGTAATCACGAAACTCATCAAAGCGAGTGACGAGGGCACCACCGGCACCATCGGGCCGAAGTCGCAAATCGACCTCGTAAAGGGGGCCACCGGTGCCTGGCTTACCAATCATTTCAGTGACATTCTTCAGGTGCTGCGTCCAGAAGACTCTCTCCGGCTGGTCGTTATCTGTCGTCCCGAAACCGTCATGAACCAAAATCACATCGAGATCACTGGCATAACCCATCTCATCGCCACCGAGTCGACCCAATGCCAAGATGGCATGCCGGGGGGGATTCTCAGGGTCTGCTTGTAACTCGCCCACCAACTCCCTGGTGCGAATCAAAGCTCTCTCGTCGATCACGATCAAGATCGCCCTGGCGACCATCGAGAGGGAGGTCAAAACACGATCGAGGGGCAATCTGCCGCTTAAATCGAGGATGCCGATGTGAATGGAGTGAAGCGCGCGGAATTCTTGGATTCTGCAGGTGACTTCCGTGTCCTCCTCGATCCCTTCAAGGGATGCCCGCAACTCCACGAGCAAACTCTCTAAGGTCGCCCTGCGTACCGTGCGCACACGATCGACCACCTCATCGAGAACACCCGGGTGATTGAGCAACAATTCGGACAGATAACGACTGCGGCCGAAGAGATCGACAAAGATCCGACACGTCTCCGGGCGCTCAGTCAGTTGCTGATAAAAGACTGCTGGTGCTCCGAGAGTTTCCACGCATTGAACGAACATCAGCGCAGCCTGGTCAGGATCCGGTGTCGACTTGATCGCGTCGAGTAACACTGGAAAGAGGGCGGCCAGGTAATGGCGAGCTCGGGGTGATCGCAAGCCGGTTTGTCGCGGAAATGCGAGCCTGCGAAGCAAATGGTACGCCTTGCGAGGATCACGAAATGCATAGCGCCCGAAAACTCGATCGATTACCTCCGGCTCTGGCTCGAAAGCCAGTACCACGTGCACCTCACCAGAACTCTCATCGCCATAACCCCTGAAGAGCGTGTGAAAGAGTGACTCGAGGATGGATCGAATCCGATCGCGTCTTAGATCGAGAGCCGTAAAAAGATCTTCCGCTGATTTGTGGCCGAGGGATCGTGACAAAGCTCGCTGAAGAGCAGGATCTTCCGGCAGCTGGAATGACTGCCTTCGGTGTTGCAACATGCAATGGTGTTCGACCCTACGCAGGAATCGATAACCGTCGAGCATCCGCGCCGACTCGGAAGGTGTCAGAGCACCGATCGCTCCTAACCTGCGAATCGAATGGTAGATGTTTCCACTATGAATTGAGCGATGAACCTGACCGTGAAGTAGTTGCAGAAACTGCACCAAATACTCCACATCCCTGATTCCTCCCCAACCGACCTTCAGCTCAGTTTGATCCTTGCCAGCGGGGCTGCTCTCGAGAACTTCCTTCCACCCTTGCAACTTTTGGATCTCCTCCAAGTCGAAGGGGCGTTGGAAAACGAAGTGGGCTACTTCATTGAGAAGCCGCTTCATTCCGCGAGTTCCGTCGTGCACAGCTCGGCTGCGGATGTGTACGATCCGCTCCCATGTCCCAGCGACA
Source organism: Planctomycetia bacterium TMED53 (assembly GCA_002167285.1). Lineage (GTDB taxonomy): Bacteria > Planctomycetota > UBA8108 > UBA1146 > UBA1146 > UBA12191. Next base: position 25,104 of record NHDG01000109.1, read on the forward strand.
GCGCGGAACTCCGATCGTGCCTGACTAACTGTCGGAACCAATGGCCCGGTAACCCCTCCCGGTCGCAGCCGCAGGTCGGTGCGATAAATAGGGAAGGTGCCCCCATGACCGGAGAGAGCCCGCAAAATACCGCGGGCCGCCAACTCACATGGCCCCGGATCGGTATCGTCATCGCGCAAGAAGTAGAGATCGATATCACTGGAAAAATTGAGTTCGCGTCCACCCCATTTACCCAGTGCAACAACCGCCATCGGCAACTCTTCTGCTCCCACCACCTTAAAAGCGGCGCGCACTGTTTCATCTGCCAACTCACTGAGAGCATCACCGGTTTGTTCCACATCGATGCCGCCATCTAATTCGCAGCAAACGATGCGCAATAACTCGCGACGGTGCCAACGGGAGAGAGAACGCAGCCTGGCAGTTTCATCAGCGCCACCGATGCGAGGAGGGTCGATCATCGGATCCCGAGGATCGGCAAATCCTGGAGAGGTCATTTCGACGAGATGACCTTCAGAAAGATCGGCCATCGGTTCGCCAGCTCCGAAGATGAATGTCAGCCTTTCAAGGCGACCAGGCTCAAGCAACTCTTCCGGGAATCCGTACATTCCGGTGAGGGTTTTCTCCAAACAACCCAGTGCCGCATCCGGATCTGCGGCGTGTTGCAGCGCTGCGAATAAACGATCCCTCTGTTCTTCACCGATCGAGTTCAGAATACTGCGCAGATTCCAGAGAGCCCGATCCGGAGAGGCGACCGCCAAATTGGCCAATTGAGCCCTCTCCCCACTAGCGGAATCTTCCCCCGCGGGTAGAACGGCCTTTGAAGGATTATCTCGATCCTCGTCAGGAGTTTTTTTTGCCAAAGTGCACTCCTCCGCCCAACGGTCTGCAGAGCCTCTCTTACGACGAGTCTGAACCCTGGCAAAGGGTCAGGAAACCCTTGTTGTCCACTCCGGTTCGGGTGAAGTTCGGATCCTCTCCAGTTATCCTCAATGCCAATCCGCAGCATTTGCGATCATACGGCTACGGACACCTGAGAATTCTGACCGAGGAGAGGAGTGGCAACGCATGAGCACCGCCACCACCGAACAGGCAAGGTTTGGCCCACGCCAGGGTATTCGACCCAAGGGGGGCCACGTCACCGAATCCCTCCAGACCCAGAGAAGTGACTTTTGGCAGAAGGGCCCTCTGCTGACACTGCTCGGCTTCGGCGCCTTCGTTGTCTACGTTCATTTCCGCGCCTTCATGGGCACCGAGTACTACGCGGCTCCATACCTGTCGCCCTTCTACTCACCGCTCGTCTATGCCAATCCGGATTTCTTTGCCGGATCGCCGACCTTCCACTCGCTGATGGGCAACCTGCCCCAGGGAGCCATCGATTTCTGGAAGGGCATGGTCGGCTGGCTGCCCATCGCCCTGCCGCTGTCGCCGGCGTTCTTCATTCTGCTTTTCCCCGCTTCCTTCCGTGGCACCTGCTACTACTACCGCAAGGCCTACTACCGCAGTCTCGTCGGTTCTCCGGCGGGGTGCTCGGTGTGCCCGCTGTCGAGTGGCACCTACCAAGGTGAGACGAAGCTGCTGCTGATCCAGAATCTGCACCGCTACGCCATGTATGGCGCGGTCGCATTCATCTTCATTCTGACCTACGACTTCTGGCTGGCGCTATGGATGCCGGTCGATGCCAGCGGCGCACCGTGGATCTCGAACGCTGTTTCAGGAAAAGACCCCGCCGGCTACCAGTTCGGCTTCGGGGTGGGATCGCTGGTGATGATGCTCAACGTGGTCTTCCTCGGTGGATACACCTTTGGCTGCCACTCGTGGAGACACGTCATCGGCGGCCGTCTTAACCGCTTTGCCAACGGCAACAGTGGCAGCACCGGATTGACCTATGCGATCTGGAAGGGTTCGACCTGGCTCAATGAGCGTCACATGCCGCTCGCCTGGATCAGCCTCTTCTGGGTGATGTTTACCGATTTGTATGTCTGGGCCGTCTGCAACGGCTGGATCACCGATTACAACACGTGGTCCACCGCCGTCAGCGGGCAATAAGTAAGGAGGCCCCATGATTGATCTCAACGAAATCCAAACGATCGAGCACGACGTTCTCGTCGTCGGTGCCGGTGGCGCCGGGTTGCGTGCTGCCATCGAGACCTCCAACCTCGGTCTCAACACCGGCGTCATCACCAAGAGCCTGCTCGGCAAGGCCCACACGGTGATGGCAGAGGGCGGCATGGCTGCTGCACTCGGCAACGTCGACGGCCGCGACAACTGGAAGATCCACTTTCGTGACACGATGCGTGGCGGCAAGTTCCTCAACGTTTGGGAGATGGCTGCAATCCACGCCCAGGATGCGCCCGAACGAGTTCGTGAGTTGGAAGATTGGGGCGCGGTCTTCGATCGCACCCGTACCGGTCTGATCAACCAGAGAAACTTTGGCGGACACCGTTACCCGCGCCTCGCCCACGTCGGCGACCGCACCGGTCTCGAGCTGATCCGCACCCTGCAAGACCACGGTATTCACCAGGGTATGGACGTGCACATGGAGTGTATCGCCATCGATCTGTTGATGGATGGCGGCAAAATCAGCGGCCTTCTCGCCTACTGGCGGGAGACTGGACGCTTCGTCATCTTCAAAGCCCCAGCGGTCATCTTCGCCACCGGTGGAGCCGGCAAGGCATGGCGCGTGACCTCGAACTCGTGGGAGTACACCGGCGATGGCTACGGCATGGCCGCCCGCGCCGGCGCCGAACTGATGGACATGGAGTTCACCCAGTTCCACCCCACCGGCATGGTCTGGCCACCTTCAGTGCGGGGTATCCTCGTCACCGAAGGAGTCCGCGGTGAGGGCGGCATCCTCACCAACTCGGATGGCGTTCGCTTCATGTTCGACAACATTCCCGATCGCTTTGCTCCGGAAACCGCCGACTCTAAAGAAGAAGCCCAGCGTTGGCTCGACGGTGACCGCGAGGCTCGCCGACCACCCGAACTGCTGACCCGCGACGTCGTCGCCCGCGCTATCATGCGTGAAGTCAAGGCCGGTCGCGGCTCTGAGCATGGCGGTGCCTACCTGGATATCAGCCACCGCGATTCCGATTTCGTGAAGCGCAAGCTGCCTTCGATGTACCACCAGTTCAAAGAACTGGCGGAGGTCGATATCA